>NZ_JBEZLL010000035.1:52762-79875 GCF_040652135.1 Streptomyces sp. NPDC048295
AGCCGGACTGCCCGCCCAACCACCACCACACCTCGTGGCACCACACCTCGTGGCACCACAAGCCGGTGCACCACAAGCCGGCGCACCACAAGCCGCCGCAGCTGGCGCACACCGGTGCCGATGCCAACCTGGGGATGGCCGGCGGGGCCGCCGCGGCCATGGTGCTCGGTGGCACTCTGCTGGTCCGCCGCACTCGCACCGCGAAGGACTGACCGACGCGGTCGACAGGTAGCGGATCCCGAACAGCGGTCCGTCGTCACAGCCGGGGCTGTGACGACGGACCGCTGTTCTTCCGTTCGGGCCGGCTCAGATCCGGGCGAGCCCCGCGCGGTCCAGGCAGGCCGCGATCTCCGCGGTCTCGGCCGCGTCCAGGGCGCGCATCGGCGCGCTCATCGCGTTCGTCCCGATGATCCCGCGCAGCATGAGCGCCGTCTTGAAGGCGCCGAGGCCCGCCGCGGTGGCGGACGCCGTGCCCGGACGGGCCGCCCGGACGATCTCGAAGAGCGCCACCAGACGGTCCTGTTCGGCCCGGGCGGCGGCCCAGTCGCCCCGTACCGCGGCCTCGTGGAGACGTACGTACCCGTGCGGGTCCACATTGCCGAGCCCGGGGACGGAGCCGTCCGCGCCGCCGAGCATCATCGCGTCGACGACCAGCTCGTGTCCGGTGAGCACGGAGAAATCGGGAAGCTCGCGGGCGCCGATGACCAGGCGGCGGAACGAGCCGTCGTCGCCGCTGGAGTCCTTCACCCCGGCGAGCACACCGTCCGCGGCGAGCGGCAGCAGCAGTTCCGGGTCGAGCTTGCTGTGCACACAGACCGGTACGTCGTACGCCAGGACCGGCAGGTCGAGGGCGGCTGCGATGTCGCGGAAGTGGCGGTCGATCTCGGTGTCGTGGGTGCGTGTGTAGAAGGGGGCGGTGACCACGACGGCGTCGGCGCCGAGCGCTTCGGCGGCGCGGGCCCGCTCGATGGCGCGGCCGGTGGTGGTCTCGATCGCTCCGACGAGCACCGGGACCTGTCCGGCGCAGGCGGCTGTGATGACCTTGATGACCTCGTCCTGCCGGCCGGGTGTCAGATAGGCGGTCTCGCCCGAGCTGCCGAGGGCGAACAGGCCGGTGACGCCGCCGTCGAGCAGATGCCCGACGACCCGCTCCAGGGAGGGGCGGTCGATCTCGCCGTCGGCGGTGAGCGGGGTGACGACGGGTGGGATCACGCCGGTGTAGCGGGGGTTGCGGGCGGTCATGCGGTGCTCCTTGCGGACGGTACGGGGGAAGCGGGGCTCTGGGGGTGGACGCAGTGCCAGCGGTGTCCGTCCGGGCCCGAGGCCTCGACGGGAAAGACCGTGGCGCAGGCGTCGTCGGCCTTCCAGCAGCGGGTACGGAACGGGCAGCCGGACGGCGGGTTGGTGGCCGAGGGCACCGGTCCGGTGAGCACGATGCGTTCGGTGCTCTCCAGCAGGCTCGGGGTCGCGGAGAGCAGGGCCTCGGTGTACGGGTGCACGGGGGCGCCCGCCACATCGGCCGCGCGCCCTTCCTCCACGATCCGGCCGAGGTAGAGGACGGCGAGGCGGTCGGCGAGGTAGCGCACCGTCTGGATGTCGTGCGAGATGAACACCATGCCGAGGCCCAGGCGTTCACGCAGGTCGACCAGGAGGTTGAGGACCTGGGCACGGACCGAGACGTCCAGGGCGGAGGTCGGTTCGTCGGCGACGATCAGTTCCGGTTCCAGGGCCAGGGCTCGGGCGATGGCGACGCGCTGGCGCTGGCCGCCGGAGAGCTGTCCGGGGAGCGCGGCGAGAGTGTGGCCGGGCAGGCCGACCAGGTCGAGGAGTTCCTCGACGCGTGCCTCGCGCTCCTCGCGGGTGCCCCGTCTGTGCACGTCGAGCGGGTCACGGAGGATCTGACGGACCGTGAGACGGGGGTTGAGGGCGGTGGACGGGTCCTGGAAGACGACGCCGACGGCGGAGCCGAAGTCGTCGCGGCGCTGTGCCGCGGACATCGTCCACAGGTCGCGGCCGTGGAAGCTGACCTGGCCCTCGGTGGGCTTCTGCAGTCCGGTCAGTACCCGGGCCAGGGTGGACTTGCCGCAGCCGGACTCGCCGACCAGGCCGACGATCTCGCCGCGCTCGACCTCCAGGGTGGCGTCGGTCAGGGCGTGCACGGCGTCCCGGCGGAAGACTCCGCCGCTGCGTGCCTTGTGGCGTACGTGGACGCCGTCGAGCCTGATCACCGGGCGCTCCCTTCCAGTTGTGCGGCCTTCGCCGGGTGGTGGCAGGCGAAGCCGTGGTCGTTCGCGGTGTCGCGGGCGGTGAGTTCGGGTGCGGTGGTGCGGCACAGGTCGGTGGCCGCGTCGCAGCGCGAGGCGAAGCGGCAGCCGGCGCCGAAGCCCTGCGGTGCGGGGACGATGCCGCGGATCTGGTGCAGCCGGTCGGCACCGGCCTCCAGGGAGACGACCGAGCCGAGCAGGCCGCGGCTGTAGTGGTGGGTGGGGCCGGTGAGTACGGAACGGGTGGAGCCGATCTCGGCGAGACGGCCCGCGTACATCACGGCGACCCGGTGCGAGAGGTCGCCGACGAGAGCGAGGTCGTGCGAGACGAGCACCATGGCGAAGCCGAGTTCGTCGCGCAGCTTCACGAGGAGTTCGACGACCTGGGCCTGGACGGTGACGTCGAGGGCGGTGGTCGGCTCGTCGGCGATGAGCAGGCGGGGGTCGCGGGAGAGCGCCATGGCGATCAGGACCCGCTGGCGCTGGCCGCCGGAGAGCTCGTGGGGATAGCTGCGCAGGGTGCGTTCGGGTGCGAGACCGACGAGTTCCAGGAGTTCGGCCGGGGTCTTCGTACCGCCGCGCGAGGTCAGCTGCCTGAGCTGGGTGCCGACGAGGACGGAGGGGTTGAGGGAGGAGAGCGCGTCCTGGTAGACCATCGCGATCTCCGGGCCCATCAGTGCCCGGCGTTCCCTGGGTGACAGGTCCAGCAGGTTCCGGCCGCGGTACAGGATCTCGCCGCTGACCTCGGCGTTGCGGGCGAGCAGGCCCATGACGGCGAGGCTGGTGATGGACTTGCCGCAGCCGGACTCGCCGACCAGACCGAGGGTCTCGCCCTCGTGGACGGTGAAGTTCATCGAGTCGACGACGGGGATCTGCCCGTAGCGGTCGGGGAAGCGGATCGACAGGTCCCGTACGACGAGCAGTTCGGCGGCGTCGTCCCGTACCGGGGTGATGGTCGGTTCGGTGGCCTCGATGCGCTCGGCGAGCCTGACGAGGGCGGCGTCGACGTCCACGGCGGAGGCGGCCTCGACCGGGTCGGGCTCGGTGGTTCCGGTGGGGTCGGCGGCGGGCCCGGCGCTCTTGGGCGCCGCGGAGGCGTCGGTGAGCCCCTCGGAGAGGATGTTGAGGGCGAGGACGGTGATCAGCAGGGCGAGGCCGGGGAAGAAGGTGGCCCACCAGCCGCCTGCCAGGAGGATCTGCCGGCCGTAGGCGAGGACGCTGCCCCAGCTGGGATCGGGGTCCTGCACTCCGGCGCCGATGAAGGAGAGGCTGGCCTCGAAGATGATCGCCTCGGCGACCATCACGGTGGCGAACACCATGACCGGGGCCATGCAGTTGACGGCGACGTGGCGGAGCACGATGTAGCCGCGCCGGGCGCCGATGACCTTCTCGGCGGCGACGTAGTCCTCGCCGTACTGGGACAGCACATTCGCGCGGACCACGCGGGCCAGCGACGGGGTGTAGACGAAGGCGATGGTGAAGATGATCACCGGGACGCTGGTGCCGAAGACCGCGACGAGGACGGCGGCCAGCGCGATCGGCGGGAACGACATCACGATGTCGAGGGTCCGCATCACGGACTCGTCGCCGAGCCTGCGCGAGGTGGCGGCGATCGAGCCGAGCAGGGCTCCGGCGACCAGTGCGAGCGCGGTCGCGCCGAGGCCGATCACCAGCGAGTAGCGCGAGCCGTGCACGACCCGGGCGAAGATGTCGCGGCCGGCCCGGTCGGTGCCGAACCAGTGGGCGCCGCTGGGTGCCTGCACCGGGGTGCCGGTGGTCAGCGGGTTCTGGGTGAACAGCGGGGCGAGTACGGCACCGAGGACGACGACGATCAGTACGCCGAGGGCGATGCGGGAGGTGACCGGGAGGGCGCGGAACGCGATGCCGGGTCGGGACAGTTTGTTGGCCAGACGGCCGGTGGCGAACATGTCACACCGTCCTGATGCGCGGGTTGACCAGCAGATAGAGCAGGTCGACGATGACGTTGACCACCAGGAACGCGATGGCGATGGTCAGTACGGTGCCCTGGACCAGGGCGACATCGCCGCCGGTGACACCTTCGAGGATGAGCTTGCCCATGCCGGGCAGGTCGAAGATCGCTTCGATGACGACGGCGCCGCTGAGCATGTAGCCGACCTTGATGCCGAGCACGGTCAGCGGGGTGACGAGCGCGTTGCGCAGCACCGAGCGGATCACCAGCAGCGGCGGGAGGCCGTTGCCGCGGGCGGTGCGTACGTAGTCGCGGTCGAGTTCGGCGACCATCGAGGTCCGTACGAGCCGGGCGAGGGACGCGGAGACCGGGAGCGCGAGCGAGACCGCGGGCAGGGCCATGGTGGTGAGCCAGCCGCTGAAGGAGTCGGCCGGGTTGGTGTAGCCGCCGGTCGGGAAGATCCGGGTGTTCAGCGCGAACTGCTGGATGAGCAGCACGCCGAGCCAGAAGGACGGGATGGCGACGCCCGCCATGGACACCACCCGGAACAGCTGGTCGGGCCAGCGGTCCCGGTACATCGCACCGGTCACTCCGAACAGCACGGCCAGCACGACCGCCAGGAGCAGTCCGAGCAGGGTCAGCTGGAGCGTGAGCGGGAAGGCGGCGGTGATCCGGTCGACCACGGGCTGGCTCGGCGGCACGGTCATGCCGAGGTCGAAGTGGAGCAGCTGTCCGAGGAAGTGGAAGTACCTGACCGGGAGCGGGTCGTTGAGGCCGTTGGCCTCGGCGAACGCCGCCCGGGCCTCGGGGGTGGCGCTCTCCCCGAGCGCGTTGAAGGCCGGGTCGGCCGGCGAGAACTGGAGCACCACGAAGACGAGCAGCGCGATGCCGAGGATCATCACCGGCATCATCGCGACGCGGCGCAGCGCGAGCCGGAGAAAAGCAACCATCGTCGGGTTCCTTGCGGTTGGGCGGTCTGGTGGTCCGGGACACCTGGGGAGGGCAGGCGTCCCGGACCGGCGATCGGGCGCCGTGAGCCGGTCAGGCGCGGCTGACGTCCAGGAACGAGAGGCCCGTGGTGGGCAGCGGCTTGAAGCCGGGCAGCGCCTTCTCGTTCCAGGCCGTGGGCAGCTTGCGGTGGAGGATCGGGTAGAGCGCGGCCTCGTCGGCGACCAGGTCGGTGACCTCGCCCCACAGCTCCTTGCGCTTCGCCTCGTCGGCGGCCTGGGCTGCCTTGTCGAGGGTCTGCCTGACCTTCTTGTACGCCTCGGACTTGCCCCAGCCGTAACGGCTCTCGGGCCAGAAGCCGTAGTAGAACCAGCGCAGCAGCAGGTCGGCGTCGTTGCCGAAGACGGACGGGTCGCCGGGGGCGACCAGCACCTCGAAGGCGCCCTTGTCGATCTTGGCGTACTGGGCCGGGGACTGGGCGATGTCGAGGGTGACCTTGACGCCGGCCGCCTCCCAGCTCTCCTTCAGCAACGGGGCGATGTCCTTGACCCAGCCCGTGTCGGTGGTGAGGACGGTGAAGGAGAGGTTCTTGACTCCCGCGTCGGCGAGCAGCTGCTTGGCCTTCGCCACGTCGTGCGTGTAGACCGTGGCGGCCTTGTGGTAGTCGGGGTGGGTGGCGGGGACGTATCCGGTGGCGGCTGCGGCGTTGCCCACCATCGCCGTCGAGATGATCTTCTCGGTGTCCAGGGCGTAGTGCAGTGCCTGGCGCACGCGCTTGTCCGCGAACCGCTTGTCCGCGGTGTTGAACATCAGGAAGAGCAGGCCGAAGGACTGCACGGACTCGGTCTTCGAGGAGCCCGCGAGCCTCTTGACGTCGATGTAGGGGACGTCCTCGATGGCCTGGACCCGGCCTGACTCCATGGCGCTGACGCGTGCCGACTGGTCGGACATCAGCCGCCAGATCATCTTCTTGGCCTTGGCCGGGTGCGCGCCGTTGTACTTGTCGTACGCCTCGAAGACGATCTTGTCCTCGCGGGTCGCCTCGACGAACTTGTACGGCCCCGAGCCGACCGGCTTGGCGTCGAACGCCTTGGGGTCCGGTTCGACGATCTTCTTCGGGACGATCCGGGCCACGGCGATGCGGGACGGGAAGAGCGCGAAGGGGTACTTCAGCTTGAACTCGACCGTGCCGGCGTCGACGGCCTTCACCGTGTCGATGAAGGGCACGAACTGCGCCATGAGCGAGGCGTTCTTCGGGTCCAGGATGCGTTCGAAGCTGAACACCACGTCGTCGGCGGTGACCGGTGACCCGTCGTGGAAGGTCGCGCCCTTGCGGAGCGTGGCCCGGTAGGTGGTGGCGTTGATCTTCTTCGGCATCTCGGTGGCGAGCGCGGGACGGGCCACGAGTGTTGCCGGATCGAGATCCACGAGGCCCTCGAAGATGTGCATATTGGCGGCGTACGGAGTCGCACCCGAGGTGATCATCGGGTCGAAGCCGGTCGACAGGGGGTACGAGAGACCGGCCTCGATCAGGCCGCTGCCGCTGCCCTTGTCCGCCGTGCCGTCAGCGGTCGATGACGGCCCGCCGCAGGCGGAAAGGCTCGCCGTGATGGCGGCTGCCGCACCGATGGCACCGGTGTATCGCAGGAAGGTGCGGCGCTCGACACCGGCTGGTCTCAGCTCGGGCACGGGTCCTCCAGGGACGTCGAAGGTGGAACGTGAAAAGGGAGATCTGATGGGGAAGCAGGGGGCGGGACACAGGATCGCGAGGGATCGGAAGCCCTAAGCATCAGACGTCAGATGTCTGATGCCTTGATAGCGTGGGAACGTAGCTGGACAATCGAGAGGGGTCAAGAGGTGGGGAGTTCACATATGTCCGGTGCGAAGCCCGGCCGGCAGCTGCTCCGGCAGGAAGTGGTCGAGGGCATCAAGCGCTACATCCTCGAAAAGCGCCTTCGCCCCGGGGACCCGTTGCCCACCGAGCCGGCCCTGTGCGAGGCGCTCGGCGCCAGCCGCTCCAGCGTCCGCGAGGCGGTCAAGATCCTTGCCGCGCTGGACATCGTGGAGGTGCGGCACGGGCACGGCACATACGTGGGCAGGCTGAGCCTGTCGGCCCTGGTGGAGAGCCTGACCTTCCGCGGACTGCTCTCCCCCGACGACGACTTCCAGGTGATGGCCGACCTCGTCGACGTGCGCGAGCTCTTCGAGCGCGGGATGGCCGACCGGATCGTCTCGCTGCTCAGCTCGGAGCAGCTCGACAGGCTGGACGGCCTGGTCACCACGATGCGCAGGACCGGCGCCCAGGACGGGCACGGCTTCGTGGAGGCGGACCGGGCGTTCCACGCCCTCCTGGTGGCACCGCTCGGCAATGAACTGATCGGCCAGCTCTCGATGGCCTTCTGGGACGTGTACTCGATCGTCGCGCCGCATCTCGACGGATTCACGCACGCCGACGAGATGGCGACGATCGCGGCCCACCAGAACATCGTGGACGCCGCACGGGACGGGGACATCACCGGCTTCATGAAGGCGCTGGGTGAGCACTACGCCCCGGTCCGGCGCCGGATCTCCGAGGCCCGCGCCCGCGACAGCGCTCTGGACTAGGACCTCTCGTCCGGACCATGCCGTGATCCGCCGGCCGGGCCCTTGACGGCCGGCGCGAGGGCTGCCTAGGGTCCGTGTGCCGCCAGGACATCTGACGTCTTCTGTCTCGATGCCCGGCATTCACACCCCCGGCGCACCCCAGGAGGGCACCTCCATGCCGTTGACGGACCTCTCGCTCGCGGACTGCCGCGACTACCGGCCCGAGCTGCCGGTTCCGGACGGCTTCGACGCCTTCTGGTCGAGCACCCTGAGCGAGGCGCCCGCCACCGGCGGTCCGGTGGCGGAGCCGGTGTTCGCACCCGTGGACACCGGCCTCACCCAGATCCGTACGTACGACGTGACCTTGCCCGGCTTCGCCGGACGTCCGGTCCACGGCTGGCTGCACCTGCCGGCCGGGGCCGTCGAACCCCTCGGCTGCGTGGTCGAGTTCCTCGGCTACGGACGGGGGCGCGGCCTCGCGCACGAGAACACGCTCTGGGCGTCCGCCGGTCACGCCCACCTGATCATGGACACCCGCGGTCAGGGCTGGTCGGCCGCGGGTGGCTCCACCGCCGATACGGACGCCGGTGCGGCCGGCACCGTGCCCGGCTTCCTCACCCGCGGCATCGAGAGCCCCGAAACGTACTACTACCGAAGGGTGTTCACCGACGCGGTGCGCTGTGTCGAGGCGGTGCGCGAACACCCCGCGGTCGATCCGGACCGGATCGTCGTGACCGGGATCAGTCAGGGCGGCGGGATCGCGCTGGCGGTGTCGGGGCTGGTACCGGGGCTGGCCGGGGTGATGCCGGATGTGCCGTTCCTCTGCAACTTCCGGCGCGGCGCGGATATTTCGGGCCGGCCTCCGTACACCGAGATCGCCGAGTACCTGAAGCTCCACCGCGACCGCACCGAAACGGCGTTCACCACCCTGTCGCACTTCGATGCGGCGCTGCTCGCCACCCGCGCCACCGCTCCCGCGCTGTTCTCGATCGCGATGATGGACGAGATCTGTCCGCCCTCCACCTGCTTCACCGCGTACAACCACTACGCGGGGCCCAAGGACGTACGCGTCTACGAGTTCAACGGGCACGAGGGCGGCACGGCGTATCAGCAGCGGGAGCAACTGGCCTGGGTGCGTTCCCTGTTCGCAGGCCCGCCGTCGGGGCGGGCCGGCCACTCCTGACCGGAGGCACCTTCCGTGCGCAGACGATCCATGCTTCTCGCCGCCGGCGCGGCGGCCCTGAGCGCCCCGTTCGGCGGCCGCGCCTTCGCCGCGACCCCGGGCGGCGGTCCGCTCCTGGACCACGACACCCCCGTGGACCTGGACGGCGGCGAGTACGTCGACCTGTCGGACCGGGCCGGCGCACTCGCCCCGCTCACCGCGGGGACCATCGTCGTCACCTTCCGCACCACCAGCCACAACGAGGCGATGACCCTGCTCAGCGCCTCCGACCCGACCGAGCCCTCGTCCAACATCACGCTGAACCTGAGCGGCGGCGCCCTGCAGTTCTCGGCGCGCGAGAAGGGTGCGGTGCTGGTCAATGTCATGACCAGGACACGCTATGACGACGGTCTGCTTCATACCGTCGCCGTCACCGTCGACTCCTCCGGCACCCGGCTCCACGCCGGCGGACGCACGGTGTTCGAGACGGCGCGACACGCCTTCTTCGCCGATGTCTCCGGGCTGAGCGCGCTCGCTCTCGGCCGCAATCTCGACAGCGACCACCCCGGCGGGGAATGGTTCTGCACCGGCACCGTCGAGCGGGCCGCGGTCTGGGACCGGGTGCTCGGCGAGGCCGAACTGGTCGCGCAGAGCCCCCGCCCCGACCTCGCCGACCTCGGCACGATCTCCACGGTCCTGAACAGTGACACGCCCGCCACCTGGGTCGTCACCGGCGACAGCATCACCCACGGCGCCCTGCACACCAACGGCTGGCGCAGCTACCCGGAGCACTGGACGGAACGTGTCCGCTGGGAGCTGGGCAAGCCGAAGAACCGCGACTTCGTGATCGATTCCGGCGTGAGCGGCGCCACCAGCGCCGAACTCGTCGCCATGTTCGGGGAGCGGGTCACCGCCTTCTCGCCGCGGGTGGTCTCGATCATGATCGGTACGAACGACATCGCGACATCGGGTCTCGGCCCCGAGGCATACCGGGCCAATCTCGTCTCGCTCGTCCGCTCGGTACGGGCGCTGCCCGGCTCGCCGGTTCCGGTGCTCCAGTCGCCCAACCCGGTCGATCCGGCCAAGTGGCCCGGCCGGGTGGGGCTTTCGCGGTACGCGCAGGTGATGGGCGAGGTCGCGGCGGCGCAGAACGCCGTGTTCATCGACCACTACAACGACTGGCTGGACAGCAACGGCGGCCAGGTCCCGCTGTCGCTGCTCAATGACGGGCTCCACCCCGACGAGCGGGGCCACCACCGCCTCGCACTGAAGATGATCAAGGACTTGCGGGTCTTCGACAGCGGCAGCAGGGTCTGTTCGCTGCGCGTCCCGTAGCGGCGCGCGCGAGCCCCGCAGGCCCGCGCCCCGCCCCCGGCTCACCCTTCCGAGAAGCACCACCCCCTTCCGAGAAGAGAGATCGTCCATGCAGCGAAAAGTCTCCGTCGCCCTGCTCAGCGCCGCCCTGCTGGTGGTCACCGCGACCGGCACCGCCCACGGCGCCTCCCCCGCCCCCGGCGAGCTGACCTCGCAGGACCTGACCGTCGACGGGGCGGGCTCGCCCCACTACCGCATCCCGGCGCTCACCACCTCCGTCAAGGGCACGGTGCTCGCGGCCTACGACGCCCGCCCCACCCTCGGCGACCTGCCGGGCAACATCTCCATCGTGCTGCGCCGCAGCACCGACAACGGTGTGACATGGCAGCCGCAGCAGGTGGTCCGCGCGGATGGAGCGCCCAAGGGCTACGGCGACCCGAGCCTGCTCGTGGACCGCACCACCGGCCGGATCTTCCTGTTCTACGCCGCCTCGGTGAACCAGGGCTTCTTCGGCTCGGGCACCGGCAACGACGAGAACGACCCGAACGTCCTCCAGGCCGATTACAGCTACTCCGACGACGACGGGGTGACCTGGACCCACCGCCGTATCACCCGGCAGATCAAGGACCCGGCTTGGGCGGGCATGTTCGCGGCCTCCGGCGAGGGCATCCAGCTGCGCCGGGGCCCGTACAAGGGCCGGCTGATCCAGCAGTACGCCGTCCGCGTCGACGGCGCCAACTACGCGGCGAGCGCCTACAGCGACGACCACGGCGAGACGTGGCGGATGGGCAATCCGGTCGGCCCCGGCGGCGACGAGAACAAGACCGTCGAGCTGTCCGACGGCAGGGTGATGCTCAACAACCGCTCGAAGCCGTACCGGACGGTCGCGTACTCCACCGACGGCGGGGTCAACTACACCCCGTTCGCCCAGGACACCCGGCTCACCGACCCGGCGAACAACGCCTCGGTGATGCGGTACGCCCCCGATGCCGCACCGTCGGACCCGCAGTCCTCGTGGCTGCTGTTCAGCAACACGGAGGACGCCTCGGCACGGCGCAACCTCACGGTGAAGATGTCCTGCGACAACGGGAGGACCTGGCCGATCCGGAAGGTCGTCGACCCGGGCGCCGCGGCCTACTCCACGCTGACCCGGCTCGCGGACGGCCGCCTCGGGCTCCTCTACGAGCGGGCCGACTACACGCACATCACCTACGCGTCCTTCGACCTGAAGTGGCTCGGCGGCACCTGCGCCGACATCACGGTCACCCCGCCCGCGACGCTCAAGGCAGGCACCGCCACCGACGTGACGGTGCGGGTGGTCAACCGGATGGACGTACGCCGTGACCGGGGCACCATGGATCTCACCGTGCCCGGCGGCTGGACGACGAGCCAGGTCGTCGTCCCGGCGCTGGCCCCGGGCCAGGGCGCCGATGTGAAGGTCCCGGTGACGGTCGCCTCGGGCGCCTCGGGCAGTGTCGCGCTCACCGCCACGTACCGGGCGAGCGGCAAGCAGGCGTCCGGCAGCGCGACGGTGACCGTGACCCCGTAGGCGGCCCGGCCCTCCGGGAGGCGCCGCGTCCTGTCCCGCACCGGCCCCGCACGGGTGCGACGATGAGGGCCTCCAACACCTCCCGGAGCGTCGGAACAGGCGGTGGCACGGTGGCAGTGACGGGTTTACGCATCGGGGTGGTCGGCGGCAGCATCGCCGGCTGCGCCATGGCGATCGCGGGGGCGCGGGCCGGGGCGGACGTGACCGTCCACGAGCGCAGCGAAGGCGCGCTGCAGGACCGGGGTTTCGGCATCGTCATCCCTCCGCCGCTCCATCAGGAGCTGGTCGCCCGCGGGTATCTGGGCGCGGACATGCCGACGGCACAGGTCGCCACCCGGGTCTGGCTCGCCCGGGTGCCGGGGCGGCGGTCGGCGCGCGAGCTGGCCCGGCAGCAGGCCCCGGTGACGGCGTGCAACTGGGGTCTGCTGTGGCGGGCGTTGCGCGCCGGCGCCGGGGACGGCGCCTACCACCGCGGACGGCCCGTCGGCTCCGTCGGACGTACGGCCTCCGGCGGCGCCCTGATCCGTACCGCGGAGGGCGAGCGGGAGTACGACATCGTCGTAGGGGCGGACGGGCACCGCTCCGTGACCCGCGACGCGCTCGCGCCCGGGGTGCGGCCGGTTCCCGCCGGGTACCTGGTCTGGCGGGGCACGATCCCGGCCGCCGCCCTCCGTGACCATCCGGGGCAACTGACGATGCTGGAGAGCTCCTGGGTCACCCTGGGCTTCCCCGGCGGACACGGTGTCTTCTACCTGATCCCGGGGACGGCCGGGGGTTCGCGTCTGCTGGCGTACGCCATCTACTCCTCTCCCCCGGCCGCCGGCCCCCCTGCCTCCACCGCGTACGTGCGGCACATCGCCGAGGAGCACTTCCCCGCGGAGTGGGCCGACATCGTCGCCCGGGGCGAGCACACCTCCCACGCGCTCCACCCGGTCGCCGACTTCATGGTGCCCCGGGCGGCGGAACCCCCCTTCCTCCTGGCGGGCGACGCGGCGAGCGTGACCCGGCCGCACACCGCGAGCGGGGCGGTCAAGGCGCTCCAGGACGCGCTGTGCCTGGAACGGACGCTGCGCGCCTCCTCCTCGGCGGCCGAGGCCCTGCGCCGGTACGCGGACGAGCGTTCCGCCGAGGGGGCCCGCCTGGTCGGCCTCGGCCGCAGGCTGGGGCGCGCGTTGGTCGGGAACACGCCGGACTGGCCCGCGATGGGGCCCGCCGAGGTGGAGGCGCTGAGCCGCGCCGCGCTGGACGGCGACGACAACTATCTGTTCGGCAGCGTCCGACGGCAGCGGTGAGCGGGCGGGGTCAGTGGCCGGGCCGTGCGGACGGGGCCGCCCCGGCGGTCAGCGCGGCCATGTCCACGACCCGGTCGGCGGCCTCCGCCACGGCCGGGTCGTGTGTGGCGACGACCGTGACGCAGTCGTCCTGGCGGGTGCGTTCGGCGAGGAGCGCGGCCAGTTCGCCGGCCTGCGAGCGGTCGACGGCCGCCGTCGGTTCGTCGATCAGCAGCAGTTTCGGGGAGAGGAAGAGCGCACGGGCCAGGGCCACGCGCTGGCGTTCGCCGCCGGAGAGCTGTTCGGGGCGGTGGCGCAGACGGTGGCCGAGGCCCACCCGGGTCAGGGCCTCCCCGGCGCGGGCGCGGTGCGCGCCGGGGCGCCCGGCGCTGATGTACACGGCGGCGAGCAGCTGGTCGACGGCGGTCAGTCCGGAGAGCAGATTGCCGCTCTGGAACATGTAGCCGATCCGTTCGCGGCGGGCCTCGGCGCGCCGGGCGTCGGAGAGCCCGGCGAGATCCTCGCCGTCCAGCAGGACCTGCCCGTCGGTGGGCCGCAGCAGCGCGCCCGCGACGGCGAGCAGGGTGGACTTCCCGGAGCCCGACGGGCCGACGAGGGCCGTCATGCGGCCGGGTTCGAAGGTGACGTCGAGGCCGTCGAAGACGGTGGTGCGGGCGTCGGCCCGGCCGAACTCCACGGTGACGCGGGTCAGTTCGAGGCTCATCGGTTGGCTCCCAGCATGGTCAGCGGGTCGGCTTTCGTCACCCGGCGCAGGGTCAGGGCGGTGCCCGCGAGGCCGACGGCCGCGACGGTGCACATGGTGGCGGCGAGGGTGGTGGCGGGCAGGCTGAACGGCACCTTCTCGCCGACCAGCAGCCCGACCGCTCCGGCGAGCACGGCGCCGCCCGCGGTGCCGAGGACGACGACGAGGGCCGCCTGGAGCACGGTGTGGGCGAGCAGCCGCCGGCGGGAGGCGCCCAGTGCGCGCAGCAGGGCGAGTTCGGGCTGCCGCTGCACGGTCCACACGGCGAAGAAGGCGCCGACCACGAGCGGGGCGATCAGGTAGAGAAAGACCTGGATCGAGCTCATGGTGACGCGCTCGCCGGTGTAGCCGGGGGCCGCCTCGTACGCCTCCTCCTTGGTGAGGGTGGTGGTGGAGTGCCGTTCGTCGAGGGTGGCGGTGGAGGTCCCGGCCGGCGGGGTGCGCAGGGCCAGGGCGCTGAACTGGCCGGGAATCGCGGCGGCGGCGGAGGCCGGGGCGCCGGGGGTGCTGAAGCGGATGCGCTGCCAGGTCTTCAGCGGGACGTAGGCGACGGGCACATGGCCGTAGCTGGAGCGCTCGGTCACCCCGATGACGTGCAGTTCGATGCCGAGCCGGTCGATGACGAGGGTGTCGCCCACGCGTACGCCCTCGTCGGCGAGCTTGGCGGACATCACGATGCTGCCCGCCGCCGCGTCGGCGAGTTTCTTGCCCTCGGTGACCGAGGGGGCGAGGAAGGAGCCGGGCTCGACGCCGAAGGCGGCGAGGTCGACCTCGGCGCCGCGGTTCGTCGTGCCACGGGTGATGGAGACGCCCAGTGGGGTCGCGTCGGTGTCCGCGTCCGCGCGCCAGGCGGCGGCGGTCTTCTCGTCGAGGAGGCTGCGGGCGAACTGGTCGGACCGGGCGTCCGAGGAGAAGACCAGCTGCGCGGCCGGGAGGCGGCGCAGCGCGGAGACGGTGTCGTCCCCCAGGCCTGTGGTGAAGCCGGAGACGATGCCGACGAGCGCGGCGACGAGCACCACGACGGACCCCATGAGCAGGAAGCGCCCTCGGGCGGCGCGCAGCTCCAGCAGAGCGAGGAACACGGCGGTTCCCTTCGATGGATCGATGTTAGGGACAGTGTGTCGCCAACATAGATGATGGGGACACCGCGTCCCCAAGTGGGGGTCGGCAGTGCGCCGGAGCTTCTAGACTGGGCCGGTGCCCAGGATCAGTGCCGCCACGGTTGCCGAGCACCACGCCCAGCAGCGGCTGGCCCTGGTGCGGGCGGCCCGTGAGCTGCTGGAGGGCGGTGACGCGGAGGCCGTGACCTTCACCGCGGTCGCCAGGGCCACGGGGCTCGCCCGAAACAGCGTGTACAAGTACTTCCCCGGCCGCCCCGAGCTGCTCGCCGCGGTGGTCGAGGACGCGATGCCCCTCTGGACGGAGGCCATCCGGGCCGGGATGTCGGCGGCCGTTACCCCCGAGGAGAAGATCGCCGCCTATGTGTCGTGCCAGCTGGAGCTGGTGCGCGGCGGCGAGCACCGGATCGCCCAGGCACTGGCCGGGGTGCGCGACGCGGCGGTGGTGCGGGAGAGCGCGGCGCGGGTCCACCGGGAGCTGCTCACCCCGCTGACCGGCGCGCTGAGCGAGCTGGGCGAGGAGGACCCCCGGCGTACGGCGCAGCTCCTCCAGGGAATCGTCAACGCGGCCACGACGGCGATCGAGAACGGCGACGACCCCCGGGCGATGACGGACCGGGCGGTCCGGATGGCCGTCACCGCGATCACCGGGGCGATGCCGGGGCGTTGAGGAACCGGCAGACGCGCCGGCTACGGGGCCGGTGACGGTTCCAGGCGGGTGCGGATGCCGTCGAAGTGGGTGCGCATGGCGCGTACCGCGCGTCGGCCGTCGGCCGCCGCGAGCGACTCGACGATCTCGCGGTGCTGGGCACAGGTGACCAGCGGGTCCTGATGGCCGTCGTCGAGGTCTTCGCGCACCCGGTCCATGGCCGCCCAGAACGCGTCGAGCACCTCGCTGAGCAGGTGGTTGTCGAGCGAGGCGTACAGCGCGAGGTGGAAGGCGCGGTCGGTGCCGCGCGCCACCCGGCCGCCGTCGCGGGCCTCGGCCTCCATCCTCGCGACGAGACCGCGCAGCACCCCGAGGTCCTCGTCGGGGATCCCGGCGGTGACCGCGCCGACCAGGCCGGCCTCCAGCGCCTCCCGCACCTTCATCAGCTCGAAGAGACCCGGCTCCCCCCGCCGGTGGCGGACGGCGGCCCGGAAGGCGAGCCCCTCGGCGAAGGGCGACAGGGAGAGCGAGCCGACGAAGGTGCCGTAGCCGCGGCGGATCTCCACGACATTGACGGCCTGGAGCGCCTTGAGGGCCTCGCGCACCGACACCCGGCCGGCGCCGAAGAGCTCCATCAGCTCCGCCTCGGTGGGCAGGGCGTCGCCGGGGCCGAGTCTGCGTTCCAGGATCAGCTCCTTGAGCCGGCGCTCTATGTCCTGAGCCATGGTGGGGCGCGCCACAACATCCTCCCGAGGTGCGATTGCCCCTTGACCGCTCAAGGGAGCATCTGTTTATGGTGAGCCAGACATAGGACATCTTACGTCTCACGTCTCGATCCGTGCAGCTGCCTCGGGCCACGGATCGGTGCATCGACCGAGCTGGAGCCCTCACCATGTCCCTCACCGCACCGCTGCACGGCGTCGTCCCGCCGGTCTGCACCCCGCTCGACCCCCGGGGGGAGGTCGACACCGCGTCCCTCGCCCGGCTCGTCGAGCACCTCATCGGCGGCGGTGTGCACGGGCTGTTCGCGCTCGGCTCCACCAGCGAGGTCGCGTACCTCACCGACGAGCAGCGCGCCACGGCGCTGGAGACCGTGGTCAACGCGACCGACGGCAGGGTTCCGGTGCTGGCCGGTGTCATCGACACCACCACCGCACGGGTCGTCGAGCACGCCCGCTCCGCCGCCGCCCTCGGCGCGGACGCCCTGGTCGCGACCGCGCCGTTCTACACCCGCACCCACGACAGGGAGATCGCCCAGCACTTCCGGCGGCTGCGCACGGCCGTCGACCTGCCGCTGTTCGCGTACGACATCCCGGTCGCCGTGCACAGCAAGCTCTCCCCCGCGCTGGTGCGCGAACTCGCCGAGGACGGCACGCTGGCCGGGCTCAAGGACAGCAGCGGCGACGAGGGCGGGCTGCGCCGCCTGATCGTCGGGCTGGGTGGCCGCGAGGGCCGCGCGAACGGCCCGGCGCCCCGCTTCAGCATCCTCACCGGCTCCGAACTCACCGTGGACGCAGCCCTGCTGGCCGGAGCCGACGGCGTCGTGCCGGGCATCGGCAATGTCGACCCGGCCGGTTACGTACGGCTCTACGACGCCGCGCGGGCCGGGAACTGGGAGCTGGCCGCGCGGGAGCAGGAGCGGCTCGTCGAGCTGTTCGCCATGGTCGACGCGGGCCCGGAGGCGGACATGGGCCGCAGCTCCTCGGCGCTCGGCTCCTTCAAGGCCGCACTCCAGCTGCTCGGCGTCATCGACTGCGGCGACACCGCCTTTCCGCAGATCCGGTTGAGCGCCGAGTCCGTCGCCCTGGTCTCCCGGCGCCTGCGCGCCGCCGGCCTGCCGCCGGTCCGATGAGCGACCGCTCCCGGCCCTCCGCCGGAACGGGTGCCGCGGTGATCGGGCTCGACCTCGGCGGTACGAAGATCGCCGCCGCGCTCCTCGGCCCCGACGGCACGGTCCTGTCCCGGCACACCCGGCCCACACCCGCCCGGGACGGCGCGGCGGCCGTGCTGGACGCACTCGCCGGGGCCGCCGCGGCCGTCGATCCGGGACGGCTGGCCACGGCGCTCGGCGTCGCGGCGGCCGGTGTCGTCGATCCCCGCACCGGCATGGTCACCAGCGCCACCGACTCCATCCGCGGCTGGGCCGGCACCGCCCTGGGCGCCGGCCTCGCCGACCGCACCGGATACCCGGTGGCCTGCGACAACGACGTACGCGCCACGGCGGGCCCGGAGCTCGCGGCCCTGACCACCGGGCACCCGGGACACGAATCGCTGCTGTTCGTGGCGGTCGGCACGGGGGTGGGCGGCGCGATCGCCGTCGACGGGCGGATGCTGCACGGCGCGGCCGGGCTCGCCGGCCATCTCGGCCATCTGCCCAGCCCCGGGGCCACCGGGCTGCCCTGCACCTGCGGGGCCGCCGGGCATCTGGAGGTCATCGCCTCCGGGCCCGGCATCACCGCCCACTACGAGCGGCTGACCGGCGCCCCCGTGGACCGGCTCGAAACCGTCGCCGCCCGCGCCGGGCAGGGCGACGCGGCGGCCGTCCGCGCCATCACCACGGGCGCGGCCGCCACCGGCCAGGTGCTCGGCGGGCTCGCCAACGCGCTGGGACCCGACCGGGTCGTCGTCGGCGGCGGCGTGCCGCGGATCGGCCCGCTGTACGGGGACGCCCTGGCCGCCGCCTTCACCGCGGAGCTGATGCCGCCGTTGCGCGGCCTCGTGCCCCGGGCGCCCCTGTTCGGCGCCGACGCGGCGGTGCTCGGCGCCGCCGCCCTGACCACCACCCTTCCCCTCCACCACCCGGGAGTCCCTCGATGACCGCTCAGGAACTGGCCGCCGCCCTCCGGGGCAAGCTGATCGTGTCCTGCCAGGCACCCCCCGGCGACCCGATGCGGGAGACCGGCACCCTGGTCCGGCTCGCCCGCTCGGCCGTCGCCGGGGGCGGCGCCGCGATCCGTGCCAACGAACCGGAGGTCGTCGCCGCGATCGCCGGGGCCGTGGACCTGCCGGTCATCGGCCTGTGGAAGGACGGCGACGTCGGCGTCTACATCACCCCGACCGTCCGGCACGCCCTGGCGATCGTCGAAGCCGGTGCCGATGTCGTCGCCGCCGACGCCACCGACCGGCCGCGCCCCGACGGTTCCACCTTCGCCGAGCTCGTCGCGGCGGTGCACGGTGCGGGCGCCCTGGTGATGGCCGATGTCTCCACCCTCGCCGAGGGCGTCACGGCCGCCGGACAGGGCGCGGACTTCGTCTCCACCACCCTCTCCGGCTATGTGCCGGGCAGCCCGGAGCAGACCGGCCCCGATCTCGCACTGGTCGCCGGACTCGCCGCCGCGATCGATGTCCCGGTGGTCGCCGAGGGCCGGATCAACACCCCCGGGGAGGCCGCCGAGGCCCTGGCACGCGGCGCCCACAGCGTCGTCGTCGGTACCGCCATCACCGCGCCCACCGCCCTGACCGCCCGATTCGTCGCGGGCATCGCCCGGCCCTGACCTTCCCCCCACCACGCGGGCCGGCCGCTCAACGACGAGCGCCGTCCCGCATCCTGGAGTCACCGTGCAGACCACATCACCCGCCAAGCTCCCCTGGTACCGAGAAGTGAGCGGTACCCAGTGGAAGTCGTTCTTCGCCGCCTGGATCGGCTACGTCCTCGACGGCTTCGACTTCGTGCTGATCACTCTCGTGCTCACCGAGATCAGTGACGACTTCGGGCTGAGCACGGTGCAGGCCGCCAGCCTGATCTCCGGTGCCTTCATCACCCGCTGGCTGGGCGGTGCGGTGCTCGGTGCCCTCGGCGACCGGTACGGCCGCAAGCTCTCCATGGTCCTGAGCATCCTGCTGTACTCGCTCGGCACCTTCGCCTGCGGATTCGCCTGGAACTACCAGAGCCTGTTCGCCGCCCGGCTCGCCATCGGCATGGGCATGGCCGGTGAGTACAGCGCCAGCGCCACGTACGTCATGGAGAGCTGGCCCGCCAGGCTCCGCAGCAGGGCCAGCGGCTTCCTGATCTCCGGTTTCTCGGTCGGCTCGGTGCTCGCCGCGCAGGTCTACAAGTGGGTGGTGCCCTCGCTCGGCTGGCGGTGGATGTTCTATCTCGGCCTGATACCGATCGCCATCGCGCTGTGGATGCGGCGGGCGCTGCCGGAGGCCGAGGAGTGGACGGAGAGCGTCGGGGACAAGGGCGCCAAACCCAACCCCTTCCGGCCGCTGTTCGCGACCCGGGGCCGGGCCCTGGTCAATACGGTCCTGGTGGCCGTCGCCACCGTCGCGCTCTTCCTGGTCTTCACCCCGGGCGGCGCCGGAATGGTCCCGGTGCTCTCGGTGGTCGCCGGGCTGTCGCTCGCCGCGTTCGCCGTGCAGATGGGCGGGAAGCGCGGCTGGGTGCTGTATCTGTCGATGATCGTGACGCTGTTCTTCGCGTTCCTGTACTCGTGGCCGATCCAGGCGCTGCTGCCCACGTATCTGAAGACCGAGCTCGGCTACTCCACCGGCCAGGTCACCGATGTCCTGTACTTCGCGGGCTTCGGAACCATGGTCGGCTGCTGGACCGCGGGCTTCCTCGGTGACCGGATCGGTGCGAAGAAGGCGTACGCGCTGACGCTGCTCGCCTCGCTGGCCTTCGTCTATCCGGTCTTCGCCGTGCACGACAACCTCCTGCTGCTCGGCATCCTGCTCTTCCTGCTGCAGGCGACCAGCTTCGGCATCTCGGGGCTGCTGCCCCGCTACATCGGCGGGCACTTCCCGACCGAGAGCAGGGGCGCGGCGCTCGGCTTCACGTACAACGTGGGGGCGCTGGGCGGTGCGGTGGCTCCGGTGCTGGGGGCGCATCTGGCGTCCGGGATGGATCTGGGGCAGGCGCTGGCGGTGCTGACCTTCGCGGGCACGGTGATCGTGGTGCTGCTGGTCGGGTTCGACGTACCGGCCCGGCTGAACCGGCTGACCGACCCGGATGCCGAGCGGGACCATCTCGCGGCGGTGCCGGCCGCGGAGCGGGGCGGTTCCTCACGCACGGAGGCCGCCGGCTGACGCGCCGGGCAGCGCGCGAGCGGCCGGGGTCGCGGACCGATCGCGTCCAAGGCGAGGGCCCGGTCGTCCCCACGCCGCCGGCCGGCAGGGGCGGACGTCAGGCGTCCCACCGCCCTTGCCGGCCGGACATCAGGCCGCGATCCGCTCGAAGACGGCGGCGAGGCCCTGCCCACCGCCGATGCACATGGTCTCCAGGCCGTACCGGGCCTCGCGGCGGTGCAGTTCACGGGTGAGCGTGGCGAGGATGCGGGCGCCGGTGGCACCGACCGGATGGCCGAGGGAGACGCCGGAGCCGTTGACGTTGATGCGCTGCTCGTGGTCCGTCTCGCCGAGCCCCAGCTCCCGGGTGCAGGCCAGCACCTGGGCGGCGAAGGCCTCGTTGAGCTCGATCAGGTCGAGGTCGGCGAGGGTGAGTCCGGCACGTTCGAGGGCGGCCCTGGTCGCCGGGACGGGGCCGAGGCCCATCGTCGCGGCGGGCACCCCGGCACGGGCGAAGGAGACCAGCCGGACCAGCGGGGTGAGGCCGAGGCGTTCGGCGGTGGCCGCGCCGGTGACCAGGCAGGCGGCGGCCGCGTCGTTCTGGCCGCTGGCGTTGCCCGCGGTGACGGTCGCCTCCGGGTCGGACTTCGCCATGATCGGGCGCAGTGCGGCGAGTTCTTCGGCGGTGGTGTCGGGGCGGGGGTGCTCGTCGGTGGTGACGACGGTCTCGCCCTTGCGGGTGCGTACGGTGACGGGGACGGTCTCCGCGTCGTACCGGCCCTCCGCCGCGGCGCGGCCGGCGCGCCGCTGGGAGCGCAGGGCGAGGGCGTCCTGGTCGGCGCGGCTGATGCCGTGGGTGCGCCGGAGGTTCTCGGCGGTCTCGATCATGCCGCCCGGCACGGGGTGGTCGGCGCCGCCCGCGGTGATCCTGCCGCGGGCCAGCGAGTCGTGGAGCTGGAGGCCGGGGCCCTTGATGCCCCAGCGGCCCTCGTGCGTGTAGTACGGGGCGCCGCTCATCACGTCGACCCCGCCCGCGATCACGACCTCGCTGAAGCCGGCCCGGATCTGCATCGCCGCGTCGAGCACGGCCTGGAGGCCCGATCCGCAGCGGCGGTCGACCTGGGAGCCGGTGACGGTCTCGGGCAGTCCGGCGTCGAGCGCGGCCACCCGGCCGATGGCGGGGGCCTCGGCGGACGGGTAGGAGTGCCCCAGGATCACCTCGTCGACGGCGGCGGGGTCGATTCCGGTACGGGCCACGACCTCGGCGATGACGCGTGCGGCGAGCGCGGCCGGCGTCTGCTGTGCGAACACTCCGCCGAAGCGGCCGATGGGGGTGCGCAGTGGTTCGCAGATGACGACATCGAGCTGCTGATCGGGCACGGCATGACCTTTCGGAGGTGAGTGGCGTGTGCCGCCGACCCTTGCACCCGGCGACTGAGCCGGTCCAATATCCAGTTCGCCCTGGTTCAAGACGTGGCGCGTCTCAATTCCTGCGTGCGGAGCTCGGGCCCCGGGCCGGGCGCGGCGGCGTGGGCAGGGCCTCCTCCACCACCGCGAGCACCGCCCGCAGCGCGGCGGAGGGGTTGTCGGCCCGCCAGGCCAGCGCGGCCTGGAGCCGGATCGGCGGGCCGGCCAGGGGCCGGTAGACGAGGCCGTTCTGCTGGATGTGCTGGACGGAGGTGACGGTGAGCGTGACCCCGACGCCCGCGGCGACCAGCGCCAGGATGGTGTACGAGTCCGGCGCCTCCTGGATCACCCGGGGGTTGAACCCGGCGGCCTCGCAGGCCCCGACCATCGCGTCGCGCACGGTGGAGCCGGTGTTGGCGGGGAAGGAGACGAAGGGCTCCTCGGCCAGGACGCCGATGGGAACGCTCTCCAGCCGGGCGAGCGGGTGGTCGAAGGGCAGCGCGCACACCAGCTCCTCCTCGTCGATCACCCGGTACGCCACTCCCGGCCGGGTCACCGGCAGCCGGACGAACCCCAGGTCCAGCGAGCCGTCGGCGACCCGGTCGAGGGCGGCATCGGCGTAGGTCTGCCCCCTCATGACCAGTTCGAGCGCGGGGTGGGCGGCGCGCACCGCACGGGTGAGCAGTGGCAGCGTCTCGTGGCTGGAGGCGCCCGCGAAGCCGAGGGTGACCCGCCCGTACTCGCCGCGGCCCGCCGCCCTCGCAGCGCGCACCGCCGTATCGAGATCGTCGAGCACGGTCCGTACCGGCTGGAGGAAGGACTCCCCCGCGCTGGTGAGCCGCACCGACCGGGTGTTGCGTTCGAAGAGCTGGACGCCCAGCTCCTTCTCCAGCCGGCGGATCTGCTGGCTCAGCGGCGGCTGTGCCATCTGCAGCCGCTTCGCGGCCCGTCCGAAGTGCAGCTCCTCGGCCACGGCGACGAACGCGGACAGGTGACGCAGCTCCATGCCCGCCCCTTCGGCCGATTCATTGCTCACATGTCTTGATGCGACCTTAATTTGGTATTGGACAGCAATCAATGGCCGCTGACACGGTGGGGTGACGCGCCTGCCCGGGACGCGTCGGCGGAACGGGGAGGAGCACCGTGGCCACGACGGACCGGAGAGACAAAGCGATGTCGATGAAGGAGGCCGTCGCCGCCTTCGTCCACGACGGCGGCACCGTCTGCCTCGAAGGTTTCACCCATCTCGTCCCGACCGCCGCGGGTCACGAGATCATCCGCCAGGGCCGCCGCGACCTCACCGTGGTCCGGATGACCGCGGACATCGTGGTCGACCAGATGATCGCCGCGGGCTGTGTGTCGCGGCTGGTCTCCTCCTTCGTGGGCAACTCCTCCGCCGGGTCGCTCGGCGAACTGCGCCGCCGCGTCGAGACCGGCGACCCGGCGCCGCTCGCCTTCGAGGAGTACAGCCACTACGGCATGATCTGCCGCTATCTGGCCGGCGCCCAGCGGCTGCCGTTCCACCCGCTGCGCAGCTACGGCGGCAGCGATCTGCCCTCCGTCAACAGCGGTCTGCGCAAGGTCACTTCGCCCTATCCCGGCCCGGACGGCGAGCCCGAGCAGATCTATGTCGTACCGCCCGTCAATCCGGATGTCACGATCATCCACGCCCAGCGCGCCGACCGCCGCGGCAACACCCAGATCTGGGGCCTGACCGGCATCCAGGCCGAGGCGGTGTACGCGGCGGACAAGGCGATCGTCGTCGTGGAGGAGATCGTCGACGACGAGGTGATCCGCTCGGACCCGAACCGCACGCTCGTTCCCGCCCACGCGGTCGACGCGGTCGTCGTCTGTCCGCGCGGCGCCCACCCCTCCTTCGCCCAGGGGTACTACGACCGGGACAACGCCTTCTACCGCACCTGGTCGCACATCAGCAAGGACCCGCGGCGGCTCCGGGAGTGGCTGGACGAATGGGTGCTCGGGACGGCCGACCACGCGGAGTACGTCGACAGGCTCGGCGAGGAGTACTGGGCGGGCCTGGCGGTCGGCGAGGCGCTGAGCCGGCCGGTGAACTACGGACGGCGGCTGTGAAGGGGCGGAGCGGACCGGCCGCGGAGACGGAACAGGAGAGGGAACGCCCCATGACCACGACCACCACCGCACCGGACGCCATCACCTCGTCGGAGCTGCTCTCCGTCGTCGCCTCCCGTGAACTGGCCGCACGCCGCACCGTGTTCGCCGGTATCGGCCTGCCGACGCTCGCCACCGAGCTGGCGCTTCTGACGGTCGCCCCGGAGATCGAGGTGGTGTACGAGTCCGGGGTGTGCGGCGCCCACCCCTCGCACCTGCCGGAGACCATCGCCGACGCGGTCCTGATCACCGGTGCCGAGGCGGTGCTGTCGATGCCCGCGCTCTTCGGCTGTGTCCTCCAGGGCGGCCATATCGACGTGGGGTTCCTGGGCGCCGCGCAGATCGACCGGTGGGGCAACCTCAACACCTCCGTGATCGGCGACTGGGACAGCCCCTCGGTCCGGCTGCCCGGCCCGGGCGGCGGCATCGAGGTGATGGCCAACTCCCGTGAGGTCTTCGTCGTGATGCGCCGCCACAACCCGCGCTCCTTCGCCGCGGCCCTCGACTTCTGCACCCCCCCCCGGCCCCGACCGGGCGCTCGCCGAGGGCATCCGTCCGCTGGGCGCCGGCGTCACCCGGGTCATCACCGAACTGGGCATCCTGGCCCGCACGGGCGTCGGCGAGGAGCTGAGGCTGGTCGCCGTCCACTCCGGTGTCACCGTCGAGCAGGTACGGGCGGCCACCGGCTGGGAGCTGGAGGTGGCCGGTACGGTCGGGACCGTACCGCCGCCGACCGAGGCCGAACTCCGGCTGCTGCGTGAGGACGTGGACCCGGACCGCTTCTATCTCCGCTGAGGGCTGTCCCGTACACCCCTTGGACCGATCACACGCCACCCCCCGAGAGGACCGCAACCGCCATGCGTATCAGGATCGTCGGCGCCGGGGCCATGGGCCGCGGCATCGCCCAGTGGGCGGCCACCGCCGGACACACCGTCGAGCTGTGCGACGTGCGCGCGGAGGCCGTGACGGCCGCCGTGGACTTCGTACGGTCCATGCTCGAACGGGCGGTCCAGAAGGGCCGGATGTCCGACGGGGACCGCACCGCCGCCCTGGCGCGGCTGGTCCCGCTCGACGACCCGTGGGCGCAGGGCCCGGACGTCGAGCTGGTCATCGAGGCGGTGCGGGAGGATCTCGGCACCAAGACGGAGGTCTTCGGCAGGCTGGAGCAGGCGCTGCCGGCCACGGCCGTCTTCGCGACCAACACCTCGTCCCTGTCGGTGACCCGGATCGCCGCGGCGCTGAAGGACCCGACGCGTCTGGCCGGGCTGCACTTCTTCAACCCGGTACCGCTGATGAGGATCGTCGAGGTCGTGCCCGGCGCGGCCACCCGGCCGGAGATCCCGCCGGCCCTCACCGCGCTCGTCGAGAGCTGCGGCCACCGCGCGGTCACCGTCGCCGACACCCCCGGCTTCCTGGTCAACCACGCCGGGCGCGGTCTGGTGACCGAGGCGCTCGCGCTGCTGGAGGAGACGGTCGCCGGCCCGGCGGACATCGACCGGATCGCCCGCGACGTCCTGGGCCTCCGGATGGGCCCGTTCGAGCTTATGGACCTCACCGGGCTGGATGTGACGGCCGCGGTGATCGACTCGATCTGGCAGGGCTTCCGGTACGCGGACCGGCTCCGCCCCTCCTACCTCACCCCGAACCGGGTGGCAGCCGGGCTGCACGGCCGCAAGACCGGGCACGGCTGGTACGCGTACGGTCCCGAGGCGCCCGCCCCCGCTCCGGAGCCGCCGGTCACCGGCGACGCGGACCGCCCGGTGTTCGTCCACGGCACCGCGGGGCAGGACCGGGACGCGGCCGCGCTGCGGGCGGCGCTGACCGCCGCGGGCGGTGTCGTCGAGACCGGCACCGGCCCGTCCGCCGGCGCCCTGGTGCTCGTTCCCCTCTGGGGCACCTCGGTGGCCGAGGCGGTCGCCGGGCACGGTCTGCCCGCGGGGCGCACCTTCGGCGTGGACCCGCTGCCCGCGGCCGGCCGGCGCCGGGTGCTGGCCGTGACCCCGGCGGCGGACCCGGCCGCCGCCCGCGACGCCCGCGCGGTGCTGGCCCGCGCGGCACCGGGCGACGAGCCGTGGGCGGTCTCGGTGGTGCGGGACACCGCGGGCTCGGTCGCCCAGCGGCTGCTCGCCTCGATCGTGTCGGTCGCGGCGGGGATCGCGGAGCGCTCCATCGCCGCCCCCGCCGACATCGATCTGGCCGTCACCGCCGGGCTGGGCTACCCCGTCGGCCCGCTGGCCTGGGGCGAACGGATCGGTGCGGAGCGGATGCTGGAGCTGCACCGGGCCCTGCACCGCACCACGGGCGATCCGCGTCATCGCCCGAGCCGCTGGGTCACCGAGCGCGCCCTGCTCGGCCTCGCGCTGACGGACCCGGGCACGTCGCCCGCCGACTGCGCGGCGTCCTCGTAGCGGCGGGACGGGGGTGCCGGCCGCCCGCGGCACCCCCGTACACGGGCGTCCCGGCGGATGTCCGTTTCGTACAAGACCCGCGCCGGGACCCGGCATACGGTCGGGGACATGACTCCACGCATGGACGCGATCGGCATCGTCACGGCGGATCTGGCCGCATCGCTCACCTTCTACCGCCGGCTCGGTCTCGACATCCCCGCCGGTGCGGAATCCGCACCCCATGTCGAAGTGGCGCTCCCGGGCGGGCGGCGGCTGCTCTGGGACACCGAGGACGTCATCCGCTCCTTCGACCCCGGATGGGCCGCGCCGGCCGGCGGGGACCGCCTCTCGCTGGCCTTCCTGTGCGACAGCCCGGCGGAGGTGGACGCGGTGTACGAGGATCTGACCGGCGCGGGATACCGGGGGCATCTGAAGCCGTGGGACGCGGTGTGGGGGCAGCGCTATGCGACGGTCCTCGACCCGGACGGCTGCTCGGTGTCGTTGTTCGCCGCCAACGGTTGAGAGGCTGTCGGGCGGCCCGCCCAGCGCGCTCCACACATCGGCGAACGAGCGGTCCTCCGGCGGCGGCAGCGCGATCGACATCGGTACGGGCGCCCCGATCTCGGCCAGG
>NZ_JBEZLL010000036.1:0-57083 GCF_040652135.1 Streptomyces sp. NPDC048295
ACTCCACCGAACGCGCGTCATACAGATCAGTCGCATACTCGATCGTGATGTCCAACCCACCCGGCCCACCATCCACCGAACGACGCTCCGCGAAGGAGAACGTCAGATCGAACTTGGCGAACCTCAGCCAGGTGAACTCCGATTCGGTGTCCAGGTCCTCGGCGACGAGTGTCGGCGTGGCCGCCTCGGTCAGGGTCAGCATGACCTGGAACAGCGGGTGCCGGGCGGCCGACCGGTCGGGGTTGAGGGCTTCGACCAGGCGGTCGAACGGCAGGTCCTGGTGGCTCCAGGCGGCCAGATCGGTCTCCCGGACCCGGCCCAGCAGCTCACGGAAGCTCGGGGCACCACTGGTGTCCGTACGCAGGACGAGCGTGTTGACGAAGAAGCCGACGAGGTCGTCGAGCGCCTGGTCCGTACGGCCGGCGATCGGCGAGCCGAGCGGGATGTCGTGGCCCGCGCCGGAGCGGGACAGCAGCGTCGACACCGCCGCCTGGGCCACCATGAACACCGAGGCACCCGACTCGCGCGCCAGCTCCGCGAGCGAGGAGTGCACGTCCTGGGAGAGGTGCACGGTGTGGGTGGCGCCCCGGTAGGAGGCGACGGCCGGCCGCTGTCGTACGGCGGGCAGGGTGACCTCCTCGGGGAGATCGGCCAAGGTGCGGCGCCAGTAGTCGAGTTGGCGGGATGCGACGCTCTCCCGGTCCGCGGGGTCGCCGAGCACGTCGCGGTGCCAGAGCGCGTAGTCCGCGTACTGGGCGGGCAGCGGCTCCCAGGCGGGGCGCTCGCCGCGCGAGCGAGTCGCGTACGCGGTGCTCAGGTCGCGCATGAGCGGCTGGTAGGACCAGCCGTCGGAGACGATGTGGTGCATGACCACCAGGAGTACGTGGTCCTGCTCACCCAGGCTGAACAGCCGGGCGCGGAACGGAAGATCGGCCGACAGGTCGAAGAAGCGCTCGGACTCCTCGGTGAGCAGTGCGGCGATGCCGTCCTCGGTCGCCGGGGTGACCGGCAGCTCCACCCGGACGCTGTCGGCGGGCAGGATCCGCTGGTAGGTCTGCCCCTCGGCCTGCCCGAACACGGTGCGCAGGCTCTCGTGCCGCCCCGCGACATCGGTGAACGCGGCCGCCAGGGCGGCGACGTCGAGTTCGCCCCGTACCCGGACGGCGAGCGGGATGTTGTACGTCGCCGACGGGCCCTCCAGCTGGTCGAGGAACCAGAGGCGTTGCTGGGCCGCCGAGAGCGGCAGCGGCTCCGGGCGCTCCTGGGCGGTCAGCGCCGGGCGGGCCGACTCGCCGCCGCCGGTGGCGACGTACTCGGCGAGCAGCGCGACGGTCGGGTACTCGAAGAACTGCCGCAGCGTCAGCTGGACGTCCAGGGTGGTGCGCACCCGGCTGACCAGCCGGGTCGCCAGCAGCGAGTGGCCGCCGGAGGTGAAGAAGTCGTCGTCGACGCCGATCGACGGCAGGCCGAGGGAGTGGGCGAAGAGCCCGCAGAGGACCTCCTCGACGGGGTTGCGCGGGGCCCGGCCGCCCGGTGCCGCGAGAACCCGGGGGGCGGGCAGGGCACGCCGGTCCAGCTTGCCGTTCGGGGTCAGCGGCAGGGTCCCCATCGGGACGACCGCCGAGGGCACCATGTACTCGACGAGCTCTTCGGCCACGTACCGGAGGAGTTCGGCCGCGTCCAGGACGCCTTCCTCGGCGGGTACGGCGTAGGCCACCAGGCGCTTGTCGCCGGGACGGTCCTCGCGGACGATGACGGCGGCCTGGGCGACGGACGGGTGGCGGACCAGCACGGTCTCGATCTCGCCGAGCTCGATGCGGTTGCCGCGCAGCTTGACCTGCTGGTCCGCGCGGCCCAGGAACACGATCTCGCCGCGCTCGTTCCAGGCGGCCAGGTCGCCGGTGCGGTACATGCGGCTGCCGGCCGGTCCGTACGGGTCGGCGGTGAACCGCTCGGCGGTCAGGGCGGGCAGCCTGCCGTAGCCCTGGGCGAGGTGCGGCCCCGCGACGTAGAGTTCGCCGGTTTCGCCCGGGGCGGTGTGGCGCAGCCCGGCGTCCAGGACGTACATGGCGGTGTTCGCCATCGGGATGCCGAGGTGCAGCCGGTCGAGGGTGCGCGTCTCGGGGGTGAAGGCCTGGTAGCTGCAGAAGACGGTCGCCTCCGTGGGACCGTAGACGTGCACGAACGTGGTGTCCGGGCAGTGGTCGAGGGCCCGTTGGAGGGCGGTGGCGGACAGCACGTCGCCGCCGGTCCAGATCTCGCGCAGCTGCCCCAGGGCGTCGATCGCCTCGCTGGCCATGGCGTCGAAGAGGGCGGTCGTGAAGTAGGCGGCGGTCGCCCCGTAGCGGGTGATGGCGTCGGCCAGCTCGCCGATGTCGATCTTCGGGGCGGACAGGACGACGGCCAGTCCGCCGCGCAGCAGCGGTACCCACAGCTCGTAGGTGGAGGAGTCGAAGGGCAGCGGCGAGTAGGCGAGCACCCGCTCATGGGCCGCGGCGCCGAAGCCCGGGTCCAGGGCCAGTTCGACGACGTTGCGGTGGGTGTTGACGACGCCCTTGGGGGTGCCGCTGGAGCCGGAGGTGAACATCATGTACAGCGGATGGTCCGGGTGGACCGTGACATCGGGTGCGGTGGTGGCCGTGTCGGCCGTGGCGCTCGTGTCGTCGAGCCGCAGGGCGGGCAGATCGCCCGCGAAGCCGGTCTCCCCGGCCGGGCGGTCGGTCACCAGCAGGCCGGCCCCGGTGTTGGAGAGGATCCAGCCGAGGCGCTCCTCGGGCTGGCGGGGATCGAGGGGGACGTACACCCCGCCGCTCTTCATCACGGCGAGGACGGTGACGACATAGGCGAAGGAGCGGTCGAAGAGGAGGCCGACCGCGTCGCCGGGCCGTACGCCCTCGGCGACGAGCCGGTGTGCGAGGGCGTTGGCCGCGCCGTCCAGCTCCCGGTAGGTGAGACGGCGGTCCTCGCGGACGAGGGCGACGGCGTCCGGGGTACGGGCGGCCTGCGCGGTGAAGAGAGCGTGCAGCGCGCCCACGGGCAGGTTCTCGGCCGTGTCGTTGTACGTGGCGACGTGCGCGGGGACTGCGGCGCCGGGGGAGAGAGCTGGATCGGTTTGCGGCTGGGACATCTCGACACCTTCTCGGTAGCTCGGATCTCGTGGTCTCGCGGCGTGCCGGGAGACCGACGGAGCCACGGTGGATGACGTGCAATGGGTGCGAAGCGCAGTGGTGGAGCGGGGGGATCAGCCGGTACGGGAACCCGTCGCGGCGTCGGCCGGCAGCAGGACGTCGTCCGCTTCCAGGGCGTTGACGTGGTACTTGCCCACGGAGCTGATCAGCAGCCGGAGTTCGAGGGCGATGGACTCGGCGAGCCGGACCAGGCCGGCCTCGGCGTCCTCGTCCACGGCGAGCAGCGCGGCCCGGCCGAGGCCGACGGCGCGGGCGCCGAGCGCCAGCGCCTTGACGGCCCGGGTGCCTTCCCAGATCCGCCCGCTGGCGAGCAGGCAGTGATCGGTGCGGCCGATGCGGGTGAGGCACTCGCCCAGCGGGAGCCCGACCTGACCAAGGAACGCGGTCGGCGCCCAGGCGGTGCCGCCCTCCGCGCCGTCCACGGTGACGGAGTCCGCGCCGGCCGCCCATGCGGTGGCCGCGGCGAGGGCGATGTCGCGCCCGGGGTGCAGCTTCACCCACACCTTCACGCGGGGGAAGTTGTTCCGCATCAGCCGGATCTGCTGGCGCAGGATCTCCTCGGTGAAGGTGCCGGGGCTGCTGATCCGCAGCACCGAGTCGCTGCCGGCGCCGAACACCTCGTCCATGGCGTACTGTTCGGCGACCCGGTCGCCGGCCTCGCGGCCCAGGACGGTGAGACCGCCGAGCCCCGGCTTGGCGCCCTGGCCGACCTTCAGCTCGAAGGCGAGCCGGCCGGTGGCCAGCAGCGGTTCGGACACCGGGTCGCTGTAGACCAGGTTCCACACCTCGGCGTCCGCGTCCTCGGTGGACTGCTGCACCACCACACCGCCGTGCTCGTCGTCGGCGGCGGCCGTGTAGGCGGCGATCCGGCCGAGCAGCGGGGAGGCTGCGGAGTCGGCGGCGGCGCGGTAGCCGTTGACCGGCACCACGTTCTCCCCGATGACCATGGGGATGCCGAGCCGTCCGGCCTGGCGTCCGGCCGCCTCGCCCAGGTCGTGGCTGGCGACCTGGGTGGAGCCGAACGCGGACACGTAGAGCGGCAGCCGGGAGGTGAACCCGCCGAGCACGGTGTCCAGTTCGACATCCGTGTACAGCGGTTCGCGGGCCAGGTCGATGAGCTTCTTCAGCCGCTCCGGCATGAACACCGGGGGGACGATCCTGGCGCGTTCCAGCAGGTCGTACGAGTCCTGGCCGGCCGGGACCGCGCCCAGCATGCTGCTGCCGTAGGACTCCAGCGCGGGGAAGGCCCCGGCCGCTCCGGCCCTGGCCCGGTGCCGCACCTGTTCCTCGGGGAAGCCCGAGGCGCTCAGTACCGTGCTCATGCCGACATCACTCCGGGAAGCTTCGGGTAGGCGCTGGCCTCCCAGGCCGCGGTGCGGCCGGTGACGTACCGGGTGAAGCGCTCCAGGCCGATGCCGAAGCCGGAGCTGGCGGGGATGCCGCGCCGGGCCAGGTCGAGATACCAGCCGTACTTCGCGGGGTTCTCGCCGGTCTCGCGCATCCGGGTGACCAGGGCCGCGTAGTCGTGCTCGCGCTCGCTGCCGCTGGCGAGTTCGCCGTAGCCCTCGGGGGCGATCAGGTCGAAGTTGCGCAGGACGCCGGGGCGGTCGGTGTCCTCCTGGTCGTAGAAGCCCCGCGAGCCCTTGGGGTAGTCGACGACGAAGAACGGGCGGCTGGTCTTGGCGGAGAGGATCTCCTCGCCCTCCCAGTCGATCTCGGCGCCCGGGTCCTGCGGGTGGCCGAGTGCCACCAGGTCGGCGGTGGCCTCTTTGTGCGTGGTGCGGTCGAAGGCCTCCTGGACCACTTCCCGGAAGGCGTCCCGGTCCCGGCCGAGGAGCTCCAGGTCCCCCGGCATCTCGCGGACGACCTCGTCGACGACATGGGCGACGAGCCGCTCGGCGAGCTCCATCGCGTCCTCGCGGCGGGCGTCGCGGATCTCCACGTCGATCTGGTGGAACTCGGCGAGGTGGCGGTGCGTGACGGCCGTCTCCAACGGTTCCAGGCGGACGTTGGGCGCGATGTAGAAGATCTTGTCGAAGGCCAGCAGGGAGGCCTGCTTGTAGAGGATCGCGCTGGTCATCAGCTTGTACTTGTGGCCGTAGAAGTCGACGTCCACCTGCTTGGAGCCGCGGATGCCCGGGTCGGTGACCGGTCCGATGACGGGCGGCAGCAGCTCCTGGAACCCCTGCGCGGTCAGAAAGGCCCGGGTCGCCGCCAGCATGCGGCTCTGCACCCGGAGCGTGGCACGGGTCGGCTCGGCGATCAGGTGCTGGTCGGGAGAGGCCGGGAACGAGGGCGCGACGCGGCCGTGGGACTCGGCGATCATGCTGGTCATGGTGCTACCTCCTGGGTGTGCTGCCGATGGGCCGCCGGGCGACGGGCCGCCGTGGGGAGCGAGGGGCGGGAAGCGGACGGGGAAACGGTGCGGTCGTGCCGGCGCTGTACGAACGACAGGGCGTCGAACAGCCCGGCGGCGGTGAGCCGCCGGCCGCGGTCGCGGACGGGCCCGAGGGGCATCGCCCCGATCTCGGACCAGGTCAGGCGGCCGGACCCGTCGATATGACTCCGGGTGCGGCCCGCGTTGTCGGGGTGCAGGCAGTAGGGGACGTCGAGGTAGCCACGGGCGAAGGCCTTCAGCAGTGCCTGGCCCAGGTCGTCGTCCAGGTTCAGCACGGCGTCCACCAGGGCACGGGCCTCCGCGTAGACGGCGTTGTCCGCGGGATCGGTGTGCGGGGCGGGGACGCTCCCGGGCCGGGCACCGGTCGCGGTGCGGTGCCGGGCGGCGGCCCGTGCGGCGACCCGCAGGGCCTCGACGTTCTCCGCCACGGTCGGAATGCGGTGAGCCTCGGCCACGGTCTTCACGATCAGCCGGGCCGCCCCGGTGTCCACGGCCAGTTCGGCCGACCGTTCCAGGAGTTCCAGGGAACCGTGCCGGGTCTGCGGGTAGAGGCCCATGTAGGTGTAGAGGACGATGTGCCAGTCGGTGTCGGGCAGGAACTCACCGGCCAGGCGGTGCAGCGCGTGCATCGCGTCGCGGTCCTGGTCCGCGTTGGTCTGCTGGGCGTAGCTGAGCGAGATGCTGCGCAGCCCCGCCCGGTGGAAGAAGAGCGCCTCCAGTGCGCTGATGGCGACGAGCAGCCCGGGCGGGCAGAGCTGGCCGAGCATGCAGCCGCCGAAGGTCTCCAGGTGCGGTTCCGCGCCGGTGCCGCGCAGTCCGGCCAGGAAGTCGCAGGCCTCCTGCCAGTTGCGTACGGAGTCCAGGAGCGGGGTGCGTCCGTAGGGCAGGCAGTAGGAGACCGGGCCGCCCTCCGTCGCGTCCAGGCCGAGCCGGGCCAGTGCGGAGACGATGCGCTGGGGACGGGCCGAGCCGTGCCGGATCTGTACCGGGAACCCTGCGTCCCGGACGCCGTCGAGGACCCAGCGCGAGGTGTGCGGGCTGTAGGAGGTGATCGGGAATCCGTTGAGCGGGACGCCGCCGTTCAGGGCGCGGGCCGCGGACACCTCGTCGTTGACCCGGGTGTAGCTGTCGATCGTCATGGTGCCGACGACGGCGTCCGCCGCTCCCTTGGTGGCCAGCAGGCCGGCCCTCATCAGTGCGGGGTCGGAGAAGCCCATGCGGGGCTGGACCACGAGTGTTCCGCGGGCCTGCGCCCCGGCGACGAAGCGGCCGAAGGAGAGCGGTCGCCGGTGCACCGTGGTGCGGCTCCCGGGAGCTGCCTCCTCCACTTGCGCGGTCATCGTTCCACCTCCTTGGGGAGCGAGTCGACGTAGGACTCGAAGGCGGCGATGTCGACGCCGTCCTGGAAGACCGCGTCGAACCCGGCCCTCATGAGGGCGTCGGCCTCTTCCTCCCCGTCTCCGGACACGCCGAGCTTGCCGCCGATGACCGCGGGCAGGCCGGTCAGCTCCCAGCGCGACCGGATGGCTCCGATCAGCGGCTCGGCGTCGTTGAAGCCGTGCCCGTTGACGCTGCTGACGACCAGGAGGTCGGGCTGGAACTTGCAGCAGGACTCGACGATCTCGTCCCCGGGCACACAGGAACCCAGATTGACGACCTTGTGCCCGAGGTCTTCGAGCAGCAGTTGGATGTAGATGAGATTCCAGGTGTGAGCATCGGATTGCAGTCCGGTGACAACAACATCCAGCGGCCCGGATCGATGACGAGCCGCCCATTCCGCAGGCTTCATTGTTCGCTTCGTCCACATCATTGGATGACAAGGGGAGAAAGAGGTCCAGGCTTGCCCGGAACTCCCTTTCGGCCACAACCGTAGATTCGCTCCGGAGGCGTTTCCGGCGTGAGCGGCGGCAACTGGGCGGCAGCAGAGGAGCAGTTGGCCGCGAGCCCGATGCCGGGCGGCCGGCGGGGCGTGAGACTGGCGGCACTGCACCCGCAGAATTCAGCGCCCGGCCCCGTGCAATCCGCCGGCGAAAGACCGAGGAGTCATGACATGGCAGAGACCGGCCACAGCGTCCGTGCGGCGGACGTGCTCGCGGACGTCCTGGCGGAGGTACGGGAACGGGTCGACCGGCGGGAGGCGCTCGGCGAGGCCCAGGTCGCCGTGCTCGAAGCCGCCGTGAACATCGTCCGTGCGGGCCAGCCCGGGATCGAGGTGATGCCGGTGGAGCGTTCGGAGCTGGTGCGCGAGGCGCTCGGGGCGGTGCGTGCGGCCACCGTGGCGACCGGGGTCGCCCTCACCTACGCGCACCAGACGGCCCGCGTGCTCGCCTGACCGCGCGGTCCGTGGTGCCGCCGATCTGCCTGGGCTTCTGCCCGGCGAACCGGTCTGCGGCTCCTAGCATTTGATGCAGCCGAAACACTCAGAAACACCTGACGACATTCACGTAAGACATCGTCCAACCGAGGTGGAAATCATGGCAACCAACCCGTTCGAGGACTCCCAGGGCCGCTATGTAGTGCTGGCCAACGAAGAGGGGCAGTATTCGCTGTGGCCGGCCCGGATCCAGCAGCCGGCGGGCTGGGAACTGGTGAAGGACGAGGGCAGCAAGCAGGAATGCGGAGAATTCATCGAGGCGAACTGGATCGACATGCGGCCGCGTTCGGTGGTTGCGGCGATGGGTGGCTGACCCCATCGGTCGTCCCGGCCCCGGAGGGCGGGTGCGAGGCGCGGCACATGCCGCCCCGCACCCGCCCTTTTCCGTGCCCGCCCCTCTCGTACGGCGTGCGGCGTGCGGCGTGCTGCGTGCTGCGTGCGGAGCGGGGTCCCGTACGCGGGACACGCGGAAGGCTCCTGGCGGACACGGGTGGTCTCGGTCGTGAACCCGTGTGCGCCAGGAGCCGATGGTGCGGGTGATCAGGCGGTGCCGGTGGCCGCGGTGCGGCCGGTCAGTCCTGGATGCCCCGGACGCACCACTCCAGGACCGCCGCGGCGGCGGTCATCTTGTGGTGGGCCTGGCGCCAGGCCCGGCTCGACGGGCCGTCGAGCACCTCGTCGGTGACCTCCTCGCCGCGGACCGCGGGCAGGTCGTGCAGGAAGACGGTGCGCGGGCCGGAGAAGCGGTCCAGGAACGCGCGGTCGATCCGGAAGCCGTCGAAGTCCCTGAGCCAGTCGGGGTTCTCCTTCGTCACGCCCATGGTCTGCCACCGGCTGGTGTACACCGCGTCGGCCGGCCCCTCGACCTCGTCGGCCGTCACGACCTGGCTCACCAGGGCCTTGCCGCCGCTCAGTTCGGCCGCCAGGTCCAGGATCTCCTTGGGTACCTCGTATCCCGCCGGGCACAGCAGGGTGAGGCGCAGTCCGGGGGTGAGGGCCGCGGCCAGCGCGAGGGCCGCCCCCGAGCTGTTGCCCTCTCCGACGGCGAGCAGGTGCACCCCGTCGAGCGAGCCGAACTCCTCGGTCAGGGTGGCGAGATCGGCGATCGCCTGGGTCGGGTGCTCGTCCAGGCTCAGGGCGTTGACGACGGCCAGGTCCTCGCTGCTGCCGAGCCGGCGGATCTCCTCCACTTCCCCGTTGGTGCGTACGACGAGGGCGTCCAGGTACTGCCCGAGCACCCGGGCGGTGTCCTCGACCGTCTCGCCGGTGCTGAGCTGCAGCTCGTTCGGACCGAAGGTGATCACGTCGGCGCCGAGGCGGGTCGCCGCGCTCCAGAAGGATGTCCGGGTCCGTGTCGAGGACTTGCGGAAGTAGAGACCTACCTGGCGTCCGGCCAGCGGCTTCGGCACGATGCCGTCGCGGCCGAACGTGACGGCACGCCGCACCAGGTGGTCCAGCTCGGCGGGCGTGAGGTCGGCGAGGGAGATCAGGTTGCGCATGGGTGAGGTGCCTTTCACGAGGACGGGAACGGGGTCGGGCGGCGGAACGGGGAACGAGAGGCCCCGGGTGGCGCGGCGGGGCGACAGGGACGGGGAAGGAGGAGCGAAGGCTCCCGGGCCCGGAAGCACGGCATCCTGCCCACGCTCCCCGGCGGGGCGGCCGTCATTCGGCCAGGGCGGCGACGAGAACGGCGCGCGCCGTCTCCTGCTCCGCGTCGAGCACCGCGCGGACCAGGTTCAGCACGGTGAAGCCCACCGGGCCGCCCGCCGTCGTGGGGAGCCGGCGGATCAGGCCGCGTACCAGCAGCGCATGCACATCACGGGCGGTCTCGGCCAGGGAGGTGCCGCAGGCACGCGCGGCTCCGTCCACCGTCCACGGGTCCTCCAGCGTCGCCAGTGTGCGCAGCAGACCGGCGGCCTGCGGGTCGAGCCCGGTCACGGCGGCGGTGAGCCGCTCGCCCAGGGTGGGACCGGCGGCGGGATCGGCGGGCGTCACCCCGTCGAGCAGGACCAGCGGTGTGGTGCGGGCGATGTCCAGGAGCTGCTGCGGGGAATACAGCAGCAGCCACGAGGCGGCGGCCTCCAGCGCCTGCGGCATGCCGTCCAGGGCCCGGCAGATGTGGGCCACGGTGGTGACGACGGAGTCGGTGGGGAGGAAGTCGGGCCGCATGTAACTGACATGGGAGAGCGTCAGCTCGACGGCGTGCCGGTCCGCGACGAGGGAGCCGCCCACCGGCTCGGCGGCGAGATCGGCGGCGGTCGGCACCGCGAGCGGGGCCAGTGGCAGCAGCCGGCCGCCGGGCAGCTGCACCGGCCGGTCGGTGGTGGTGAGTATTTTCAGGCGCTCGCAGGCGCGCAGCAGACTCAGCAGGCGAGGGGTGACAGAAGGTGACGCATCGTGACCATCCAGCACGATCAAGGTCGCCTTGGACCCTATGAGCGCGGCCAGTTCCTCGAATTCCTCGCCGTCGCGGACGAGTGCGCGCACCCATCCGGTCACGGTCGCCTGCGGATTGTTGGGGTCCGCCGCGGTGGTCTCGGCGGTGTCGTCCAGACAGACCCACAGCACCGGAACCCCGTCCCGGGCGTGAATCACCGAGGCGGCCTCCTGGGCGAGCCGGGACTTTCCCACTCCCGGCAGACCCACCAGGGTCAGCAGCCGCTCGTGGTCCGTACGCAACCGGGCCGTCAGCGCCTCCAGTTCGGGACGCCGCCCGATCAGCGGGCGCAGCGGAGGCGGCGGTGTGGCGAGGCCTGTTCCGTAGATGTCCTGGAAGACGCGCCCCGCGGCCTTTGCATCGACGGCGAGTTCCAGCTCGACGCGCCGCGCGTCGCTCAGCCGCATCGCATTGGCGAGGAGCTTCAGCGTTTCCCTGCGCGGGTGCTGGACCCGTCCGAGTTCCAGGTCGCGAATGGCTCTCACGCTCACCGTGGAAAGGCCGGCGAGCTGTTCCTGAGTGAGTCCCGCCCGCCGGCGCGCATTCTGCAGCAGAACGTCGAGCCCGGGTGCGGGCTGGGAATTCATCATTGTCTCCTCGGTCTCCACATGCTCAGAAAACGCAATGACCGGTTACCCGGCCGCCCGGGGCTGTCCGGAACACACGGCCCGGTCCGGGATCTTTCCGGTCCGCTCACGCTCCGTACGCTCCGTGCTGTCCGTGGCAGCGAAGGCCTGCCGTCGATGAACAGACTCCATCGAGCCATTCCCGAACTCTTCCCGGTGCAGTACCGCCAGTTCCTTCCGCAGCGGATACGATCGCTTCGCGCTGGTGAAGCGCTGCGGCTGCGCAGAGTTGAGGGGGAGGATGCGTGTCAACTGCAGAAGAGTTTCGGCTGCGCTTCAACATTCTTGGCCCGATAGAGGGGTGGTCCAACGGGACGCGTCTCCGACTGGGCGGCGTCATACAAGAGCGAGTTCTGGCCACTCTGCTTCTGGAGCCCGGAAAAGTGCTTCCGGTTTCCCGGCTGGTCGAGGCGGCCTGGGACGAGGAACCCCCGACGACCGCACCCCACCAAGTACGCAAGGCCGTAGCGGATCTCCGAAGACGGATACCCGGAGGTGCCGACGTCCTCGTCACCGACGGGCCCGGGTATCGCGTCGCCCAGGAACAATGCGAAATCGACGTGGCCGAATTTGGCCTACTGATACGTGAAGCAAAGCTCAAGGCGTCCGATGGCCGTACGGCCGAGGCCGCCGAGATATTGCGCGGCGCCCTCGCCCTCTGGCGGGGCCCCGTCCTGTCGGGCGGCGGCGGCCCGGTCATCGAGGCCGCGTCCACCTCCATCGAGGAGCGCCGGCTGACCGCGGCGGAGCAGCTCTTCGAACTCCAGCTCGCACTCGGCGATGCCGCCGAACTCATCGTGGAAATGCGGGAACTGGTCCAGCAGCACCCTCTGCGCGAGTCCCTGCGCGGCCAGTTGATGCTCGCCCTGTACCGGTCCGGCCGGCAGGCCGAGGCCCTGGACGAGTACGGCAGGGTGCGCGAACTCCTCGCCGAGGAACTGGGCATCGACCCCGGCCCCAATCTGACCAAGCTGTACGAGGGAATCCTGCGGGAGAGCCCCGACCTGGCCGGGCCCGAGCCGGCCGCCGCCGCCCCCGTCGTGGCCGTGGCGCTGCCCGCCGAACCCCCCAGCACCCTGCCCTACGACCTCGCGGACTTCACCGGCCGGGACCGGGAACTGGCCGAGATCCTGCAGGGCGCCAGGAGCGGCAGCGAGCAGGGCCCCCAGATCGTGGCCATCGACGGCATGGGCGGCTGCGGCAAGACCTCGCTCGCGGTGCGGGCGGCGCACCGGCTCGCCCCGGACTACCCGGACGGCCAACTCCACATAGACCTGCGCGGGTACACCCCGGGCGACCAGCCGGTGACCGCCGGGATCGCGCTCGACACCCTGCTGCGGGCCGTCGGCGTGCCGGGCAACCTCATCCCCGACGACGTGCCCGCCCGCACGGCCCTGTGGCGTGGCACCCTGGTCGGCAAGCGACTGCTGATCCTCATCGACAACGCGGCCGACGCCGCCGCCATCCGTCCGCTGCTGCCCCTCTCCCCCGGCTGCCTCGTCATGGTCACCAGCCGGGCCCGCCTGGTCGATCTGGACGGCGCGCAGTGGATCTCCATCGGGGTGATGCCGCCCGAGGACAGCGCGATGCTGGTGGCCGAGACGCTCGGTGCCGAGCGCGTCGCCGCCGAGCCCGAGGCGGCCGCGGAGCTCGCCCGGCTCTGCGGCCATCTCCCCCTCGCTCTGCGGATCGCCACCGCCCGGCTGCGCAACCGCCCCCGCTGGACCCTCCAGTACCTGGCGGAGCGGCTGCGCGACGAGACCCGGCGGCTCGACGAGCTCAGCTCGGGCGCCCGCAGCGTCTCCGCCACCCTGCGTCTGTCCTACCAGGCCCTGGACGACGAGTGCCGGAACGCGTTCTCGACGCTGGCCCTGCACCCGGGCAGCGACATGGACGTCCACGCGGCCGGTGCACTGCTGGGGTCCTCGGCCCGGGACGCGGAGGACCTGCTGGAGATGCTGCTCGACGTCCATCTCGTGCAGCAGCCGGAGATCGGCCTCTACACCTTCCACGACCTGGTGCGCAGCTTCGCGCACAGCCTGCTCGTCGAGGCCCCCGAGGACTCCGCGGCGGTGGAGCGGCTGCTGGGCTACTACCTGACGGCCACCGAGGTGGCGTGCGACCTCCTCTACTCCGGGCGGCGCCGGCGCAGTACCGGTATCGAACCCTCCGAGGCCGAACTGCCCCGCCTCGCGACCCCGGAGCAGGCGCGGACGTGGTTCCGGCGCGAGCAGACCTCGCTCCTCGCGGCCGTCACGCTCGCCGAGCGCAGGGGTCACGACCGCTATGTGGTGTGCCTGGCCCGCAATCTCGTCTTCCAGCTCAACGACCTCGGGCTCCTGGAGGAGTTCGGCGAGCTGAGCCGGGTCGCGGTCGCCGCCGCGGGCCGGCTGGAGGATCTGGCGCTGCTGGGGGTGAGCCTGTCCAACCTGGGCGTCGCCTGCTGGAAACTCGGCCGTCTCTCCGAGGGCCTCGAAGCCGCCCGCGAGAGCCGGGACGTCGCGGTCCGGCTCGGGGACGTGTACACCCAGGCGCACAGCGAGAGCATCCTCGGCCAGTTCAACAGCCTGCTCGGCGACTTCTCGGCGGCCCTGGGCCACATGGAGACGGCGATCGCGCACGAACGCGAACTGGACATGCCCCGAGCGGAGGCGGAGAGCCTCACCATCCTCAGCACGCTCTACGAACAGTGGGGGCGGTACGAGGAGGCACGGGACGCGGCCCGGCGGTCGGCCGAGCTGAGCCGGAAGCTGGGACAGCACGAGGGACTGCCCGGCGCCATCACCGATCTCGCCTTCGCCCACGTCGGCCTGGGTGCGTACGAAGAGGCCGACCGCTGCCTGGCGGAGGCCCGCTCTCTGTACGGGGACGCCGGCAACGAGGTGAACCTCGCCCTGACCCTGGCGCTGTCCGCCGATGTGGAGAACCGGCTGGGGAAGCCGCCCCGCGCACCGGACCAGGCGGAGCTCGCCCTCGACATGATGCGGACCAACTCCTCGCCTCTGCGCCGGGCCAAGGTGGAGAACGTGGTGGGCCGGCTGCGCCGCCGGCAGGGCGACGTGGCGGCGGCACTCGCGCTGCACACCCACGCCCACGAACTCGCCTCGTCGCTCAGCTACCGCATCGAGCAGGCCTACGCGCTCGCGGGCATGGCCGACGCCCTCGGGGACACGCCGGACGCGATCCGCTACCGGGCGGAGGCCGAGCAGCTCTTCACCGACATGGGCGTGCCGGCGGATCACCGGCGCAGCTGACGGCCTCCCGCCGTCGCCGTACGCCGTATGCCGCACGCCGGATCAGTACGTGGGCACCTCGGCCGGCGCATCGATGGGCAGCGACGAGCCCCGCACCGTGACTCCGGTGCGGGGCTCGTGTGTCGAGGCGGTGGGGATCACATGACGGGGGACGTCGGGCCCTTGTCGTCGTCGGTGCCCTGCGTACCGATGACCGTCGGGCCCTTGTCGTCGTCGGCACCCTGCGTACCGATGACCGTGGGCCCCTTGTCGTCGGTGATCGTCCGGGCGATGACCGTCGGGCCCTTGTCGTCGGCGAGCACCTGGGTGCCGATGATCGTCGGACCCTTGTCGTCGTCGGTGCCCTGCGTACCGATGACCGTGGGCCCCTTGTCGTCGGCGAGGACGTGGGTGCCGATGACCGTGGGGCCCTTGTCGTCGGCGACAACCTGCTGAATACCCCGGGAGTCGTTCGACTGTCCCACCTCGACCGCAGTGCCGATCCCGAAGGCCAGCGTCGCGGCGACGATCCCGAAGATTCCAGCAAGCTTGCGTCCCATTGTCCCGCCCCTAAGTGGTGTTTGTGAGGTTCTGCGGTGTTCCGCTTCCCGACACCACTGATGTTGCTGTTGGGCGTTCCCGGTCCGTTCCTGCCCCGATACCGCCGCCGGGAACTGCCGCGGGAACGGACCGGAAACGGCTATTCCACGTCGAGCTGACAGGCGGCGACGCGCGGCCCGAGGGCGGTGAGCACCACGCGTGTACGGGCCGTTCCCGACTCATGGCCGGCCAGGTCGAGCAGCGATCTCACGAGGGAACGGAGCACCGCGCGCTCCGTCTCGTCCAGGGCCGCCGGGCCGGTGTCGGCACCGGGCGGCCACTCCACGATCCCGGCCACCGTGTGCATGCCGTTCTCGGTTCTGGTCTCGACGCTCAGCTGGGGCCCCTCCAAGGACTCCGGCGCGGTGTACGGATGGGACTGATCACCGGACGCCACACGCTCCGCCCACCGTTCCACGGTGGACAGGTCCTTGAAGGCCTGGCGGAGTTCCGTCCCGTCGGGCGAACGATCCCTGGGGTCCTTCACGTGAGTACTCCTTACTGCAGACAACTACGGAACGACCCTTGCCTCTCCGGCTCCCGGTTCCCTCCCGAATCGTTCCCGCTTCCTTCCCGTTCCCTCGTTCGCCAAGGGAACGCACCGGTAATCGATGGCCGCATGATGACCCCCGTTCGACTCAGACAGGGATCCGTGGTGATCCGCAGAGGATGCGACATGCTGGGGGATTGAGGCGTGGCAACGAACCGATTCGACGGCTCGGGCACGAGGTGCCGGGTGCCGCTGCACAAGGGATCCGGATCCTGATGGGCACCCGGATATCAACGGACATTCCCGGTCGATTCTCGGGAATGGGGCCCTTCCTCCTCGTCTGGTCCGGCCAGGCGGTGTCCCTGGCGGGAAGCGCCGCGGTCCGGTTCGCCTTCATCGTCGAGGTGTGGGCGTCCGGCGGGAACGCGACCTCCGTCACCGTCCTCTCGCTGTGCGCCATGCTGCCGCAGGCCGTGTTCAGTCCCATTGCGGGTGCAATCGTCGACCGGGTGCCCAAGCGCACCGCGCTCCAGATAGCCGACGTCGGCGGGCTCCTCGTGGTGGGCATGCTGGCCCTGCTCCACTACCTCGGCGCATTCCACGCCTGGCAGGTCTATCCGGCGGCCGTACTGCTCGGGATCTGTGCCGCCTTCCAGTTCCCGGCCCTGTCCTCGGCCGTTCCCCTCCTGGTCCGCAAGGACCAACTGGACCGCACCAACGGCCTGTTGGCCGGCGCGAAGAGTGCAGCCGGGATCGGCGGCCCCGCGCTGGGCGGTCTGCTCGTCGCCCTCTTCGGGATCGGCCCGACACTCCTGGTCGACGTGGCGAGCTACGCGTTCGCCCTCATCGGCATCCGGATCGTGCGCTTCGACGGCGACCGGGTGACGAAGGAAGCCGGCGCACCGCGCAAACGGATCACCGCCGATGCCGTCGAAGGGCTGCGCTACCTGTTCCGGGTGCCCGGCCTGCGCGAACTGATCGTCAACTTCTGCGTCGTCAACCTCGTCATGGTCTTCGGCTTCGCCCTCATCTCGCCGATGGTGCTGATCCGGGCCGGCAACGGCGCGCTCGCCGCGGTCAACACCTCGGTCGGGATCGGCGGAGTGGCCGGCGCCCTGCTCATGGCGGCCTGGGGCGGGCCCGCGAACCGGGGCCGGGGCATGATGCTCGGCGTGGTCGGCATGTGCGTGTCCGCCCTGGTGGTGATGAGCCTGGTGGACGGGGTGACCGGCTGGTGCCTGGCCATCCTGGCCGGCGCCCTGCTCATGACGGTGGTCAACGCCTCGATGCAGACGATCGTGCAGACCAAGGTCCCGCACGAATGGCAGGGCCGGGTCTTCGGCGCGGTGATGTTCCTGTCGCAGATCTCCGTGCCCGTGGCCATGGCGGTCTCCGGACCGCTCGCCGACCACGTCTTCGAACCGCTGGCCGCCCGGGGCACCGGACTGTTCACCGTGCTCGGTCCCCTCGTCGGCGACGGTCCGGGCAGCGGCATGGCGGCCATGTTGTTCCTCGCCGGGATCGGCGGGACCGGGGTCGCCGTCTGGGGCCTCGCCAGCCGCTCCATCAGGAACATCGACGACCTGCTGCCCGACCTCGACGCCCCCCGGGAGCCGGCCGGGCAGAGCGAGCACCAGGGAGGTGAGCGCGATGAGGTGCGTGCATGAGCTGTTCGAGGAGCAGGTGGCACGGACACCCGGCGCGACGGCGCTGATCCACGAGGGCGAACGGATCGACTACGCGGGACTCGACGAGCGGGCGGCCCGGCTGGCGGGCCTGCTGGCCGCGCGGGGCATCCGGGCCGGTGACACGGTCGGGGTGTACCTGGAGCGCTCCACCGCACTCGTCGTGACGGTGCTCGGCATCCTCAAGGCCGGAGCCGGATACGTGATCCTCGACCCCGGCTTCCCCGCCGAACGGCTGCGCGCGATGGCCGAGGACGCGAGGACGGCCGTGGTCGTCTCGGCCCGCGACGCCGCGCCCGGCCTGCCCGGCGTGGCGCGGGTGCACATCGAGGACGTCCACGGGGCGCAGCCGCTGCCGCGCGGCGCCGTCCGGGTCCGGCCCGACGACATCGCCTGCGTGATGTTCACCTCCGGGTCGACCGGGCGCCCGAAGGGCATCGCCTCCTCGCACCACGCGATCACGTCCACCCTCACCGGGCAGACCTTCGCCTCCTTCGGCCCCGGTGCGGTCTGGCTCCAGTGCGCGCCGCTGTCATGGGACGCGTTCGCCATGGAGCTGTGGGGGCCGCTCATGAACGGCGGGACCTGTGTCCTGCATCCCGGCGGGCGGCCCGAACCCTTCGTGATGGCACGACTCGTCGCCGAGCACGGCATCACCTCCATGTATCTCTCGTCGTCCCTGTTCAACGTCGTCGTGGACGAGTACCCGCGGGTGATGGACGGACTGCGGGAGCTCGTGGTGGGCGGCGAGGCGCTGTCCGCGCCGCACGCGGCCCGCGCCCTGCGACGCCGGCCGGAACTGCGGCTGAGCAACGGCTACGGGCCCGTCGAGTGCATGGTCTTCCTGACCGTCCACCCGGTGAGCCTCGCCGAGCTCGGCGAGGGCCCGGTGCCGATCGGCCGTCCGCTGGCGGGCAAGCGGCTGTACGTCCTCGACGAGGAACTCCGTCCGGTACCGGAGGGCCGCACCGGTGAGATCTACGCCGCCGGGGCGGGCCTCGCCCGGGAGTACCGGGGACGGCCGGCGCTGACCGCGGAACGCTTCGTCGCCGCCCCGTCCGGTGAGCGTCTCTACCGCACCGGTGACCTCGGGCGGCGGCGGGCCGACGGGGTCCTCGAGTATCTGGGCCGGGCCGACAGCCAGGTGAAGATCCGGGGCTTCAGGGTCGAGCCGGGCGAGGTCGAGAGCGTACTGACCCGGCACCCCGGCATCGACCGGGCGGCGGTCGTCGCCCATGAGCACCCGGCGGGCGACCGGCAGCTGACCGCGTACGTCGTGCCGCGCGGCGGTGCCCCGGCGGACTTCCGCGAAGCGGAGTTGCGCGCCTACGCCCGCGGCGTGCTGGCCGACTACCTGGTCCCGGCGGTCTTCGTACCGCTGGACGCGCTGCCGCTCACGCCCAGCGGAAAGCTGGACCGGGCCGCCCTGCCGGAGCCCGGACCCGCCGCGGCTCTCCCGGGCCGGGCGGCGAGCGGCACCGCGGCCGCGCTGTGCGAGCTCTTCTCCCAGGTGCTGGGCACCGGCCCGGTGGGCCCGGACGACGACTTCTTCTCCCTCGGCGGCCATTCCCTGCTGGCCGCCCGGCTGCTGGGCCGGATCCACACCGTGCTCGGCGCCGAGATCGACATCCGCGGGCTCTTCGAGGCGCCCACCCCGGCGCTGCTGGCCCCGCTCGTCGACACCGCTCCCCCGGCGCCCACCGTGGCACCCACCGCGCCCGGCACCGCCTCCGGCGCGCTCCCGGTGTCGCACGCGCAGCACCGGCTGTGGTTCCTGGACCGGATCGGGGCGGGCGCCGCGTACAACCTGCCGATGCTGGTCCGGCTGCGCGGCACGGTCGACACGGCCGCGCTGGGCGAGGCGCTGGCCGCGGTCGCCGGCCGCCACGAAGTGCTCCGCACCGTCTTCGAGGAGTCCGACGGCGCCCCCGTACGACGGGTGCTGAGCGGGACGGCCGCGCGTCCGCCCCTGCGCCACCTGCGGGTCGCCGGGGACTCGATGGAGCGGGAGATCGAGCGGGAGGCCCGGCGCTGCTTCGATCTGCGTGCCGAACTCCCGGTACGGGCGACGCTGTTCACCAGCCGGGAGCGGCCGGAGGAGCACGCGCTGCTGGTACTGGTCCATCACATCGCCGGGGACGGGTGGTCACTGCGGCCGCTCTTCCGCGATCTGTCGCGCGCCTACGAGGCGCAGGTGCGGGGCCTGGAACCGGCGGGGCTCGCCCCGCTCGCCGTCCCGTACGGGGAGCACGCCCGCCACCAGCTCGACCGGCTCGGCTCCGCGTCCGATCCGCACGCGCTCGCCGCCCGCCAGCTCAGGTACTGGCGCAAGGAGCTGGACGGACTGCCGGCCGGCGGACCGCTGCTGCCCCGCCGCGCCGGGCGTCCCGCCGTACCCGGTCCGGCCGCGCGGGTCGTGGTCCGCCGGCTCGGCGCGGCGGCCCACGCCCGGCTGGTCGACGCGGCCCGCGCCCGGGGCGCCACGCTCTTCATGGCCCTGCACGCCGCGCTGGCCACCGTGCTGGTGCGGGCCGGGGCGGACGAGGACCTGGCGATCGGCGCGCCGGTGGCCGGGCGCGCCGGGGACGGCAGTGTCGAGGACGTCGTCGGGTTCTTCGTCAACATGCTGGTGCTGCGCACCGATCTGTCCGGCGATCCCACGGCGGCCGAGGTGCTCGCCCGGGTACGGGAGACGGACCTCGCCGCGTTCAGCCACCAGGACGTGCCGTTCGAGGACGTGGTCGGCAGCCTCAACCCGCCCCGGTCCCCCGGCCGCCAGCCGTTCACCGACGTGGTCCTGGCGCTCCAGAACAACGCACGGGCCGAGGTGACGCTGCCCGGTGCCGAGCACGGCGTCGAGATCGTGCGCACCGGCGCCGCCCGGTTCGAACTCCTGGTGGATGTCACGGACTCCACCTCCGGGCAGGGCGCACCGGACGGGCTGACGCTGACGTTCGAGTACCGCGGGGAGGCGCTGGAGGCGGAGTTCGTCCAGTGGCTCGCACACGCCCTCCCCGAGGCCCTGGAGGCGGCGGCGGCCGCCCCCGACACGCCCTTGTCGCAGCTGGGCCTCACCGCGCCGCCCCGGCGGGCCCGGGAGAGCGACCGGATCGCGGCACCGGCCCGGCACCGGGGCTCCGCCGGGCGCCCGATGACCGCCCTGGAGCAGGAGATCGCCACCGTGTGGGGCGAGGTCCTCGGTGTGCCGGTCGCCCGCCCCGACGACGACTTCTTCGCGCTCGGCGGCAACTCCCTGCGCGCGGTGCGCGCCGTGGCCCGGCTCGGCGCGGGCCGGCCGGTGACGGTGGCCCAGCTGTTCGCCTCGCCCACCGTGGCCGCCTTCGCCGCCGAACTGGAACGGGCGGTCGCCAGACCCGCGCCGCCCGCCGTGTCCGCCATCCCGCGCCGCCCCAGGGTGCCGCGCCGTCCGCAACCCCAGACCCAGACCGGCAGAAAGCAGGAGGAGTGGCAGTGGACCTCAGTGTGATGTTCTTCGGTGCGGACAGCACCACCGCCGGCGAGGCCCGGCACACCGAGACCTACGAGGACATCCTCGCCGTGGCCCGGACCGCCGACCGGCTCGGGTTCCACGCCCTCTGGACCCCCGAGCGCCACTTCCAGCAGGTGGGGCAGGTCTTCCCCAGCCCGCCGGTGCTCAGCGCGGCGCTCGCCGTCGCCACCGAGCGGATCGGGATCCGCGCGGGCAGCGTCGTCCTGCCGCTCCACCACCCGCTGCGGGTGGCGGAGGACTGGGCCGTCGTGGACAACCTCTCGCACGGGCGGGTGGGCCTCTCCGTCGCCACCGGCTGGCACTCCAAGGACTTCACGCTGGCCCCCGGCAGTTACGCGGACCGCAGGCGGTCCGCCCTGGAGACGATCCCGCGGCTGCGGGCGCTGTGGGCGGGGGAGGCGGCCGAGTACCCCGACGGCACGGGCACCCCGGTCTCCGTGACGCCCCAGCCCCGGCCCGTTCAGGACACCCTGCCGCTGTGGCTCACCACGTCCGGCAACCCGGAGACCTGGGAGGCGGCCGGACGGCTGCGCGCCGGGGTGCTCGGCGCGACCGTCGGGCAGAGCCGCGACGAGCTGGCCGAGAAGATCGCCCGCTACCGCGCCGCCTGCGCCACGGCCCCCGACCAGCGGGGCACCGATGCCCACGGCCGGGTCACGCTGATGGCCCACACCTTCGTCGGCACCGATGACTCGGAGGTCCGCCGGATGGCGGGCGCGCCGCTCAAGACCTATCTCGCCTCGTACGTCCGCCAGACCGCGGCGAACCGATCGGCGGACGCCACGACGGCGGCCCTCACCCAGGAACAGACCGCGATGCTCGCCGACTTCGCGTTCGAGCGCTATCTCAGCTGGGGCAGTCTGCTCGGCTCCCCCGGCCACTGCGCCAAGATGCTCGCCGATCTGGCCGAGCTGGGCGTGGACGAGGTCGCCTGCTTCATCGACTTCGGCATCGGACGCGACGACGTACTGGCCGGGCTGCACCGGTTGGCCGAACTGAAAGAGAACCTGTGATGAGCGCCCCCACCGTCTCGCGCCCCGTCCCGGGTGGCGCGTCCCCTTCTTCCATGGCCGACCGGTTCGGCGCACTCGGCAGGGAGCAGCGCGTCCGTCTGATGCGCCGTCTGCTGGAGGCCGGGCGGGCCCGTGAGATACCCGCCGTCATACCGCCGCGCGACCCCGCGCGCCGGGTTCCGCTGAGCCCCGCGCAGCACGACCTGTGGGTGTACGACTCGCTGTATCCCGGCACGCCCGCGCTCAACCTGTGTGCCGCGTACCACTTCGAGCAGCCCGTCGACCCGGCGCATCTGGAGGCGGCGCTGACGCTGATCCAGCGTCACCACGACATCCTGCGGACCCGTATCGTGACGGACCCGTCGGGCGAGCTGCACGTCGAGTTCGACGACGACGCGGGCTTCGATCTGGAGCGCGAGGACCTGCGGGGCACCGCCAGGACGATCGACGAGGCCTTCGAGACCTTCCGCAGCCGCCCCTTCGACCTCGGCCGGGACAAGCTGATCCGGGCCCGGTTCGTCCGGGTCGGCGAAGAGCGCTCCACCCTGATGCTGAGCCTGCACCACACCATCAGCGACTGGTGGTCGTTCGACGTGCTGCAGAACGAGTTCGCGCAGGCGTACGGCGCCCTGCGCGACGGACTCCGGCCGCCCCTCACCCGGCCCGCCGTCCAGTACGCCGACTTCTCGTCCTGGCAGAGCGAGCTGGAGGAGTCCGGGGTCTTCGCGAGCCGGCTCGATTTCTGGCGGCGCTATCTCGCCGACCCGCCCGGTCCCCTCACCGTGCCGGGCGGCGCCGCCGCCGTCACCGAGGGCGACGGCATCGCGCAGGTCCCCTTCCACGTCGACGCGCCGACCACCGCCGCCGTGCGGGCCCTGGCCCGGGAGCGCGGTGCCTCCGTCTACGTCGTGCTGATGGCCGCGTTCGCCGTCCTGGCGCACCGGGTCAGCGGCGCCGACGACCTGGTGCTCGGAACCCCCATCGCCAACCGCGCGGCCAAGGGCCTGGACCAGGTCATCGGGTACGTCATGAACGCCGTGCCGACCCGCTGGAAGGTGACACCGGAGCGGTCCTTCGCCGATGTGCTCGCCGGGTTCGCCGTCGACTTCCCGGATCTGATGGCCAACTCGGACGTGCCGGTCGGCCGGATCGTGTCGGCCGCCGCGCCCGAGCGCAGTGCGGGCCGGGCCCCGCTGTACCAGTGGGTGTTCATGCACCTGACACAGCAGCCGAGCGTCTCGGTGATGAAGGAGTTCGCGGAGCCGGAGCGCATCCACACCGGCGGCGAACACGACCTGGTCGGCGTGGTGAAGGACAGCGGTGACGGCATGGAGGGCAGCTTCGGGCTGCGTACCGATGTCTTCAGCCCCGAGACGGTGGCCCGCTGGACGCAGTGCTACGTCGAACTCCTGCGGCAGATCACCGCCGACCCCACCGCACTCATCGGGGACATCGACCTGGTGCCCCGCGCCATGCGCGACGAGCTGCTCGCCGGTTCCGCCGGGCCCGCCGCCCCCGCCCCCCTCTCGCTGCCCGAGCTGGTGGCGCATCACGCGGCCCGTACACCGGACGCACCGGCCGTCGAGTCCCCGGGGCACACCCTGAGCTACGGCCGGCTGGACGACCGGGTGGCCCGGCTGGCGGGGAGGCTGGTCCGTCTCGGGGCCGGCCCCGGTCGGGTCGTGGCCCTCGCCCTCGCCCGCGGCAGCGACTGGCCGGTGGCGGCGCTGGCCGTACAGCGGGCCGGCGCCGCCTATCTGCCCCTCGACCCGGCCCACCCGGCCGAGCGGCTCCGCCGGGTCCTGGCCGAGGCCGCGCCCGTGCTCGTCGTCACCGAACCCGGCGCCACGCCCCTGGAGACGGGGACGGCGACCCTGGTCCTCGACGAGGACGCCTGGTCCGGGGAGCCGCTGCCGCCCGGCTGCCCGGCACCGCACGATGTCGCCCACGTCATCCACACCTCCGGCTCCACCGGCACCCCCAAGGGCGTGGTCGTCACCCACGCCGGTGTGGCCGCGCTCACCCGGACCCTGGTGGACGGTGTGGGACTGGACGCCGACAGCCGGGTGCTCCAGCTCGGGCCGCCCTCCTTCGACATCTCCGTCGGCGAGCTGTGCCTGGCCTTCGGCTCGGGCGGAACCCTGGTGCTTCCTCCCCCGGGCCCGCTCGTGGGGGAGGCCCTCGGGACGGTACTGACCGGGCGCCGGATCTCCTGCGCGTTCGTCCCGCCGTCCGTGCTCGCGACCGTACCGGCCGGATCCCACCCGGATCTGCGGGCCCTGGTCGTCGGCGCGGAGGCCTGCCCGCCGGAGCTGGTGGCCCGCTGGGCCACCGGGGGGCGGCGCTTCCACAACGCCTACGGGCCCACCGAGTCGACCGTCGTCTCCACCTTCTCCGGACCGCTGGACGCCGACGGCACGGTGCCGCCCATCGGCACACCGGTGGCGGGCACCACCGCCTATGTCCTCGACGAGCGGCTCCGTCCGGTGCCGGCCGGGACGGGCGGTGAACTGTACCTGGCGGGTGAGGCGCTCGCCCGTGGCTATCTGGGCCGCGCCGCGCTCACCGCCGAGCGGTTCGTCGCCGACCCCTACGGGCCGCCCGGCAGCCGCATGTACCGCACCGGTGACCTCGCCCACCGGGACGACAGCGGCCGCACGTACTACCTCGGGCGCGGCGACGAGCAGGTGAAGCTGCGCGGGCTGCGGATCGAGCCGGGCGAGATCGCCGCCGCGCTCGCGGAACACCCCACCGTGGAAAGGGCGGTGGCCGTCGTCCGCCACGACCGGGCCGGCAGCGACCGGCTCATCGCGTACGCGGTGCCCGCGCCGGGAGCGGAGATCGACGAGGACGCACTGCTGCTGCACGCCTCCGGGCGCCTTCCCGCGGCCATGGTCCCAGCCGCCGTGGTGGCCCTGGACGCGCTGCCGCTGTCGTCCCACGGCAAGCTCGACCGGAACGCCCTGCCCGCGCCCGCGCCACGGACCACGGACACCGTCCGGCTCCCGGGGTCGGCGCGCGAGGAGATCCTCTGCGGGCTCTTCGCCGAACTCCTGGACCTCGAACAGGCCGGTGCCGACGACGACTTCTTCCGGCTCGGCGGCGACAGCATCATGGCGATCCAGCTCGCCGCCCGGGCGCGGGCGGCCGGGCTCGTGCTCTCGCCGCACGACGTGTTCACCGTACGCACCCCGGCCCGGCTGGCCGTGCTGGCCCGCACGCCCGACGCCGACACCCCGGAGCAGGAGGACACCGGCACCGGGCGGCTCCCCCTCACCCCGGTGATGCACTGGTGGCGCGAACAGGTGCGGGACACCTCGACGTTCACCCAGTCCATGTTGTTCCCGCTGGCGCCCGGCACCGGACTCGCGGCGATCCGGGCGGCCGTCTCCTCGCTCGTCGAGCGGCACGCCGCGCTGCGGATGCGCCTGGTGCGCGGCGACGACACCGGCTGGGAGCTCCAGGTGCCCGAGGAGAGCGCGCCCGCCGACGCGGCGGTCGTCCAGGTGGCCGTTCCGGCGGACGCCGATCTCCACTCCCGGGCGACGGAGCTGGCGCGCACCATCGCCCTGCGGCCCGAGCACGGTGAGATGGTGCGGGCGGTCCGGCTCGACCCCGGCCCCGGCCGGCCCGGCGCCCTGCTGCTGACCGTGCACCACCTGGCGGTGGACGGCTTCTCCTGGCGCGTGATCGGCCAGGAGCTCGCCGCGGCGCTGGACCCCGGTGCCGAGGGCGGGGCCGCGCCCGCCAGGAGCGCCTCGTTCACCCGGTGGTCCCGGCTGCTCTCCCAGGAGGCCGGGCTGCGGCTCGGCGAACTCCCCTGGTGGAAGCGGCAGCTGGCGGACGACACGGCGAGACTGGCCGACGGTCCGGGGTCGGACGGGCGGCGGGAGACCCTCACCTTCGAGCTGGATCCGGGGCTCACCCGCAGTGTGCTCCTGACCCTGCCGGGCGCCTTCAACTGCCGGCCCGACGCGGTGATGCTGACCGCGCTGACCGCGGCGGCCGTCCGGCGGCGGGGCACCGGCTCCGCGCTCGTCGTCCATCTGGAGGGCCACGGGCGCGAGGCCGTCTCCGCCCAGGTCGACGTGTCCGGCACCGTCGGCTGGTTCACCACGCAGTACCCGGTCCGGCTGGACCTCGGTGCCGCCTCGGTGACGCCCGGCGGCCGGCCCGGCGAAGCCCTGAAGTGCGTCAAGGAGCAGCTGGCGTCGGTGCCCTCCGGCGGGCTCGGCTGGGGTCTGCTGCGCTACCTCGACCCCGCGAACGGCCCGGCGCTCGCCGCGCTCCCGGCCCCCGACGTCCGCTTCAACTATCTGGGCCGGTTCGCCGCGGGCGACGCGGCGGGCGGGCGGCTGCTGGAGCCGGGCCCGGACGCCGTGCCGCTGGCGCACACCCTTGAGGTGGACGTGCTGGCCCGTGAGGAGAACGGCGAGCCCGTTCTGGAGGCGAGCTTCTCCTATCCGTCGGGGGTGCTCACCGAGGACGAGGTGCGCGCACTGGCCGCGGCGTGGTCCGAGGCGCTCGGCGTCCTCGCGGACCACTGCGGGCCGGACGACGGAGCCGTCCACGCCCCGTCCGACTTCCCCCTCGTCGACCTCACCGGCGACCAGCTCGAACTGCTCGGACAGGACATGGACTTCGACGACCTCGACGCCGGCTTCGACGGCGCCGGCTCCACCGACGGCGCAGGGGAGCGACGATGAACGCGCGCATCGCGGACGTGCTGCCGCTCTCCCCGCTCCAGGAGGGCCTGCTCTTCCAGGCCGCCCGGCAGACCGAGGGACCCGACCCCTATCTGGTGCAGGCCCGGTTCGTGACCGGCCCCTCGGTCGCCGGGGAGACGGTCAGGGCCGCGGTCACCGCGCTCCTGGACCGGCATCCGAACCTGCGCGCCTGCTTCCGCCACGAGCGCCTGGACCGGCCGGTCCAGGTCGTGCCGAAGGCGGTCCGGGTGCCGTGGACCGAGGTGGACCTGACCGGTCTCGCCCCGGACGCGGTGGACGTGCGGACCGACGAGGTGCTGCGCGAGGACGCGGCGCTCCGCTTCGACCCGGCCCGCCCGCCGCTGGTCCGTGCCACGTTCCTGCGGAACGACACCGGCGCGGAACTGATCGTGTCCTTCCACCACATCCTGCTGGACGGCTGGTCGATGGCGGTCGTCGAGCGGGACCTCGCCGCCCTCGTGGCGGGCCTGCCGCTGCCGCCCGCCGCGCCCTACCGGGACTACCTGGTGTGGCTGGGCGGCCAGGACCGGCACAAGGCGGAGGCCGCGTGGTGCGAGTCGCTGGAGGGGCTGGAGCGGCCCGCGCTGCTGGCCCCCGCCGGGCCGGACACCGCACCCGACCGTTCACGGCTGTGGCTGACCACCGGCCTCACCGAACTGCTGGTCCGGCGGGCCGCCGGAACGGGCGTCACCCTCAACACCCTGGTGCAGGTGGCCTGGGCGCTGGTCCTGGCCCGGCTGACCGGCTCCCGCGACCTGGTCTTCGGCGCGGTCGTCTCGGGGCGCCCGCACGACCTGCCGGGCGTCGAGTCCATGGTGGGCCTCTTCATCAACACCCTGCCGGTCCGGGTGCGGCTGCGGGACGGCGAGCGGGTGGAGGAACTGCTCCTGCGGATCCAGGAGGAGCAGTCCCGGCTGCTGGAGCACCACCACGCCCGCACCGCCGAGGTGCAGCGCGCCGTGGGGGCCGGTGAACTCTTCGACACGGTCGTCGCCTTCGAGAACTTCCCCCGGGGCACGGGGGGCGACGACGGCCCCGGAGCCGTCCGCCTGGTGAAGGTGGCCGACGCGACGCACTACCCGGTCACCGTCGCGGCGGTCGCCGAGGACCGGCTGCTGCTGTCGGTGAGCTGCCGCCGGGGCATCTCCGCCGACGCGGTCGCCGGGCGTCTGGCACATGTGCTGGAGCAGCTGGCCCGCTCCCCCCGGACACCGGTGGACGACATCGACGCCCTGCCCGCGGCGGAGCGGCGGCGACTGCTGGCCCTGGCCGACGGCCCGGCCCGGACGCCCGCCGAACCCGCCACCCCGGCCGCCCGGTTCGCCGCCCGGGCGGCCCGCACCCCGGACGCACCGGCCGTCGACACGGACGGCGAGCTGCTCAGCTACGCCGGGCTGGACGCCGCGTCGGACCGGCTGGCCGGCCGCCTCCTCCGGGCCGGTGTGGCACCGGGACACACCGTGGCCCTGCTGCTCCCCCGTTCGGCGTCCGTGGTCGTGGCCCAGCTCGCGGTCCTCAAGTCGGGTGCCTGCTGGCTCCCCCTGGACCCGGCGCAGCCGCCGGAGCGGCTGGCGCGGCTGATGTCGGCGGCGGCCCCCTCACTCGTCCTCACCGCGGGAACGGGTCAGGCTGCCGCCCGGCTGCCCGCCGGCACCCCGGTGCTGGACGTCACCGAGGAGTCCGGGGCCGCGCCCTTCGAGGGCGTACCCGCCGATCCCGGGGCCGCCGCCTGCGTGCTCTACACCTCCGGCTCCACCGGGGAGCCCAAGGGGGTGGTGGTCCCGCAGCGGGCGATCACCGAACTGGCCGTCGACGCCCGCTTCGCCGGCGGTGCCCACGACCGGGTGCTGCTGCACAACCCGTACACCTTCGACGCCTCGACCTACGAGGTGTGGGTCCCGCTCCTGAACGGCGGGACGGTGGTCGTCGCCCCCGCCGAGGCGGTCACCCCCGACCTGCTGGAGCGGGTGGTCCGGGAACGCCGGGTCACCGCGCTGATGCTCACACCCGAACTCCTGCGCACCGTCGCGGAGATCGCGCCCGGGGCACTGTCCGGGCTCCGCGAGGTGTGGTCCGGCGGCGACGTCCTCGCGCCCGACACCGTGCGCCGGATCCGGGAGCACTGCCCGGACACGGTGGTCGTCAACGGTTACGGCCCCACCGAGACGACGGTCTTCGCCACCGCGCACACCGCGTCCCGGGACTCGGCGGGGCAGCCGGGCGCCGTCCCCATCGGGCGTCCCCTGGACAACACCCGCGCCCACGTCCTGGACGCCCGGCTGCGCCCCGTTCCGGCGGGCGCCACCGGTGAGCTCTACATCGGCGGCAGCGGACTCGCCCAGGGGTACCTCGGGCGGCCGGTCCCCACCGCGGAGCGGTTCGTGGCCGATCCGTACGGGCCGCCGGGCAGCCGCATGTACCGCACCGGGGACCTGGCCCGCTGGACGCCGGACGGCGTTCTGGAGTTCGCCGGGCGTGCCGACGACCAGGTCAAGGTGCGCGGCTTCCGCGTGGAGCCCGCCGAGGTCGAGGCCGCGCTGGCGGGCTGCCCCGGCGTGGCCCGGGCCGTGGTCGGTGCCCGGCGGGACGCGTCGGGCGGCAAGCTGCTGGTCGCCTGGCTGGTACCGGCCGGGGACGAGGGCGGGGAGGATCAGTGGGAGCGGACCCTCGCCCGGGTGCGGGAGCACGCCGCCGAGCAGCTGCCGGCGCACCTGGTGCCTTCGCTGTGGGTCCGGATCGACGAGGTGCCGCTCACCCGCCACGGGAAGGTGGACCGGGCCGCGCTCCCCGACCCCGGACCCAACGGAGAACCAGCGGCCCAACGGGCGCCGCGCACCGCGCGCGAGCGGGAGCTGTGCGCGCTGTTCGGCACGGTGCTCGGGATCCCCGCGGTCGGTCCCGACACCGACTTCTTCCTGGCGGGCGGCCATTCCCTGACCGCGCTGCGCCTGAAGTCGAAGATCGAGACGCTTCTCGGCGTACGGATCCCGGTCTCCGCCCTGTTCGACGCGCCGACCCCGGCCGCTCTCGCCGCCCGGCTCGACGCGCCGCCGCCCACGAACGGCCCCGCTCCCCGGACACCGCTGCGCACCACCCGCGAGCGCCGCGCCCCCGCGACGGCCTCCGACGAGCCGCACCGCAACAGTCTGGAGCCGGTGCTCACCCTGCGCACCGGCTCCGACCTCACCCCGCTCATCTGCGTGCACCCGGGGCTCGGTCTCAGCTGGTCGTACGTGAACCTGCTGCCGCACCTCGACCCGGACCGCCCCGTGCACACCCTGCAGAGCCCTGCGCTGCTGAACGGCGCAGGTGAACTCCCGGCCACCATGGGCGCGATGGCGGAGCAGTATCTGCGCCGGGTGCGAGAACTCCAGCCGCACGGACCGTATCTGCTGATCGGCCGGTCCTTCGGCGGAGCGCTCGCCCACGAACTGGCGGTGCGGCTGCGCCGGGCCGGCGAGGAGGTCAGGATGCTCGCCGTCGTGGACGCCATGCCGATGCCGGAGGAGATCAGGCGCACCCCGCTGGACCCCGCCGCCGTCGAGGACGAGATGCTGCGCATCCTGCTCCACTCCCACGCACCGGAACTTCCGCCCCCGTCGGGGCGGTTGGAGCGTTCCGCGGTGTTCGCCATGGCGCGCGACGGGGCCTTCGACGGCCTCTCCCCCACTCGTCTGCACAACCTCGTCGACGCCGGGGCCCACCACACCCGGCTCGTACGGAAGTGGCGCCCGTCCTTCCACGACGGCCCGACGACGCTCTTCTCCGCGACGCTCGACACGTGGCCGACCACAGCCGAGAAGACCGAGGCCTGGCAGCGCGTGACCGCCGCGCTCGATGTGCGCGAACTGCACTGCGGTCACAGCGACGTACTCACTCCGGGCCCGGCGGCCGAGATCGCCGCGGTCCTCGAAACCGCCCTCCGAGGGGACTGAAACCCATGACCGTCGACGCCGTCGATCTCATCGACCTCTACGCCGCGGAGGGTGTGGGGAACGAGGAGTACGAGTTCCCCGCCTCCGACGCCCAGAGCCGCCTGCTCGTCCTCGACCAGCTGAATCCGGGCTCCCCCCAGTACAACGTCCCGGTCGCCTTCGCGGTGCACGGCCCCTTCGACACGGCCGCGTTCGGCCGCGCGCTCGACGCGCTCGTCGACCGGCACGAGGCGCTGCGCACCGTGTTCCGGACCGCCGAGGACGGCACCCCGGCACAGCGTGTCTCGGCCGTCGGGCGGGTGCCGCTGACGGTCCGCCGGGACGTGCCCGCCGGCCGTGCGGACGACCTGGTACGTGCCGAGGCCGCCCGTCCCTTCGACACCGCAGAGGGGCCGCTGCTGCGCTGCACCGTGTACGCGGTCGACGACGGCAGCCACCGGGTGCTGCTCGTCGCCCATCACCTGGTCTGCGACGGCTGGTCGCTCGGCCTCATGCTGGAGGGACTGTCCGAGGGGTACCGGCACGAGGCCGGAGGTCTGACGTACCGGCCCGCCGAACTCCCCCTGCAGTTCCCCGACTACGCTGCCTGGCAGCGGGAGCGCGCCGCGGACGGGGCGTTCGAGGCGTCCGTGGAGCACTGGGTCGGCGTGTTGCGCGGCGCGCCCACCACCATGGAGCTGCCGCTGGACCGTCCGCGCCCGCCGGTCCGCACGGCCGCCGGGGGCACCGAGCGCTTCCTGCTCGGCGCCGAGGTCAGGGAACGCCTGGCCGAGGTGGCCGCGGCCTCGGGCGCCACCCCGTTCATGACGATGTTCGCCGCGTACGCCGCGTTCCTCTCGCGTCTCTCGGGCGGCGAGGACCTGGTCATCGGCTATCCGGCGTCGGGGCGCGAGCGGCCCGAGCTCCAGGAGATGGTCGGGATGCTGACCAACACCCTGGCGATGCGCGTGGACCTGTCCGGCGATCCCTCGCTCGACGAGCTCACCCACCGGGTCCGGGCCTCGATGCTGGCGGCCCAGCCCTACCAGGACGCCCCGTTCGAGGCGGTGGTCGACACCCTCGCCCCGGTCCGCGAGACCAGCCACGACCCGGTGGTGCAGGTGGCGCTCAGCTACGAGGACGAGGCCGCGCCGGATCTGGCACTGCCCGGCGCGAGGACCGAACGGCTCCCCCTGACCCTGGACACCGCCAAGTTCGACTTCCACCTGTTCATGGAGCGGTGGGGCGCCGGACTCGCCGCCCAGTTCATCTACCGCAGCGACCTGTTCGAAGCCGGAACGGTCCACCGCTGGACGGAGAACTTCCGTACCCTGCTGGCCGGACTTCTCGCGGACCCGTCCGCGCCGCTGTCCACCGTGGAGCTGGTGCCGGCCGACGAGCGCCGCCGGATCATCGCGGGTGCCGACCGCCTCGCACAGGCCGCGCCGCTGGACCGCCTGGTGCCCGACCTGATCGCCGACCGGGCGGCCGAACGCCCCGATGCCACGGCCCTGGTCTGCGGCGAACTCCGCCTGAGCTACGCCGAACTGCTCACCAGGGCCGACGCGCTGGCCGCCCGGCTGCGCGCCGCCGGAGTACGGCCCGGCTTCCGGGTCGGTCTGCTGCTGCCCCGTTCGGCCGACCAGGGCATCGCGGCGCTCGCCGTCCTGCGCGCGGGCGGCGCGTACGTCCCGCTGGACCAGGCCCACCCGGAGGCCAGGCTCCGCCACATGGTGGGGAGTTCGGGTACCGGGCTGCTCCTGACCTCCCGGGAGACCGCGGAGAAGGGCGGGAGCCTGGCGGTGCCGTGCATCCGGGTCGACCGCCCGGCCGTCACGGACCCCGTCGTACCGGGGGCCGTCACGACCGGTGGGACACCGGGCCCCGAGGACCTCGCCTACGTGCTGTTCACCTCGGGCTCCACCGGCGTCCCCAAGGGCGTCGCCATCGAGCACCGGGCGCTGATCAACCTCACCCGGGCGGTCCGGCACTCCTTCCCCGTCGACGCCGACGACCGGGTGCTGCAGTTCGTGTCGTTCGGCTTCGACGTCGCCGTGTCCGACCTCTTCTTCCCCTGGGTGGCCGGGGCGGAACTGCACATACCGCAGGAGGACGAGCGGATCGGCGAGGCGCTGCTGGAGCGGCTGCGGGACTCGCGCATCACCTATGTGTTCCTGCCGCCGTCCGCCGCGATGCTGCTGCCCGACCTGACCGGACAGCTGCCCGATCTGCGGACCGTCGCGGTCGGCGGAGAGGCGTGCCCGGCCGAACTGGTCGAGCGGCTCAGCGCGCCCGGCCGGCGGATCGTGAACGCGTACGGCCCCAGCGAGGTCACCGTCTACGCCACCACCGGGGACCTCACCCCCGGTGAGCCCGTGGTACTCGGCGGCGCCGTGCCCGGAGCCCGGGTCTACGTCCTCGACGAGCGGCTCCGGCCGGTCCCCGCCGGGGTCGCCGGTGAGATCTACGTGGCCGGCGCCTCGCTGGGGCGGGGCTACATCGGCCGGCCCGCCCTGACCGCCGAGCGGTTCGTCGCCGACCCGCACGGCGCACCGGGCACCCGGATGTACCGCACAGGCGACCTCGGCCGGATCGACGCGCACGGCCTCATCCACTACCTCGGGCGCTCCGACCTCCAGGTCAAGCTGCGCGGTGTACGTGTCGAACTCGGCGAGATCGAGACCCTGCTGGCGGGTGCGCCGGGCGTCGCCCTTGCGGCGGCCACCGTCCGCGGCACGGGCACCGCCCAGCGGCTCGTGGCGTATGTCGTGGGCCGCGACGGGGCGGCGCCGCCGGACGCGGAGCTGCGCGCCCATCTCGCCCGGCGGCTGCCGGGGTCCATGGTGCCCGAGGTGTTCGTGCGCCTGGACGAGATGCCGCTCAGCAGCAACGGCAAGATCGACCGGGCCCGGCTCCCGGAACCCGCCACCGTACGGTGCCGGCCGGACGGCTCGACCACCGTGGCGGGCACCGCGACCGAGCGGCTGGTGGCCGGTCTGTGGGCCCGGGTGCTCAACCTCGAACTCGTCGCCGTCACCGACCACTTCTTCGATCTGGGCGGCAATTCGATCCGGCTGCTGAGCGTCCTGTCCGCCCTGCGCGAGCTGGGGACGTACGGCGAACTCAGCCTGGTCGACCTGTTCCGTCACCCCACCGTCAGCTCCCTCGCGGCCTTCCTCGACCGGGCCGCCGCCGGAACCGCCGCCGAACCTCCCGCCGCCACGGCCGCCGCGCGCGGCGGTGACCGGCACGCACGACGCACCGCCGCAGCCCGTCGACTCAGCTACCGGAAAGGCTCCACACGATGACCGAGAACGCCAGCGCCGCCGAGCCCCTCGCAGCCGACTCCGCGATCGCGGTCGTCGGGATGAGCGGACGCTTCCCCGGCGCCCCCGACCTGGACGCCTACTGGGAGAATCTGCTCGGCGGGCTCTGCTCGGTGACCGATTTCACCGAGGAGGAACTGATCGCCGACGGCGCCGACCCGCAGGAGGTGCGCGGCCGCGACTACGTACCGGCCAAGGGCCATCTCGCGGACGCGGACCGCTTCGACGCGGAGCTCTTCGGCTTCAACCGCACCGAGGCGGCGGCCCTCGACCCCCAGCACCGGCTGCTCCTGCAGACGGCCTGGTCCGCGCTGGAGAACGCCGGCCGCAGCCCGCTCGGCGGCACGGCACGTACCGGTGTGTACGTCGGCGGCGGCCCCACCGAGCACATGCTGGCCGCGCAGACCGATCCGCGGCTCGCCGCGTCCATCGGGGCGCTTCAGGTGCGCATCCTCACCGACCGCGAGTTCCTCGCCCCGTGGATCTCCTACCGGCTGGGCCTGGAGGGGCCGAGCCTGACGGTGCAGACGGCCTGCTCGACCTCGCTGACGGCGGTGCACCTCGCGGTGCAGTCCCTGCTGCTCGGCGAGTGCGACACGGCACTGGCCGGAGGCGTCGCCGTGGACACGGTGCGCAAGCGGGGCTACGTCCACCAGCAGGGCGGCATCTACGCACCGGACGGCCGCTGCCGGCCCTTCGACGAGCGGGCCGGCGGCACCGTGCCGGGCAACGGGGTGGGCGTGGTCGTGCTGCGCCGGCTGTCCGACGCGCTCGCCGACAACGACCCGGTGCGGGCGGTCATCCGGGGCAGCGCCGTCACCAACGACGGCGCGACCAAGGTCGGGTTCACCGCGCCCGGCGTCGACCAGCAGACCGCCGCGATCGTGGAGGCCTGGGCCGCGGCCGGTCTCGACCCGGCCGACGCCCAGTACCTGGAGGCACACGGCACGGCCACCGCGCTCGGCGACCGCATCGAGGCGGCGGCGGCCACCGCCGCGTTCAAGGGTGCGCTCGGCACCGGGCGGATCGGGATCGGCTCGGTGAAGTCGAACATCGGCCACCTGGACGCCGCGGCGGGTGTGGCCGCGCTGATCAAGTCGGTGCTCATGCTGGAGCACGCCACCCTGGTGCCGAACGCCGACGCCGGCCGCCCGCACCCGGAACTCGGCTTCGACGACTCCCCGTTCCACCTGATCGAGCGGCCGGCCGCCTGGCCGGAGCCCGAGCACGGTCCCCGGCGGTCCGGGGTGAGTTCGGTCGGCATCGGCGGCACGAATGTGCACGTGGTCCTGGAGGAGGCTCCCCGGCGCACCGGTGCCGGGGCTCCGGACGCGGAGGGCACGCCGGAACTCCTGCTGCTGTCCGCCCGCACCCGGGAGGACCTCTCCGCGCTGGCCGGCCGGCTGGCCGGGGCGCTGCGGGCTCCGGGCGCCCCGTCCCTCATCGACACCGCGTACACCCTGCGCCTGGGCCGTACACCGATGGCCGTGCGCGGCTATGTGCGGGCCGGGGACCGGGCGGGGGCGGCGGAGCTGCTCGACGCACTGGCCTCGGGCGGTGCGGTGGGGCTCGGCGGGCCCGACCCGCTCGGCGAGGCCTGGCTGGCGGGCGAGCCGGTGGTGCGGGAGGACGACGGCCGGCGGGTCGCGCTGCCGTCCTACCCCTTCGCCGGCGAGAGCCACGGCGCGTACCGCCTCGGCCCGGTCGTCCAGGCCGCTGAGCAGTCGGAGCAGGGCGGCGGTATCGATCTGGAGCAGGGCGTACGGGCACTGCTCGCCGAGGCCCTGGGTCTGGCGGACGCCGACGACCCGGAGATGACGTACTTCGCGGCCGGCGGCGACTCCCTGACCGCCGTCCACCTGGTCGGCTGCCTCCGGGACGACTTCGACCTCGACGTCCCCATCACGCTGTTCCTGGAACAGCTGACGCTGCACGAGATGGCCCGCCGGATCGTGGCCACCGGAGAGGGCGAGGACTCCCTCGACGCCCTGCTCTCGGAGTTCGAGGCGGAGTGAGTGGAACCACCGCACAGGGCTTGGGCCCCGACCCGGAAGGGGGTCGGGGCCCAAGCCCTGTGCGGTGCGGGGTGTCAGGCGACCGTTCGGGCCGCTCGGCCGGGCACGTACGAGGCGACGAGATCCGCGACGTACGGCAGGTGGTCGTTGAGGAAGAAGTGGCCGCCGGGCAGTACATGGCGCTCGAAGGGACCTTCGGCCTCCCGCTCCCAGGCCTGCACTCCCTCGACGGAGACCCGGGGGTCGCTGTCACCGGTCAGCGCGACGACCGGGCAGTGGAGCGGCGGCCCGGGAACGTAGGTACGGGCGGACAGCATGGCGTAGTCGGCGCGCAGCGGCGGCAGTGCGAGTTCGAGGATCTCCGGATGGGTCAGCAACTCCTCGTCCGTGCCGGACAGCAGTCGCATCTCCCGGACGAGATCGTCGTCGCTGGGCGATTCGGGGAGCCTCGAGCGGCGCGGCAGCGAGGGGCCCTCGCTGCCCGAGACGAACAGCGCGGCGGGCTCCCGCCCTTCGGCTGCGAGCCGCCGTGCCGTCTCGAACGCCAGGAGCGCGCCCATGCTGTGGCCGAACAGCAGAAGCGGCCGGCCCCCGCTCGGAGGGAGCGAGGCCAGCACCGCGTCCACGACGACGCCGAACCGTTCGGCGAACGGTTCGGCGAATCGGTCGTGGCGCCCGGGGTACTGCACGACCAGTGCCTCCACCGTCCCCGTGACCTCGGTCGCCAGCGGGATGTATCCACTGGCCGAACCACCTGCGTGCGGGAAGCACAGCAATTGCGCCCCGGCCTCGGGGGCCGGGCGGAAGCACCTTGTCCAGTTGTTCACGACATCCCTTCTCTCGTGTTCTCGGTCCGGTCCGTGACCGACTCCGTGAACGTCTCCGCTCACCGTTCGGCGGCGATCCAGCTCTCCAGCTGCTCACGGGTGGTCGCCGGGTCCGCGACGAGAACGGCGAGTTCGTCGTCGCGGGGTTCCAGTGTCGTCAGGGCCGGGCAGCGGTGGCAGGCCTCGACACCGACCTGGTTCCACCACTTGCAGTGCGGGCGGAGGTGGCACCGTGGCACGGCGGCCGGACCGGGCTCGGCCGGTACGGTCGTGATCCGTTCGATCAGCCCGCAGGCCTCGCCGACCCGGTTCGCGCAGTCCGACACGCAGTGCGAGGCGAACCGGAGCACCCGGTTGGGGGCGATCCCCTCCGGAATGCTACCGAGAACATCGGCGGCGGGTACGGGTTCGGCCAGGTAGACCACCTGATCGTGCTCCCCGGACCGTACGCCGAGGACAACGGTCTCCGGGCGGCTCGCATCACCGCTCGGACACCATCTGAGGGGGCTCTCCTGCCCGTCCCGGGCACGGTCCGCAGTGCTGTCCACGGTGCTCACCTCCGATTCGTCAGCAGGAACGCGGGGTTGTCGAGTTGACCACCATGCCGCCGATGACTCCGACGGTGACAGCGCCCTTCTGCTGCTCGGCGGCGACCGCCTGGGCGATGCTTCTGGCGAGCTGCTCCTGACTGGTGATCCGCTCCGGACGCTCGGCGGCCGCGGCACCGGTGGTTCCGCCGACCGTGACGAGACCGGCAACGAGGGCTGCGGCAGCGGCCGCCGTACGCATGCTGTTGTTCATCCCTGTCCTCCATGGCATCGGTCATTGCTTACAGGAGTCGACGGTAGAGTCCGTGTGCCGCCGCGATCGGCAGTTGCTGCGGCGGCTTCGCAGGCGGTTCCCGCCCACCCCATTGCCTATTGGCCACGCGGCCAATAAAATTGGCGGCATGTCGTCAAGCACTCAGCGGAAGCGGACCCGCAAGTCCCCGGCGGACCGGCGCGCGGAGATCGTCGACGCGGCGGCGGCCATCGCCCTGGCCGAGGGGCTGGAGTGCATCACCCTGCGCCGGATCGCCGAGCAGCTCGGCGTCCGCCCCGGTCTCATCGGCCACTACTTTCCCGCGGTCGAGGACCTGGTGGCCGAGGCCTTCGGCACCGCGGCCGGCGGCGAACTCGACTCCCTGCTGCCGGCGGACCGGGCGGCGGGGACCCCCACGGACCACCTCGCGCGCTTCTTCGCCCTCGCGACGGGCACCGCGTACGACGACATCAGCCGGCTGTGGATCAACGCCCGGCACCTCAGCCGCTACCGTCCCGTCCTGCGCGACCGGGTCGGCCACCAGGAAGCCCTGTGGCGGGGCCGCCTGGAGGATCTCGTCCGCGAGGGTGTCGATCGCGGCGAGTTCCGCAGCGACGACCCGTATGTGACGACGATTCGGATTCTCGTGGTCATCGACGGCCTGGGCGCACATGCCAACACCTCGGCGGAAGGCCGCCCCGAGATCGTCACACGCATGGCGGTCAGCACGGCCGAACGCGAACTCGGCCTGGAGAGCGGCACACTCACCAGGCGCGCGGCCGCGCTCGATGTCGGTGGTGGTTCATGGACTCCCGCCATGAGCGAACCGGTGAACGAGGACGCATCGGCCCGGGCCGGGTCCCGCACGGTGACCGACCAACCGTTGCCCATCGACATGACGGTGGCCCGCCGGGTCGCCGAGGCGATGCGTGCCGCCGCGTCCGATGCCCGCACGGCCGCCGGGGTTCCGGACGGAAGCGGCCGGCTCGCCGAGTTCCTGCGGACGGAGTGCGACAGCTTCCAGGAGTTCGTCGCCGGACTCCGGAACGGCGCCGATCCCGATCATGTCCCGCTGATACCGGAGTTGTGCGCCGGGATTCTCGGTGACGACTCCCGTACGGACCGCACCCTGGCCGGCGACCGGCGGGTGGACGCGCCGTTCTTCCACCACGGGGATCTCGTGGTGCGGGGACATCTGGACATCGCGGCCCCGTTCGTGGTCACCGGTTCCTTGACCGTCGAGGGCTGCCTGGCCGACTGCGGTCCCGACTCCGTCGTCGCGGTCGGCGGCGGCGTAACGGCCCACGCGGTGCACACCGACGGCGAGATGTCGGTCGGCGGCGACATCTCGGCCGAGGTGGTCTACGGCCACTACAACGACCACACCCTCCAGGCGGCCACCATCCGCGCCCGGCTGGTCATCGAGGACGAGCACTGCACGATCGCCGCGGTGGAGGCGGACACCCACTTCGACCTGGACGACTACCGGCAGGGATACGGCGAGGGCGTGCAGGAGCGGCTGCGCGAGCTCCTGGTGGACGGGGTGTTCAGCGACGAGGAGGGCGAGGAGCAGTTGGACCGCAGCCTGCTGTTCGGCCGGATGCGCGAGGGGCTGCCGGTCTTCCGCACGAAGGACGCGTAGCGACCCGGCGCCCCCGGCCCCGGCCCCGGCGAGGGGGACCGCCTACGGACACAGCGCCGCGAGGACTCTACCGCGGAGGAGTTCGTACTCCTCACGGAGCCGCACGATCTCCGCGGGCCGTGCGATCACGTCCCCGCCGACGACCACCTCATCGGGTGCGAACTGCTCGCGCGTCAGATCGACTTCGATCCCCATGCCCAGACGGTTCCACCAGTGGTAGTCCACCCGCTCGCCGTCGACATGGACCTCGCCGCGGATCAGATCACCGCCCAGCAGATCATGCACCACCAGGGCGGTGACACCGCACTGGTCGCGCGCCGGATTGTCCGGGGTCCAGTCCGGACGGTGCACCGGCGTCGTGGTGTCCGCACCCCAGCCGTCGCGAATGGCCTGCTCCAGGTCGCTGAAATTGCTCAGTGTCATACCGCTCAGCCTCGCAGACGCCTCTGACACTCCTCCCGGCCGCTCATGCCGGTGCCGGGATCTGCCGATGACGAGGTGGTCGTCGTCCATCCGCCGCGGTGCCGTCCCCGGGGCTTCCCGGGGAAGTCCCGGGGCGCTGAACACGGGGGTCCCGCCGCGCGTACCCCTGGGCGACGGCCGAAGTCGTGAACACTGCGGAAAGGAAAGCCAGTATGAGCACATCGCGGAACCACGAGGGAAGTCCCGGGCGCCGGGCCGTCGTCGTCGCGGCCGGAGCCGCCTCGGTGGCCGCCGTACTCACCGCCTGCGGCAGCCGGCAGGGCTCCGGTGGCTCGGACGGGGTCGATTCGGCCGACGACGGAACGGACACCGGCGGAACCACACTGGCGAAGACCGCCGACATCCCCGAGGGCGGCGGAACGGTCTTCCCGGACCAGGGCGTCGTGGTGACGCAGCCGAAGGCCGGCGAGTTCAAGGCGTTCTCCTCGAAGTGCACCCACCAGGGATGCACGGTGTCGAGCGTCTCGAACGGCACCATCGACTGCCCTTGTCACGGCAGCAAGTTCGACGCGTCGACCGGCGCCGTGGCACACGGCCCCGCAACCCAGCCGCTGCCCGCCAGGAAGATCACGGTCACGGACGGCTCGATCGCGCTCACCCCCTGACCGCCTCGCCACCGGGCAGCGCCCGGGCTCCTTCCGACAGGCCGCCTCCGATGCTCAGCGCGGGGGCCGGCCTTCGGAAGCCCCGGGTGAGCCGGAGGAGAGAGCAGAATCCGATGGCGAGCCGGCACCCGCCGACGGTGAGCGCCATCGTGCTGGGCTGTGTCAGCAGGTGGACCGTCGCACAGGCTCCGAGCACCGGCGCGACGAGGTGTCCGAGCACGCCGACACGCGGACGAAGCGGACGACGACGCAGGCGCCGCCGACGGGAACGGCGAGGAAGGCGAGGAACGCACCGAAGTCGATGAACGAGGTCGCGGTCCCCGATGAGAGACCGGGGCCGAGGAGACATCGGGCCCCGGTGACCAGGAGGCAGAACACCGGGGTCCCGGTGCACCGGTCGGGGATCCGGAGATCCGTTCGGGCAGCACCCCGTGGCGGCCCATGATGTGCATCGGCCGGCCGGAGCTGAGCCGCACGGCCGGGCCCGGGGCGGATACGGCGGGAATGCCGGCCGTGTCGGTCCGGTCGGCGAAGATCTGAGCGCCGCCCCTGAACCGACATGGTGCAGCCGACGGCCTCGGGGCACCGATCGCTTTCCTGGCGTGCGGGTACGCCGATCCCGGGACCGGGAGGTGCCGGGCCGTCTTCGTGTGGCTCAGCGCGGTCGGGCAGATCGCTCCGGCGGCGTCGAGGACGGCGGCCGGCGCCGTGCCCCGCCGACAGCGACAAGGGCGGGCTCCTGCTCGCCCTGTGCGAACACACCCATCGAGCTCGCGCCCGACGAGATCGGCGAGGGACCGGGCGGAGCCCCGGCAGGACACCGTACGCCGCGTCGCGCGGGACACCTGGCAGGTCCAGAACCGTCTCCCGGCCACCACCGCGACGGGTTGACCGCCCCCGGCGCAAGAGAGCTCCGGGGCAGGCGGGACCTCCGGGGCACGCCTCAGGAAGCCCCCCTGCCGGGCGCCCGGTTCAGCCAGCAGCCCAGTACACCGTCCGTATCCGTGATGGTGGCGACGAGGGCGAGCGTGTTGCGGATCATCGCGGGGGTGTAGTCGGCCGGCACCCCGGCGATGGCATCGGACGGCACCACGGCCGTGTAGCCGAGGTTCACCGCGTCGAACACGGCGTTGGGTACGGCGACGTTGGCCGAGACGCCGGCGACGACGAGCGTGCGGCAGCCGAGGTTGCGCAGCAGCGCGTCCACATCCGTGCCGGCGATGGGCGAGAGACCGTGCAGCCGGCGTACGACGAGGTCCTCGTCGGCCACTTCGATCGGCGGGGCGATCCGTACCGCGGTGGTGCCGGAGTGCTGCTGCACGGGCAACCGGCCGGCGGCCCGGAACAGCCGGGCGTTGCTGTTGGCCCCCCGGCCGTCGGGGCGCCGTTCGGCCACCGCGTGCAGCACCTGGACCCCGGCCTCGTGGGCGGCGGCGACCAGCCGGGCGACACGGTGCAGGGCGCCGGACGACCTGGCCTCCTCGGCCAGTTCGGGCAGTGCGCTGCCGGGGCCGACGACCCCCTGCTGGCATTCGACCGCGAGAAGCACGGTGGTGGCCGGATCGAGCTGCTCGGCGAGCTGCGTCCTCGACGGCACGGCTGCCCCTTTCTGCGGCGGACCGGGCGCGAGAGGCTAACCGCCATTGCGTGATGAGGGAAGAGACCCCATGATTTCTGACACACAGTCAGCAACCCGGAAGGGGCGCCCCATGACCGCCACTCAGCGACGGGGCCGTCGGATCATGATGACGGAAGCCGAACGCGACACCTATCTCACCGAGCAGCGCACCTGCCGGGTGGCCACCGTGGCCGAGGACGGCCGTCCGCACATCGGCGCCCTCTGGTTCACCTGGGACGGAACCTCGCTCTGGCTCTACTCGATCACCCGCAGCCTGCGCTGGTCCCAGCTGCGCCGCGACCCGAGGATCGCGGTGGTCGTGGACGACGGGGTGGAGTACGGGGAACTGCGCGGCATCGAGCTCTCCGGCGAGGCCGTCCCGGTCGGCGAAGCACCCCGCACCGGCGAGCCGTGCCCCGGACTCGTCGCGCCGGAAAGGCTGTTCGCGGCGAAGTACTTCGGCATGGACACCATGCCGCACGACGGCCGCCACGCCTGGCTGCGGCTGACGCCGCAGACCATCACCTCCTGGGACTTCCGGAAGCTCGCGGGGCCGTTCACCGCCTGAGCACACCTGGCCACGGCCTGTCCGACCCCGACCCGCCGGACATTGCCTACGGCGCGTCCAGCTCCCGGCCGGCCGCGCGCAAAGCCGTCACCGCCGCCCTGATCGACGGACGCCGGTCCGCGTCGGTGCGCCACACGGCATGGACGTGGCGTCGCATCTGCTGCCGTACGGGCACGAGCCGCACCCCGTCGGGCACGGGTCCGCGGCCGAGCCTCGGTGCCACACAGACGCCCATCCCGGCGGCGATCAGGGCGAGTTGGGTGTGGTGCTCGCCCGCCAGGTGCGCGATGCGCGGTTCGATGCCCTTCGAGCGGAGGGTGAACATCAGCCAGTCGTAACAGAACTCCCCCTCGGGCCAGGACACCCAGTCGTCGTCTGCGAAGTCCTCCAGGTCCACCTCGGGCCGGCCGGCGAGCCGATGACCGGCCGGCATCGCGATGTCCGGTGCGTCGTCCAGGAGTTCGGCCTTGGTCAGGCCACCGGGCACGGGCAGCCGTTTGTTGCTCCAGTCCAGCACCACCGCGAGGTCGGTGTCGCCTCTGAGCACGGCACGGATTCCGTCCTCGGGCTCCAGTTCCCGGGTGCGTACGCGGAGTTCGGGGTGGTCCCTGCGCAGCGCGTGGAGCACCGCGGGGAAGAGTCCGCGTGCCGCGGTCGGAAAGGCGGAGAGCCGGATCTCACCCACCACCTGACCGCGCTGCGCCTCGATGTCGGACTGGGCCAGCTCGACCTGGGACAGGATCCGCGCCGCGTGGTCGGCGAGCAGCCGGCCGGCGTCGGTGAGCCGGACCCCGCGCCCGTTCTTGGCCAGGAGCTGCTGCCCCACCTCGCGCTCCAGCTTCGCCAGCTGCTGGGAGACCGCCGAGGTGGTCACATGCAGCCCTTCGGCGGCGCCGCTCACGGAACCGTGCCGGGCCAGTGCGTCCAGGGTGCGCAGGCGCTCCAGATTCAACATGTAAGCAATGCTACGCAGACCTTCACACAAAATCTCGCTTGTTCTAAGTGGTCCGCTTCGTCATCGTTGAGCCCATGAGCGTCGCCGCCACACCGAAGCCCACCCCTCCCGCCCAGCCCTCCGCCCCGGCTCCGACAGCTGTCCCGGCAGCCGCCCCGGCTCCGGTCCCCGCCGCCCGCCCGGCGCTGGACTGGCGGATCCGGTTCGGCGCGCTCTCACTCATCTGGGGCTTCAGCTTTCTCCTGATCAAGGTCGGCACGGAGGGGTACGCCCCGTTCCAGGTCACCCTCGGCCGCCTGCTGTCCGGCACGGCGGTCCTGGCCGTGGCGATGGCGGTCCGGCGTGAGCGGCTGCCGCGCGGTGCCCGCACCTGGGGGCACCTGGCCGTCGCGGCGTTCTTCCTGAACGCGCTGCCGTTCTCGCTCTTCGCCTATGCCGAGCTGACCATCCCCTCGACGCTGGCCGGCATCTGCAACGCGACCTCGCCCCTGTGGGGCATGGCCCTGTCACTCGTCGCACTCTCCGAGGACCGGCCCACCCGTCGCCGTGTCGCGGGACTCGGCCTGGGTTTCCTCGGCGTACTGACCGTGCTGGGCGCCTGGCAGGGCTTCTCCGGGCTGGACCTCGGCGGCACCGCCATGGCCCTGCTCGCCTCCCTCAGCTATCCGGTCGGCTGGATCTACGTCCGCAGGACGCTGGCGGGCAGCGGCTCCTCGACGCTCGCGCTGACCGGCGGCCAGCTCTTCCTCGGCACGGCGCAGATCGCCCTGGTGACCCCTCTGTTCACCTCGGCTCCCGAGGACTTCCCGCTGCTCCCGACCCTGGCCGTGGTGGCTCTCGGGGCGCTCGGCACCGGCCTCGCGGTCCTGGTGCAGTACGGCCTGGTGGAGGAGGTCGGACCGACGACCGCGCAGATGGTCACCTACTTCATCCCGGTCGTCGCCACCGCCGCCGGGGTGGCCGTGCTCGGCGAGCAGCTGAGCTGGAACACCCCGGTGGGAGCCCTCGTGGTGCTGGCGGGCGCCGCGCTCACCCAGAGCAGGCCCCGACGGGGCGGCCGGGCCGGGACCGGGGATCACCCGTAGTTCAGCGGTTTCACCGGCCCCACCGCTGCCGCCACCGCATCCGCCAGTGGCCCGATGTCGGCCTCGGCGAGCGACGAGACCGTGATCCGGATCCCCTGGGGCGCGGTCATCCGGAACCGCGCTCCGGGCGCCACCGCCCAGCCCGAGTGCAGCAGCCTCGCCACCGCACCGGTCTCGTCACCGACCGGCACCCACACATTCATCCCGCTGCGCCCGTGGGCCTCCACGCCCCGCTCCGCCAGCGCCCGCACGAGACCGTCCCGCCGCTTCGCGTACGCCCGCGCCACCCGGCCCGGATCGACGGCACCCGAGGCCCACAGGTGCACCACGGCCCGCTGGAGCAGTCTGCTGACCCAGCCGGGGCCCAGCCGCTGCCGCCCCGCCACCCGGTCGACCGTGACCGGGTCGCCGGTCAGCACGGCGACCCGCAGGTCCGGCCCGTACGCCTTGGCCACGGACCGCACGAACGCCCAGCGGTCCGTGGCACCCGCCAGCGGGTGAAGCGGCAGGTCCACGATGCCGTGCCCGTGGTCGTCCTCGATCAGCAGGACGCCTCGGTGCCCGGCGAGGACTCCCCGCAGCTCGAAGGCGCGTCCGGCGCCGATCGCCGCGCCGGTCGGGTTCTGCGCGCGGTCGGTGACCACCAGCGCGCGGGCACCGGCGTTCAGCGCGTCCTCGACGGCGTCGGGCACGGGCCCTTCGTCGTCGACCGCGACCGGCACGGGGCGCAGCCCCAGCGCCGGTACGAGATCCAGCAGGCTGCCCCAGCCGGGGTCCTCGATCGCCACCGCGTCACCGGGTCTGAGGTGCGCGACCAGCACGCGCTCGATCGCGTCCAGCGATCCGGAGGTCGCGACCACGGGCCCGGCCGGCACCCCGTCGGCGTCCAGCGCGGCGCGGGCGAGCCCGGCGAACTCCGGGTCCACCGGCGCCTCCCCGTACATCCCCGGCTGCCGCGCGTACTCCCCCGCGACCACCGCGAAGACTTCCCCCAGCGCGGGCAGCAGGCCCGGGTCGGGGTTGCCCGCCCCCAGATCCCGCACGCCCGCGGGCGCCTCGACCCGCAGCGAACCACGCGCCGTACTCGCGGGGCGCGGTCGCACCCTGCTGCCCCGGCGCCCGGCGGTCTCGATCACCCCGCGTTCGCGGAGCGTGCGGTAGGCGGCCGCCACCGTATTCGGATTCACCCCCAGTTGCTCGGCCAACTCACGCATGGGGGGCAGCACTTGACCGGGTTCGAGCTCACCGGAGCCGACCCCGCTCTCCACACTGGCGGCAATCTCCGATGCGCGCCGCCCGACAATCCGATACTCTCCTAGCACAAACAAGATTATGCACTAGTGCAATGGAGTACGCAATGTCGGACACCGCATCGCAGCAGACCACGGCCCCCGAAGCCACAGCCGGATACGAGCCGACCGGGCGCACCGTCCCGACCCGTTCCCGTGAACGGGCGGCATACGACCGGGAGGTGGTCCACTCGATACTCGACGAGGCATACGTCTGCCATCTCGGCTTCGTCCGTGACGGCGCGCCCGTCGTCCTGCCGACACTCTTCGGCCGGGTCGGCGACCGGCTCTACGTACACGGCTCGACGGGCTCCCGGCCGCTTCGCGAGGCCGGCCGCACCGACCCCGGGCTGCCCGTGTGCCTGACGGTGACGCATGTCGACGGGCTGGTGCTGGCCCGCTCCGCCTTCCACCACTCGATCAACTACCGCTCCGTGGTCGTCCACGGGATCGCGCACACGGTCACCGATCCCCAGGAGCGGCGGACCGCCCTCGACGCCATCGTCGACCACGTGGTGCCGGGCCGCTCCGCGGACTCCCGGCCCGCCGACGAGAAGGAACTGGCCGCGACCGCGGTGATCCGGCTGGACCTGCGGGAGGTGTCCGCCAAGATCCGCACGGGCGGCCCCAACGACGAGCCCCGCGACCTCACGCTGCCCCACTGGGCGGGGGTCGTCCCACTCGCCCGCGGCTACGCCGCACCGCTCCCCGCGGACGACCTCGCCCCCTCGATCGGGGTGCCGGACTACATCACCGCGCTCTGACACACCCCAGGGGCGGACGGCTGCACCACCGGGCAACGGGTCCGCCCATCCCGGCGGCCGGGCACCCCCGCTCCCCCGACCGCGACGCACCGCCCGGGACCGGCCTCCGCCGCCATGCCTCGGCCGGTCCCCGCCGTCACTCGTATCCGGTCCCGGTCGCCGTCAGGTCGCGGCACGCCCGGCGGACAGCTCCCCCTCGGCGTCCGCGCGGCCGCTGTCCGGCCCTTCGGGAACCACCGCTCCCGGCCCCGAAGCGACGGGACCCGAGGGCGTCCGGGGCGTCGACGACTGGGCGATGAAGGCACCGATCAGCACCATGGCGCCGCCGATGAGCTGGGGTGCCGACAGGTGCTCGCCGAGCATCACCCAGGCGAGCACGGTGGCGATGACCGCCTCCAGGCAGGCGACCACACCCGCAACCGCGGGAGAGAGCAGCCGCACCGAGATCACCCCCGTGACGTAGGCGATCACGGTCGCCAGCAACACGATCCAGACGAGCAGCAGCCAGGCCGGGACATCCGTGCCGTCCATGGCGGCACGACCGCCCAGAATCGACCAGTCCATGCCCCAGGGCCGTGCGACCGCGGTGAGCACGACCGCCCCGATCAGCAGCCCGTAGGCGATGACACCGACCGGATTCGGCGGTTCGACGCCGTCCGCCCCGTCCGCACTCCCCTGGTCCGACAGGACGAAGTAGCCGACCTGGCAGCAGGCGGCACCGAGCGCGAGCAGCAGCCCGACCGCGTCGAAGCTCAGCCCCGACCAGACCTCGACCACGCACGTCAGTCCGCCCACGGCGAGTACCACACCGACCGCGGCCCGCGGGGTGACCGGTCTGCGCTGGACGAACCGGACCCAGCCGAGGACGAGCGCGGGTGCCAGGTATTCGACGAGCAGGGCCACGCCGACGGGGATGCGGGAGATCGCGGCGAAGTAGAAGGCCTGCACACCCGCGACGGCGAGCAGTCCGAAGCCGAGCAGCAGGACCGGCCGGCTGCGCACCAGGTCCCGGTGGCGCCAGGCCACCGGCAGCATGACCAGGGCCGCGCCCGCCACCCGCAGCCACACCACATGGAGCGGATCGAGCCCTGCCTCGATCAGCGGCTTGGCCGCGACCCCTGAACCACCGAATGCGAACGCCGAAGCCAGGGCTAGTCCCAGGCTGGCGCTTCTCCCCTGAGACGCGTGCATCGGCCCATCATGACAGCTGCGGTCAGCAGCGTCACCCCGGTCACCCCTGACACACTCGCCCCTGGATACGTGGCTTCACCACGGCCTTCCCGTCGGCCCGGGGAGCCGGTCCGGACTCCCGTACACCGGCCGGTCAGCCCCCGGCCTCCCACGCACCCCGGCCGGCGGCGTCCGCGATCCGGGCGGCGAGGCGGTCCGCGTCGACCCCGCCCCGTACCAGCACCTCCACGGCGCGGCACTCGTGATCCATGGCCAGCGCCGCGAGCAGATCGAGCCCTGCGGCCCGTACGTCGCCGCGCCTGTGTGCCCGGTCGAGCGCTCCGGCCATCGCCGAGGCGGCCGAGGGCGACCAGCCCTCCGCGTCCGGCACGGCGGAATGCGGGGCCGGGACGACCGGGACCGCGCCGGAGTCCTCCACCGAGCCCTGCCAGCGGAGCCCGTATCCGATACTGCGCTGGACGAGGTAGCCGAGCACCCTGGCCAGCTGGGGCCCGCCCTCGAACGCCGCCCGCACCGCGGGATCCGATTCGATGAGGGAGTGCAGCAGGTGCGCGGTGTCGATCTGCCGGTCGCCGTCGCGCAGCGCACGCCTGCGGGCGCCCGTGACCACGGCGGCCAGCTCCACCGTGAGTCTGGCGTCGAGCTCGGCGCGGTTCGGTACGGGCTGCTGAGGAATCCGCGGCATCCGGTTGTGCACGCCTCTCACCCCATCAGTTCCGGAGCGCCGATACATCGCCGGAAGGACTCATCCAGGCATCCCGCGCAAGTTGGGCACACCCGAACGGTTTCTCCTCCTTGCGGATGAGATCTCGCCATTTCCGGATCCGATCGGAGAAAAGGGCGCGCGCCGCCTTGCCACGCGCTCCCTGAGCAACCGGAAGCCATTCCCTTACGTCCCACAGGCCATACCCATGCGACAGCCGGAAGGGGGACCGCGCACGTGTCCTGGTTGGTCGCCCTGCCGGCACTCGACGGACGGGAGTACGTGTACCGGGTCCACGCACCGGCCGACGCACTGCGCGCCGACCTCTTCTGGGCCGCCTTCCACTGCCACGACGACGGCCCGCACCCCCGCGCCTTCGACCGGTTCGACGCCGCCCTGATCTGGCGCGCCGGAGCGGAAGGGACCGGTCATGCAGATCTGACAGTTCATCAGTATTGAATGTTCCGGCCACTGCGGCTACGTTCCGCGACACCGTAACCCGCCGAGAAGGGGTGGTCGCATGGCCGAAGTCAGTGCAGAGGCACGCATCGAAGCACCGGCCGAGAAGGTGTGGGCCCAGCTGACGGACTTCAGCGCGTACGGTCGGTGGAACGCCACCCACACCAGCTTCCCCAAGGGCGGCCCGGAGACACTCGAACTCGCGGCCACCTACGAGGAGAACATGAAGCTCATGGGCTTCCCCGCCGAGGTGACCTGGACGGTGGCGGAACTGGAGACCGCACGCCTGCTGACCACCAGGGGCAAGGGGCCGATGGGCGTCAACCTGGCCATGCGCTACTCACTGACCCCCGACGGGGACGCCACCACGGTCCGCATCGACGGGGAGTTCACCGGCGCCGCGGTCTCCCTGATGGCGGGAAAGCTCAAGGATTCGGCGACGGCCGCGCTCATCGAATCACTGCGCAAGCTGGGCGGCCTCATCACCGCCTGACGCCCCGCCCGACGGAAAGGGCCTCGCGGCTCGGCCGCGAGGCCCTTGTCACCGCCCCCACGAACACCGCGCCCACCGGCTCAGTGTTCGTCGGCAAGGATCAGATACAGCTTCTTGCGGGCCTCGTTGATGACCGTGAGAGCCTTCTGGCGCTGGTCGGCCGAGCCGGTCTTCCAGACCTGCCCGAACGCCTCCATCAGGCCGAAGCCGGCCTGCCGGATCTCATTGACGCTCTCCCAGTCGACGCCGCGCCCGGCCTCCTCCCAGGGCGCCTCGGCCCCCGACTCCGCCTCGGCGCGGCCGGTGTCGGTGAGCGTGAACAGCTTCTTGCCGCCCTCGCTCGCGCTGACGATCAGACCCTCGTCCTCCAGCAGCTGGAGGGTCGGGTAGACCGAACCGGGACTGGGCCGCCAGGCCCCGCCGCTGCGCTCCCCGATCTCCTGGATCATCTCGTAGCCGTGCATCGGCCGGTCCTTGAGCAGCGCCAGGATCGACGCGCGCACGTCACCGCGCCGCGCCCTCCCCCGACCGCCACCCCGACCACGCCCGCCACCGAACGGCCCGCCGCCGAAGGGGCCGCCACCGAACGGCGGCCCGAACTGCCCGAAGGCCGCCCGCCGCCCCTCGAAGTCGCCACGCCCCTGGTGACCGGGTCCACAGTGCCCATGCCCATGCCCGAACTCGTGCTCGTGTCCATGTGAACGCATCACCGCGCTCCTTCCATCGTTGATCTGTCGCGATGCTTCAACGATATATCGGAACCGATCGCCTGGCAATGTCTTGCCCGATTGCCGCCGTCCTGTGACAGCGAATCCCGCAGGGCGGGGGTACCGGCTCGTCTCCACGGGGACTCCGCGTCATCGGCCCTTGAGCTGGGGTTCCACGGAGTCGCAGGTCGCCCTCGGCTGCCCCTTGGAGAGACCTGGAGCGTGCGCTTCGAGGACGCCGAGCCAGTTCGCCAGCCGGGTGGGCGAGGGGCGGCGAGAGCTTCCCGGGCCGGTACTACGCCGCGACGACGGCTGACCATGTGGTGCGGAGTCGTGGCCGGAACGGGATCGGCTGGTCCTGCCGGGGCGCGATCCGGAGGTGGTCGGAATCGCTTCGCAGCCGTTCTGGCTGCACGGACACGACGGGCGGGAACCGCGTCGTCACGCCCCTCACTGCTTCGTACGGTTCGCCGACAGCCGTGCCCGGGTGGTCGATGCCCGGTCCGCCGTCCGCCCGACCGCCCGACCGCCCGACCGCCCGGACGAGCGGACGAGCGGACGAGCGGACGAGCGGACGAGCGGACGGAAGAATCCTTCGAGGCAACGCGGGAGGCCGGCGGGGCGGTGGGCCGGGCGTTCGAGTGGGCGGATGTGCCCGAGCCGATGTTCATGGCGAACGTCCGCCGGCCGGCCCGATACCGGCGCCGCCGTTCGGGACGGCTGGCGGAGGTGGTCTCCCGGCTGACCGATGTGTTCGCGGAGCCGTTGCCGCTATGGACCGGGGCCGAGCGGGTTGGCGAGCGGCTGCAGGTGCTTCCGGTGCTGTTACACCTGCCGTGGTCCGGCCGGCTCACCGCTGATCTGGAGTCCGCCCGCCGGCAATGGGCAGACTGGTCCGGGCCGGGAGACGGTCGTCGGGTGCGGGCTGAAGCGGCCGTCCAGGGTCACGATCGGAGACCGGGTCCGGCTCGACGGGCGGCTGCGCGGGGTTCTCGCGGTGTCGACCCCGGCTGCAACGTTGGGCGATGCCGAACGGCCCTACCGGGTCGTGCCGTTGCCGGAGTTGTTCGACGCCGAGGATTTCAGGGTCGCGGGCATTCCGATGCGGATGCCCTTGCCTCCGGCTTCGCTGCTGGAGACCTTCCCGAAGGTGGTGGTGGAGAAGGCTCTGTGGTGGGAGGGGGCACATCCTGGAGGTCCTGCACGGCCCGCCGCCCGGCGCCGAACCGGGCCCGGCGCCGCGGCCCGAACACGGGCCGGGCCGGTCGCTGACCGCCCGCCGGCGAGCCAAGGCAGCCAAGCTGTCCGCTGCCGAGCACCGGGTGAGCCCCGGCCCGGTCGCCCATCACCGGCACCGCTATCAGGAGCTCGGGGTGGCCGGCCTGGCCGACCACCGGCCGGTCCGCAAGAGGCCGCAGTTCGGGGCGGTGGACGATGCGGTGGTCGCGGCGATGCGGCAGGCGATCGACGAGGCCCTGGACGCCTCGACGCGCACGGGCCCGTTCCTGCTCTGACGGACCGGCCAGATCCTCAAGGCCTCTGCGGAGGGACAGCAGGCCAGCCTGCCCTCGCAGCGGACGCTCTACCGGCTGCCGGCGAAGCCGACCACGGGCACCCGCACCACCGGTTCCGCCACCACCCGCCGCCCCAGGGCCCGCGGGGCCCGGGGGCCGGACTTCGCCGACACCATTGACGAGCGACAGCGAACCCGGTCACACGTCGCCGAGGAACCCGGGATCGGGCGGCCCCATCTGCCGGGCGAAGTCCGCAGCGACTCCGATGACCTCACGCATCGGCACAGGCCGCCGACTTGTCGCCGCGAGATCGGCATGGGCCTCCTTGGACCACAAGAAGGGATACACAGAAATGCCCTGTGAGAAGGCCAGGGCCGCAGTTTCCTCACGCCAGCCAGGCCATCGCAGCCCGTCATAGAACGTCTCCAACTGACCTGAGAGCAGCCAGGAGACCCACCCGGAGTGGCCCATCTCCATCGCCTCCCACTCAAGGGTGTCGGGAGCGAAGTACGTCATCTGCCCAGGTGCCCCGGGCCGGCCCACAGCCGCAGGATCGGCACCGTTCAGAGCGAAGACCCCACCGACGACGTCGTGGCCGACGACCAGCCCTGTCGCGGGATGCCAGACCGGATCGAAGTCTGCGGGGAAACGGTTGACCTGCGCCAGACCCACGAGGCCCCCGCCCGTGACCGAACCCCCGCCGAACACACGCACCCACCCGTTGTCCACGAGCAGCCCGCCGGTGTTCAACGCCAGGGCACCCAGCACCGATCGCGCCGTGACCTGCATCTGCAGAAGGCATCGGCGACTCTCGTCAACGTCGGCAGACAGCACCTGAACGGGCACGGAGCCCGCCGAGAGCATCTCCCGAAGCTCCGGCCATGCCGGATCATCCACATTGACCAACTCGTCGATCTCTCGCATCCGAAGATGGTCGCACCCTCCCTCATCGCTTCATCAAGCGGGCCGGATCACGCCGGCCTGGAAGCCCGGTCGATGAATCGGGCAGCAGCGACCTCGTGGTCAAACTTCGCTGACAATGGTCAAGGTTCACTGTCACAGGACAGCCGCACAGTCCGCCGGAGGAAGGCACCCCCGGCCGACGCGGCGTCGTCCGCGTCGACCGACTGCGCCCGCACCACACCGCCCGCCCGCGCCGGAGGCCCACGCCGGAGGCCCGCCCGGTGTGGGCGGTCACCCGAGGTGGAGCGGTGTCCCGTCTCGCTCGAACTGCCCCCCGTCCCAGGTGATCTGGTCCGATTCACTGGTTGTCCCAGGTGATCTGGTCCGTGCGAAGGTCGGTGGGTACCCGGTCCTGACAGATCTCTCCTCAGAAAGACCCGGGGTCTGCGAGAAGATGATCTACTGGGCTCATGGGGAGTTCGTTCATGGACTATCGCGGATGCGGGTTCTGGGCGCGCGACTTTCAGGCCGAGGTGTACCTCTACCTCCTGTCCAAGGAAGCCGGCGACGTCGCTGACCGTCCCGCATGGCTCGACGATGCCCGGGATGACTGGGAGGTTCAGGCGACTGCCGGCTTCATGGGGTGTGTCTCGTCATGCCTCGATGAGCACCTGCGTGCCGATCCAGGTCGAGTCGCCGTGGCGCTCGGCTTGTCGGAGCGGGTGCGGCAGCGGCTGGTGCAGTGGGCCCCGGCGATCCCGAAGGACGTCGTGAACGCGTTCGGAACCGGCGGCGAGGCAGAGTCGTTCAACAGCGACCTGGACACGGTCCTCCTGGTGGAATTCACCGATGCCTTCATCAGGTTGCTTCGCGGTGAGATCCCCGCTGAGCCGGGCACGAGTACGGCGTACTGATTCGGCGGGATTTCGCCGAGGCCGAGGCCGCCCGATTGCCCTGAACTGCGTCTACCAGATCGCTTGAGACGGCGTGCCACTCCTCCGGGTGGCCGCACCCGGCTCTTGGGGACATGGTCCACCTGGCGTCCCACTCTCGTACAGGGATAGCGAGAGGTCGGAGGCACTCGTGCGTGAGCCTGCGCCGGTCGCTCCGGCCTGGCAATGCGTATCAGACGTCCAGGTGGGATTCGTCGACGGCGCTGGTGTCGAGCGTGTTGGTCCGCTGGCGCGCTCTTGGAACGAGCCTCCGCACACAACACCGCGTCGGCCGGCTCGGACAACGCATCCGCACGCCTGGTCAGACAGGAATAGAACTCGGCCCGGAAGCGTGACAGTTCCGCAAACGGATCCTGCCGAACAGCTTGATGCAACAGACTCATCCCAACGGCCTTCGTGCTGAGTGTTGTGTGTTCCTTGGTCGGATCACACGCTCAGCCGAAGGCCGCCCGCACGTAGGGCAGTTACCAATCCGAGTGATCAAGCACGAGGAGCCGTTCGGACCCCGAGGTTGAAGATCAAGCCAGTTCACGGCCTGGCCGACGGTCCAGAAGAAGTCGATCAGCGTGACCGCCGCTCCGCACAGGATCGCGGCACCGCACGAGACCAGCACCCCGGTCTTGCCACGGGACGCGAGATGAGGGTTGCTGCTGTTGGCTCCGAAACTCCAGACGATCGCCGAGATGATGAGCGCGAGCACGCTCAGGAACAGGCCGACGGTCATCACCGCGCCCACGATGTCGCGCAACTGCGCGACCCCCGGAAGCCCGCTAACGCTGGGGCCAATATCGATCACGGATTGGTCCTCCTGTCGACGTGCGGACGTGGCTCGTCCGACAGACAGGTGCACCGACCGAGCCCGTCCGCGACCGCAGACGGCGACCCCATCGGGACGGGGCAATGCGGCGGAGGGCGGGAAGGGCCGCGCCGTACAATCGCAGTGAAGGCGAAGCGCCAGGCCGAGATTCCGGCACCGGTGTGAGGGAGGGGTCAGGATGTTCGGTTCGAAGAAGAAGCTCAACGACCTGATGGCGCAGCTCAGGCCCGACCTGAGTCGGGAATCGCTCGGCGTCGGGCCCGACTTCCCGGGCGTCGCCCCGAACCCGCTCCTGAGCAGTGATGCACGGAAGCGCAATGCGGAACTGCGTACGGGGGCGCTTGCGCTCGGCGTTCTCGTCGACTGGCGGGAGGTCAACGGCAATCCACGCGTGGTCCTGATGTTCGACGTGGAGACCGCCGACGGCATCTCGTTCCGCGGTATCGCAGACGAAAACCTCACGATCACCGAGCTCACCCGACTCGCCCCAGGACAGACGTTGCCCGTGCGCTACCGGCCGGCCGTCATGGACCACTACGTCGCCCTTGCCCGGGACGCGGACCCCGCCCACGTGCAGCAGCTCTCTGACGAGATCGCGAGCCGCAAGCGGACCTGACCCGAAGTCATTGGCCGGATCCCTGACTTGATCTTTGACCTCGGGGTCCGAACGGCTCCTCGTGCTTGATCACTCGGACTGGTAACTGCCCTACGTGCGGGCGGCCTTCGGCTGAGCATGTGATCCGACCAAGGAACACAGCTCGGTTTGATAACCTGTGGTGATGGACGCGGTGTTGGACGAGGGGCCATTCTTTCACGGGACAAAGGCCGAGCTGCAGCTCGGAGATCACCTCACCGCCGGTTTCCGTTCCAACTACCGGCCCGAAATCGTGATGAACCACATCTACTTCACCGCGTTGCGTGACGGCGCGGGACTCGCCGCCGAACTGGCCGCTGGCGACGGGGCCGCGCGAGTGTATGTTGTCGAACCGACCGGGGAGTTCGAGAACGATCCCAACGTCACCGACAAGAAGTTCCCTGGCAATCCCACCCGCTCCTATCGCAGCAGGGAACCGCTCCGGATCGTTGGCGAGGTCACCGACTGGACGCGACAGACACCCGAAGCTCTCCAGACATGGCGAGACCGGCTGGCCGCAATCCGTCTGGATGACCGCGCCGAAATCATCAACTGATGGTTGCCCCGTGAATGATCTTTAAGTCGCCGCGCCAGGGGTGCTCAGCGGTGTGCGGGGCCGCTCGTCCGTCCGGTGAGGACGAGGTTGCGCATGCGTGCAATGCCGAGCATGGCGTGATGGACTCCGTTGCCTTTGAGGCTGCAGTCGCGGAGGCCTCCAGCGGAAGACTCCACGGCCGGCCCTCGCGGACCGCATCCGCACCTTTGCGCCGCAGCACGGTTACCGGCTTCCCGAGGAGCCCGGGCCCAGTCCCGTGAACGGGGCTGTCCAGGAGGTCCCCGACGCCGTGATCACAACAGCCACATCAAGATCATCTCACCACCTGTGACTGGCGGCTGCTGGACAGCCTCTGCGTCGCCCCTGGAGTGCGGTCATGGACGAGATCCCCTGGTTCGAGTACGACGAAGACGACCTGGACGTCACGCAACGCGCGTTCGTGGACGTGCTGGCCGAACGCGCGGGATCCTGGCTGGTGGACCCGCTCGACACTGTCGTACTGCCATCGGCACACACCTCCGACGGCCAACTGATCGTCTATCTGGACATCGGCGACCCGCAACGCCGCCAGGGAGTTCTGACGGTGGGCGCCCACTTCGACGGCTTCGTCGTCCGTGGGGGCGAACTCCACAACCAGGACTTCACTATCCGGCAGTCCGTGAGTGAGCTCGCCTTCGAAGCCGAAGGCAGCCCTACGGAGCTGGCGAACAGTGCGGCAGAGTGGTTCGAGGCAGTCCTCGCGCGACCTCTGGTCCGCTGCGAATGGCATCACGCGGGAAGGATGTACGCGGTCCGCTACGAGTACGCAGATACGGGGCGAGGCCTCAGTGAGGGCTTCGAGGTCCCCCTGGCACCCGACGCACTGCAGAAAAGACTGGCCGCAGACGGCGTGATCCGCGGCCGAGGCCGGATCAACCGCGCCGGCCTGGGCCAACCAGACGTGATCGCACACGTCCGAGGGGTCCGCCCCGATCAGTAGTTACGGGACAGCTTCTGGGCTCGCCGGGGCGGAACAGGTCGGGGACCGGTTGGTGGTGCTGCCGGTGCTCCACCATCTGCTCTGGCAGCACGAGTCGGTGGCGGCCCTGACCGCGGCGCCGCTCGGTGCCGGCACCGTGGTTCGCCTCCCGTCCTGGGGTCGGTCGTGATGTCCGCCCGGCCCGGACGGCTGCAAATCGGGGATCGGATCAGGTTCCAGGAGCACACCTGCACGGCTGATGCGGGTACCGCTTCCGCCACTGGCGACACCCCGGGTGCCGGGGTGGACGACTTCGCGCTCTACGGCAGCACCTACGGCACCCTCCTGGTCGACGCCACGACCCGGCTCCCGCTGACACTCCGGGAAGAACGTGACGCGGAACAGCTCAGCCGCTGGCTCCACGAACGCCCCGGTGTCGTGGTCGCCTGCCGCGACGGCTCCCTCATCTACCGGCAGGGCATCACCGCCGGCGCACCCGCCACCGTGCAGGTCAGCGAGCGATTCCATATCTGGCACGGCCTCTCCCGCCGCGTCCAGGACATCGCCTCCACCCACCGTGGCTGCCTGCCCACAGCACCGCCCCCGGTCAGTGAGAAATCGGAGAACGACGCGGGGAAAGCGGCCCCCGGCGATTCTCTCCAGCATCTCGCGGGCCCGGGCGAGTCCCTCCGCGGGCGGTCCGGCCGCATCCGGGAGGTGCGCGATCAGGTCGAAGTGGTGCAGCGTCCACTCAAGGGCGTACGCACGGAGGTAGTCGCCCGCGGTGAGGACCTCGTCGCGGGTGCCGACCCGCCGGCCGGGGCCGGCGAGCCCGCCGGCGCGAGCAGCGGCGGAGCCGATGCCGTCGAGGTGGAACCTGAGCAGCCGGTGTTCCTCGTACGCGGCAGCCGGCCGGACGGCCAGCCAGCCCGTCCAGCCCGTCCAGCCCGTCCAGCCCGTCCAGCCCGTCCAGCCCGTCCAGCCCGTCCAGCCCGTCCAGCCCGTCCAGCCCGTCCAGCCC
>NZ_JBEZLL010000036.1:57177-78202 GCF_040652135.1 Streptomyces sp. NPDC048295
CGTCCAGCCCGTCCAGCCCGTCCAGCCCGTCCAGCCCGTCCAGCCCGTCCAGCCCGTCCAGCCCGTCCAGCCCGTCCAGCCCGTCCAGCCCGTCCAGCAAGATCGTCACCGGTCGGCGGCGTCGCGGCGACGTCCCAGTAGGTCACCGCGTCGCGGCTCGGTTCCGCCCCCGGGGTGGGAGTCACCAGAGTGATCAGGACTTCCTGGGCGTCGATGACCAGATGACACACCAGGTCCCGTACGAACCGGCCGGCGCAGCCGGACGGCTTCGCGAAGTCCTCGTCCGAAAGCCCGGCGACCACCGTGCGCAAGGCCGTCCAGGAACACGAGAAGAGATCCACGCCGGCAACGTGGTCCGGTGCCGCAGAGGCGGACGAACACATCGGCACGGCCGGTTCCGGCGGCACCGTTCACCCATCGGCATTCCAGGTCCAGTGACACCGGATTGGCCTTGGCACGCGGCTCCGCACCGTACATAGGGTCGCGCCATGAGGATTCGCATCGTCGACACGTTCACCGACCGCCCCTTCACCGGCAACCCGGCGGGAGTCCTGATCCTGGATTCCGGCACCTTTCCCGACGACGACCGGCTCCAGCGGATCGCCACGGAACTGAATCTCTCCGAGACCGCCTTCGCCCACCCGCTGCCGCCGGGCGGCGAGGCCGACTGGGCACTTCGCTGGTTCACCCCGACCACGGAGGTCGACATGTGCGGTCACGCCACCCTCGCCACCGCGCACATCCTGCACACCACCGGGACGGCGAACGGCACGATGCGCTTCGCGGCGCGGTGCGGGATCCTCACCGCGACCGCCCGCCCGGACGGCTCCATCACCCTCGACTTCCCCACCTCCCCGCTGACACCGGAGGCCACCCCGGCCGGGCTGGCCGCCGCCCTGGGCGCGGACCCGCTCTCCGTGCACGACACCGGCCCGCACATCGGCGACCTGGTCGTCGAGCTGTCCGACGAGGCGACCGTACGAGGACTGATCCCCGATCTCGTCGCCCTGGCCGAGGTCTCCCGGCGGGGCGTCGTCGCCACGGCCTCGGCGGAAGACCCCTCCCGCGGCTACGACTTCGTCTCCCGCGGCTTCTTCCCGCGCGTGGGTATCGACGAGGACCCGGTGACCGGCAGCGCCCACACCGCGCTGGCACCTTTCTGGTCGGCCCGTCTCGGCCGGGACGAGCTGACCGGACTTCAGGCTTCCGCCCGTTCCGGCCTGGTCCGGACCTCGCTGCGCGGCGACCGGACCCTGCTGACCGGCGACGCGGTGACGGTCATCGACGGCGAACTGCTCACGACGCTCTGAGCCGGCGCGCGGGGGGCCGTACAGGGCTGCTCACCCTCACGGTGTGGGCAGCCAGCCCACCTTCCCCGCCAGCAGGGCGTATCCGACGAACGCCCCGATGTCCAGCAGCGCATGAGCCGCGACCAGCGGCCCGACCCGCCCCCAGCGCCGGTACAGCAGCACGAAGACGACGCCCATCACCATGTTGCCGATGAAGCCGCCGATCCCCTGATACAGGTGGTACGAACCGCGCAGCACCGAACTGGCGGCCAGGGCGGCCATCGGAGTCCACCCCAACTGACCCAGTCTGCGCAGCAGATATCCGACGACGATCACTTCCTCCACGACCGAGTTCTGGATCGCGGACAGGATCAGGACCGGGAACTTCCACCACACGTCGGGCAGCGACTCCGGAACCACGGTCAGGTTGAATCCTGCTGCCCTGGCCACCAGATAGAAGGCGAGACCGGCGCTTCCGATGCCCGCCGCGACCAAGGTGCCGCGCCCCAGGTCCGGCCATGGCCTGGTGCGGTCGAAACCGATGGACCTCAGGCCCGCGCCTTCCCTCAGCAGCAGATGCGCGACCAGGGCGACCGGCACCAGGGCGGTCGCGATACCGAAGAGTTGCCAGGCGAGATCCAGCCATGGACGCCCCGGGGCGTACGAACCGTTGAGCGTCGCGGCCTGTTCCTTCAAACCCCCTGGTTTCGTCAGTGATCCGACAAAACTGATCAGGGCAGACACCCCGCTGGCACCCAGGGAGAGAGCCAGCACGAGGACCGTTTCGGACCGAAGAATCCGTCGCGGAACAGCCTCCTGAGGGAAAGAATCAGCCATAAGCCCCGCCTCCACCTGTACACCTGCCTTCAGTTGTGCATTCGTGTCCCATCCCGCTCCCCGTCCGGCTAGGGTCTCGAATGCAGGTACGAAGATCATGCGCGACAGGCCGGGGGACAACCACCATTGCCGATGGTGTGGTCCCCCTTTTCCTTGTACATCCTCAAGGAGGGGCACCACCGACATGGGACGTCACAGCTTGCCCGACGAGTACGCCGGAGACGGAAGCGGGGACGGATCACCGCCACGACGCCGGCGCACCGTCGTCATCGCGACCATGCTCGTACTCGCGGTGGCGGCGGGAACGGCCGTCGCGGCACAGGGCGGCCTGCTGTCGTTCTCGAAGAGCTGCGAGGACTCGGCCGTACATCTGTCCATGATGGCATCGCCGGACATCGCACCCTCCATTCGCGCCGTCGCCGACAAGGCACGCAAGGACGAGGTGCGTTCCGACGGCCGCTGCCTGTACGTGACCGTGGTCGCCCGCGACTCCTACAAGGTCGCCGACGCCCTCTCCAGCGACGCCCGCACCCCGGACTTCCAGGTCTGGCTGCCCGACTCCGACCTCTGGGTCGACCGGGCCAAGGGCTCCGGTGACGGCGTCCCGATCACACCGGGCGACTCCGTGGCGTCCTCCCCCGTGACCCTGGCCATGGTTCCGTCCGCGGCCAAGAGCCTCGGCTGGCCGAAGAAGAAGTACTCCTGGGCGGAGCTGACTGCCGCGGCCATGGAGTCGGACAAGGTCCGCCTCGGTGCGGCCGACCCGGCCCGCAGTGCCACCGGCCTGCTGGCGCTCGCCGGCATCGGCGCATCCTCCGAGAAGCAGGGCGGCGACAGCGACACCAGGGTCGCGGCGACCGCCAAGCTGCTCGCACAGCGCATGTCGGACGGTGACACCCAGGTGCTGGAAACACTGGCGCAGAGCGATTCGGGCGCCGAGCAGGGCAATCCGGAGCGCAATCAGGCGGTGCTCCTGTCCGAGCAGGCCGCGTTCGCCCACAACGCGGAGGCGACCGGTGGCGGAAAGCTCGACCTCTTCTACCCCAAGGACGGCACCCCGCTCCTCAACTACCCGTACACCCTGGTCGACGAGAACCGGATGAGCACGTCCGAGAGCCGGGCGGCGCTGCGGTTCATGACCCTGCTGAACGAACCCGGTGCTCAGGACCTCCTGGCGAAGAAGGGTTTCCGGGACGTCGACGGCACGGCCGCGGAGTCGGTGGTCGCACCGGCGGGTGGCAGGAAGCCCCAGCCGTACGCCACCGCGGCCGCCGCCCCACCGACCGCCGAGGCGCTCCAGCAGACGCTCGGCATGTGGACGATCACGGTGCAGAGCGCGCGGCTGACCACGGTCGTCGACGCGTCCGGGTCCATGGCCACGATCGTCCCGGGGCGCAACCAGTCCCGGATGGACGTCACCAAGGCGTCCCTGATCCAGGCCCTCAACCAGTTCACACCGAACGACGAGATCGGGCTCTGGGAGTTCGCCACCACACTCGACGGCGACAAGGACTACCGCAAACTGGTGCCGGCCACACGGCTGGGCGACCCGGCGAAGGGCGGCGGCACCCACCGGGAGAAGCTGGCAGCGGCCTTCGCGGCACTGAAGCCCGTGCCGGGCGGGGCGACCGGTCTGTACGACACCATGCTGGCTGCCTACAAGGACGCCCAGGCGACCTATGTGAAGGGCAAGTTCAACGCGGTCGTGATCCTCACCGACGGATCGAACCAGGACAGTCGCTCCATCTCCCGCAGCGCCCTGATCGCGGAACTGAAGCGGATCGCCGACCCGGAGCGCCCGGTGCCGCTGCTCGCCATCGCGGTCGGCCCCGAGGCGGACCGCGAGGAGGTGAACGAGATAGCGAAGGTGACCGGCGGTGGCGGTTACCAGGTGATCGACCCGGCCGAGATCCAGACGGTGATCCTGCAGGCCATCATGACGGCCGGCCAGAGCAGTCACACCACCCAGGAATAGCCCGGGCGAGCGCCGGCGTCACGGCTTCGGGACACCGGCCGGCCAGCTGTGCACGGGCTCCCCGCTGTGCATCAGTTCGGCGTACCACCGGGTGGTCGCGGCCAGCGCCGCGTGCCTGTCCATCCCGGCCTCCCGTGCCCGGTGGTAGGTGTCCGCCTGCCAGGACGCCCCGTTCACCCGGCGCCTGCAGCGCTCCTCGATGACCCCGAGGTAACGGTCGCGGTCCGCGGGCTCGATGTTCCAGGCATCGAGCCCCGCGGCGGCCAGCGGCAGCAGTTCGTCCCGTACGAGCTTCACGGCCGGCACCCGGGTCAGCCCGCCCGCACGGCCGGGACGCGGCCAGGTCAGCTCCGCGTCGATGCCCAGACGGCACGCGGTGTCGAAGTTCTCCTCCGCCGCGGCGAACGGCAGCCTGGTCCACACCGGACGGGGCTCCTCGGCGAGCGCCCGCACGAGTCCGTAGTACAGCGCCGCATTGGCGATCAGATCGGTGACGGTGGGCCCGGCGGGCAGGACCCGGTTCTCCACCCGCAGATGGGGTACGCCGTCCATCAGGCCGTACACCGGCCGGTTCCAGCGGTAGACCGTGCCGTTGTGGAGCACCAGTTCCTGCAGCCGTGGCACCCCTCCCTCGTCGAGGACCCGCAGCGGCTCCTCCTCGTCACAGATCGGGAGCAGCGGCGGGAAGTAGCGCAGGTTCTCCTCGAAGAGTTCGTACGCCGAGCCGATCCACCGCTCTCCGAACCAGGTCCTGGGCCGCACGCCCTGGTTCCGGAGTTCGGGCGGCCGGGTGTCGGTGGCCTGCTGGAAGAGCGGCGGGCGCGATTCCCGCCAGAGCTCCTTGCCGAACAGGAAGGGCGAGTTGGCCCCGAGTGCGATCTGGACACCGGCGACGGCCTGGGCCGCGTTCCACACGGCCGCGAATCGAGCCGGCGTCACCTGCAGATGGAGCTGGACCGAGGTGCAGGCGGCCTCGGGGGTGATCGAGGCGGAAGTGGAGACCAGTCGTTCCACGCCTTGGATATCGAGGGAGAAATCCTCGCCCCGCGCGGCCACCATTTGATCGTTCAGCAGTGTGTAGCGGTCCACGTCCGAGAGGTTCGCCAGGACGAGGTCCTCGTGGCGCAGCGTGGGCAGAATACCGATCATCATGATCCCGGCATCGACCTCGCCCGCCTTCCGGTGGGCATATCCGAGCCCGGCCCTGAGCTCCTCGGCCAGCTGATCGAAAACGCGCCCTCCCAGACGGTGCGGGACTATGTTCACTTCCAAATTGAACATCCCGAGTTCGGTCTGGAAATCACGGCTCGCGATGCGCGGGAGGACCTCCGCATTCATCATCCTCGGCATGCCGTCGGCACCCGCGAGATTCAGCTCGATCTCCACGCCCATGAGGTTGCGCGGCCGGTCGAACCTCCGCTCCACGAGAAGTCTCTCCAGCCCCTCCAGGCACTGGTGGAGCTTCTTCCTGTACCCCTGCCGATCGGACAGGTCAAAGGCGCCCGCCACGACCTTCTCCCCCATCGGAGCGTCCCTCCCTCAGGTGGGCGGCCCACGGCCCAGACCGCTCGCGTCACGATCGATAATGCCCAGGCGAGGTGATCCATAACGCCCACAAGAACCCGGCGGGGCCAGTAATCTGAGAGAGAAGCCCGGGGCACATTCCATGGGCATGACGCGGCCCGCGGTTTCCCCGGCAGGCACCGGTGAAAACGTCGACGCGTTTCGGCCGTCCGCGCCCGGGGAAAAATCCCTGGCGGTGGCTGCGCCGCTGACACAGAATCAGTAGATTCTCCGCATAATAAAGTCTTGATACCGCCTTGTCGGCAATGCCTGCGACGGCTAGTGGAATCACCGCGTGAACACGTGTCGTATAAACTCCGCGGACGAGGCAGAGAGTTGACGCACCGGCCCAGTCACCGGCCTCCTCTGGCCCCGCATGCCGACAGCGCCGTCTGCACCCGCCCACGCACCACCGTGTCTCCGAAGTGAGAGGCGACCCACTATGCCGCTGCATGTTCCCCCGGCTCCCGTGCCCGCTCTGCGCAGCGTTCTCACGGCACTCGGTTCACCCACCGCGGTCCGTGAAGCCCGCACACCCGCACTCAGGTCCGCCCAGGAGCCACTGAGTCCCGAACTCCCGCTCCCCGTCCACGTACTGGAGCGGATCGGTCCGAACGGACTCGCTCCCGCCACCCGGCTCGCCGGGTGGCGGTTCCTGATCCGCACCCCGGAACAGGCCGTCGCCGCGGCGGACACCATGCTCACCCCGGACGGCTGGGCCTTCTCGCACTTCTTCGAGGGCCCGTACATCGCCTCGACCGAACTCGCCCTGCGCCAGGCCGAGACGGTGACAGCGCCCTACCAGCCGCGGCTGCTGTCCATCCCGGAGCTCTACATGCTGGCGTTGTGGCTGCACGGCGACATCGAGGCCGACGCCTCCGGCGGGGCGCTGGCCCCCGCCGACCTTCTGGTTCCGCTGGCTCCCGCCCCACCGGGTATCGCGGCACACCGCCCGCACCGGGTCGCCGATCTGCTCCGCGTGATGACGCTGCGCATCACCCCCGGCCCCGGCCCCCTGCTCGGATCACCGGCCTGAGACCCGGACCCCGCACCTGTCCTGTGCCCCGCCGCCGTACCCGGTCGCGGGGCACAGTGCTGGGGGCGCACTCCGTACCCGTCCGGACTAGCCCGTACCGACCACCCCGAACCACCCGAAGGGACAGTGCAATTACGGTGAACCGTCCGCGCGGGTGACGCGTCCTCCGGGTAAGGAGAAGTGCTGCTGCGAAATCCCTGCGGATTGACGCCCGTGGGGCAACACTGGGACCGGACCGATCGATACGGGGGGCGGCCATGAACACCTCATCCAGCCGCAGGACATTCACTACAACGCAGCGAAAGAACCCAGCCATGTGCCAGCACCAGCCACCATGCCCGACCGCCGACTCAGCCGACCGGGAGGCCGCCCGCCTGACGGCACACCACCCGGAACAGGGCTGGAGCCTGCTGTGCAACGGAGTCCTGCTCTTCGAGGACACCGGTGAGCTGCTCCCGGACGGTCAGATCATCGCTCCGCACCGGCCCCTGGGGACCGACCGGGTGATGAGGGCCGCCTGACCGCGGCCGGTACGAGCTGGGGCCGGCCCGGAGAATTGTCCGAACCGGCCCCGACGCATGTCCGCGTCACACGGTCATGCTCATCGCTCAGTTGTCGTACTCGTCCAGCGGCGGGCAGGAGCAGACGAGGTTGCGGTCGCCGAAGGCGCCGTCGATCCGGCGCACCGGCGGCCAGTACTTGTCGGCGGCCGAGACTCCGGCCGGGAAGACCGCCTCCTCGCGGCTGTACTCGTGCTTCCACTCCCCGCCCAGCATCGCCGCGGTGTGCGGAGCGTTGTGCAGCGGGTTGTCGTCCGCGCTCCACTCGCCGGAGGCCACCTTCTCGACCTCGCCCCGAATGGCGATCATCGTGTCGCAGAACCGGTCGAGCTCCGCGAGGTTCTCGCTCTCGGTCGGCTCGATCATCAGCGTCCCGGCGACCGGGAACGACATGGTCGGCGAGTGGAAGCCGTAGTCGATCAGCCGCTTGGCGATGTCGTCGACGCTGACGCCGGTCGCCTTGGAGATGGGCCGCAGGTCCACGATGCACTCGTGCGCGACCAGACCGGCCGGGCCGTTGTACAGGATCGGGTAGTGCGGTTCCAGACGCTTGGCGATGTAGTTCGCCGCGAGGACAGCGACCTGCGTCGCGCGCTTCAGTCCCTCCCCGCCCATCAGGCGCACGTACGCCCAGGAGATGGGAAGGATACCGGCCGAGCCCCACGGTGCGGCCGAGATCGGTCCGACGCCGGTCTCGGGGCCCGCGGAGGGCTGGAGCGGGTGGTTCGGCAGGTAGGGCGCGAGGTGCGCACGCACCCCGACCGGACCGACGCCGGGGCCGCCGCCGCCGTGCGGGATGCAGAAGGTCTTGTGCAGGTTCAGGTGCGAGACGTCGCCGCCGAACCGGCCCGGCCTGGCGAGGCCCACCAGCGCGTTGAGGTTGGCACCGTCGACGTACACCTGACCGCCGGCGTCGTGCACCTCGGCACAGATGTCGGCGACGTGCTCCTCGAACACTCCGTGCGTCGAAGGGTACGTGATCATGAGCACGGCGAGCTCGTCGCGGTGCTTCTCGATCTTGGCGCGGAGGTCCTCTATGTCGACCTCGCCGTCGTCGGCGGTCTTGACCACGACGACCTTCATGCCCGCCATCACGGCGCTGGCCGCGTTGGTGCCGTGCGCGGAGGACGGGATGAGGCAGATGGTGCGCTGCTCGTCACCGTTGGCCCGGTGGTACGCCCGTACGGCCAGCAGGCCCGCGAACTCGCCCTGCGAGCCCGCGTTCGGCTGGATGGAGACCGCGTCGTACCCGGTGATCTCGGCGAGGCGCTCCTCCAGCTCGCGGATGAGAGTGAGGAAGCCCTCCGCCTGCTCGGCCGGGGCGAAGGGGTGCAGCGCGCCGAACTCGGGCCAGGTGATCGACTCCATCTCGGTGGTCGCGTTCAGCTTCATGGTGCAGGAGCCGAGCGGGATCATGCCGCGGTCCAGTGCGTAGTCCCGGTCGGCGAGCCTGCGCAGGTAGCGCAGCATCGCGGTCTCGGAGCGGTGCTGGTGGAAGACCGGGTGGGTGAGGATCTCGTCGGAGCGCAGCAGGCCCTCGGGCAGCGCCTCGGCGACGGTGGCGTCCAGCCCCTCGATGTCCCCGTCGGCGCCGAAGGCGGCCCAGACGGCGGCGATCTGCGTACGCGTGGTGGTCTCGTCGCAGGCGATGGAGATCAGGTCGGCGTCGACGAGCCGCAGGTTGACCCCGCGCTCGCGGGCGTCGGCGACGACGCCGGCGGCCTTGCCCGGGACGCGCACGGTGAGGGTGTCGAAGTGGGCGCCGGTCACGACGTCGATGCCGGAGGCGCGCAGGCCCTCGGCCAGGATCGTCGCGTAGCGGTGGGTGCGCCCGGCGATCGTCCGCAGCCCGTCCGGGCCGTGGTAGACCGCGTACATGCCGGCCATGACCGCGAGCAGCACCTGGGCGGTGCAGATGTTGCTGGTGGCCTTCTCGCGGCGGATGTGCTGCTCGCGGGTCTGCAGGGCCAGCCGGTAGGCCTTGTTGCCGTCCGCGTCGACGGAGACACCGACGAGGCGGCCCGGAAGGCTGCGGGCGAACTTCTCGCGTACGGCCATGAACCCGGCGTGCGGTCCGCCGAAGCCCATCGGCACACCGAAGCGCTGGGTGGTGCCGACCGCGATGTCCGCGCCCAGGTCACCGGGCGAGGCGAGCAGGGTCAGGGCCAGCAGGTCCGCGGCGACCGTGACGATCGCGCCCAGCTCATGGGCCTGCTCGATGACGGGCGCGATGTTCCGCACTTCCCCGGACGCACCCGGGTACTGCACCAGGACGCCGAAGACACCACGCTCGGCGATCTCCGCCGGGATGCCGTCGGACAGGTCGGCGACGACGACCTCGACACCGGTCGGCTCGGCGCGGGTCTCGATGACCGCGATCGTCTGCGGCAGGGCGTCGGCATCGATCAGGAAGACGCCGCCCTTCACCTTGCCGACGCGCCGCGAGAGCGCCATGGCCTCGGCGGCCGCGGTGCCCTCGTCCAGCAGGGAGGCGCCGGAGGTGGGCAGCCCGGTCAGCTCGGCGACCATCGTCTGGAAGTTGAGCAGCGCCTCCAGTCGGCCCTGCGAGATCTCCGGCTGGTACGGCGTGTAGGCCGTGTACCAGGCGGGGTTCTCCATGACGTTGCGAAGGATCACCGGCGGGGTGAAGGCGCCGTAGTAGCCGAGCCCGATCATCGGGGCCAGCACCTGGTTGCGGTCCGCGAGCGCGCGCAGCTCGGCCAGCACCTCGGCCTCGGTACGGGCGGCCGGCAGTCCGAGTGCCTCCGTGCTCTTGATGACATCGGGCACCGCGGCCGCGGTCAGCTCGTCCAGCGAGCCGTAACCGAGCTGGGCGAGCATCTTCGACTGCGCCTCGGCATCGGGGCCGATATGGCGCTGCTCGAACGGAATGCCCTGCTCCAGCTGGGAGAGCGGGGTGCGACGGGGGGTCATGGTGGAGGCCTCCTGGTCTGTCACGACCTGCGAGGGGCACCACGGCGCGGGTGCCCGAACGGCCTCCCCCTCTGTCATCTCGACCTGAGAGCTTCACCGGCGCGCCCTGCGGCGTACCGGCTTTCACCGTCGGTGAGGAAGGGACTCGCACCGGCACTCGGCCGCACGTGACCCGCCCTGCTTTCCAGAGTGACCTCGTCCGTGCGGTACGGGGGCCTGAGAGATTCCGGGGAGGATTTGCTCCTTCGGCGCCTTCGGATCAGCTCCGGAGGACTCTCCCGCACGGGGTCAGCGGCCATCACCAGCCTACCAGCGGGGGTCATGGCTGATTTCTCGAGTGGCCAACCACTCCGATCTGCCCTTTTGTAGTGCTTGTGGAGTAGCCGCGACCAGTGGGAGGGACCGTGCAGACCGACATCGATCCGCGCAGCCTGATCGGCCGCAAGGCGTTCGACCGCAAGGGCACCAAGATCGGGACCGTGGACGAGGTGTATCTCGACGACGCGACCGGAGTGCCCGAGTGGGCTGCCGTACGTACCGGACTCTTCAGCCGGGACGCGTTCGTCCCGCTGGAACCCAGCGAATTCGTGGAGGATTCGCTCCGCATCCCCTTCGACCGCGCGCTGATCAGGGACGCGCCCGATTTCGGCGTCGGCCGCCATCTCTCACCGGAACAAGAGCTCCAGCTCTACCGGCACTACGGTCTGGACTCCCTGTCCGGGCCGGCCGGCCCGGACAGGGACTTCGGCAGACTGGCCGGCCAGGACGAGTAGTCCACCGGGTCCTGCACCAGGGGCAGCGGGTCGGCGGTCCGGAGCTCCGGGTCGTCGATCCGGAACGTACGCACCCGTCCGGGCGCCGACTCGGGCTCCTCGAACCGCACCGTCACCCGGCCGACGCCGCTGCCCTGCACCCAGCCATGGCCGTATGTGTCATGGCGTACGTCGTGCCCGGCGGGCCAGCGCCGGTCAGCACGCTGTCCGGGGGTCTCCCGGTCCTCCGCTCCGGAATCGTCCGGTGGCCCGGCCGTGTCGTCCCCGGCCGGTGCCGCGGCTTCGGCCGCTTCCTCGGTCGCGGCCTGCTCACCGGCGGCCTGGGCGAAAAGATCCTCCTGCGTGTAGTCGGCGAGCCCCGTCACACCCACTCCCAGGAGCCGGACGCCTCCGGTGGTGTCCACGGCCTCCAGGAGGCGTGCGGCGGCCTCACGGACCACCGTGTGGTCGTCCGTGGGTCCACGGAGCGTCTCGGACCTCGTGAGCGTCGAGAAGTCGTACCGGCGCACCTTCAGCACCACCGTCCGACCGGACCGCCCCGCGCCCCGCAGCCGCTGGACGCACCGGTCGGCCAGTCGCTCGACCTCCGTCCGGATCCGCACCCGGTCGTGCAGATCGGCGTCGAAGGTGTCCTCGACCGACACCGACTTCGCGTCCCGCTCCGCGACCACCGGCCGGTCGTCGTACCCGAACGCCATCCGGTGGAGCGAGCTGCCGTGCGCCTTCCCCAGCAGGCGTACGAGCTCGTCCTCACCCGCCTCGACCAAGTCGTCGACCGTGGTCATCCCGGCACGGCGCAGATGGTCCGCCGTCGCCGGCCCGACACCGGGCAGGATCCGCACCGGCATGGGCGCGAGCAGGGCCCGTTCCGTACCCGGCTCGATGAGCAGCAGACCGTTCGGCTTCGCCTCCTCCGAAGCGATCTTGGCCAGCATCTTGGAACCGGCGAGTCCGACCGAGCCGGTGAGCCCGGTGACCGCTCGGATGGCCGTACGCAGCTGCTCACCGATCTCCAGTGCCGAAGCCGCGTCATCGGCCGTCCCACCGGCCTCCAGGTCGACGAAGGCCTCGTCCAGGCTGAGCGGCTCCACCAGCGGGGAGAGCCGCCCCAGGAGCGCCATCACCTGGTCGCTCACCGATCGGTAGAGCTGGAAGCGGGGCACCAGATACGCCGCGTTGGGTGCGAGCCGCCGGGCCTGCGCCATGGGCATCGCCGAATGCACCCCGAAGCGTCGCGCCTCGTACGACGCGGTGGCGACGACTCCGCGCGGCCCCAGCCCGCCCACCACGACCGGCTTGCCGCGCAGGCTCGGCTTCGCCGCCTGCTCCGCAGAGGCGTAGAAGGCATCCATGTCCAGATGCAGGATGGTGGGCGCGGCTCTCACATCAATCGATGCTGCCCTACGGCACTGACAATCACCGCGCCCCGGGGCCCGTGCGGCGGACCGGGGTCAGCCCGCGCGGTTGCGCCGCCGCGCGAGCTCATCGGTGGGGTTGTTCCCGATGAGGGTCTCGCCGGTGTCCACCCGCTCGCCGTGCAGCTGCGAGAGGGCGACGTCGACGTCCTGCCACACCACGCCCACCGCGATGCCGAAGACCCCCTGACCACCCTGGAGCAGGCTGACGACCTCGTCGGGCGAGGAGCACTCGTAGACCGTCGCCCCGTCGCTCATCAGCGTCATCCGCTCCAGGTCCTGGAATCCCCGGGCCCGCAGGTGCTGGACCGTGGTGCGGATGTTCTGAAGCGCCACGCCCGTGTCCAGGAAGCGCTTCACGATCTTCAGAAGAACGACGTCCCGGAAGCTGTAGAGCCGCTGCGTGCCGGACCCGTACGCGGGACGCACGCTCGGTTCCACCAGCCCCGTGCGCGCCCAGTAGTCGAGCTGCCGGTAGGTGATCCCGGCAGCCGCACAGGCGGTCGGCCCCCGGTAGCCGATGTCGTTGGCCGATGCCACTCCGCCCCCCGCCACCGCCGCCGGTTGAACCGGTTGCATGATGGTGTGGTCGGCTGTACTCCCCTGCTGCGGATACGGCCCACCCGCTGCCGTACCGTCGCCGCTGCTTCTCACGCCGACCTCCGTCCTTGACCTGCCATCTCGAAGGTAGGCAGTCACTCGGGGTGCGTCAACGATCGCCACACTCGGCACGCCGAGTGATAATCACCCTGAGGGTGGTTTCCCGTGCCTCATGAGCGGGAAAGGCTTGCCGAATGCGCTGACGGCGACCTCGAAGAACGGTCACTGACTGTTGGTACCGAAATCCTCCGGCGAGATCTGATCGAGGAACTCGCGGAACTTCTCCACCTCATCCTCCTGCTCGTCCGGGATGGCGATGCCTGCATCGTCGAGCACCCCGTCACTGCCGTAGATCGGCGTTCCGGTGCGCAGCGCGAGCGCTATGGCGTCGGAGGGCCGCGCGCTCACCTCGACTCCGCTGGCAAAGACCAGCTCCGCGTAGAAGACCCCTTCCCGGAGGTCCGTGATGCGGACCTCCGTGAGCTCCTGGCCTACGGCCTCGAGCACGTCCTTGAAGAGGTCATGGGTCAGCGGCCTGGCGGGAGCCATGCCCTGCTGGGCGAAGGCGATCGCAGTCGCCTCACCAGGACCGATCCAAATGGGGAGGTACCGGTCGCCTCCCACTTCACGCAGGAGCACGATCGGTTGGTTGGAGGGCATTTCCACCCGGACACCCACAACGTCGAGCTCGTTCACACAGCAACCCTAGGACGTGCCCGGCAGGTTTGGGTAGTCGGGCACCGACGTGATCAGTGGAGCCGGATGTGCAGAGCGCTCTGTACAAGGGCCGAATGAAGCCTCACGGACAGCTCCGCGAGCTCTTTCGCAGTGGCCTCCGCATGCGCTCTGGTCTGCGGATTCCGGTGCCGGCGCAGGGGCGCGACCACCTGCTCGATGAGCCCGACCTCGCGATCCGCGGCCGCGCGCATGGCACGCAGGTGACGCGGTTCCAGACCGAACCTGCCCAGATCCGCCACAAGCCTGGCAACGGTCACCATCTCGGCGTCGTAGCCGCCATCGGCGGTCGGAGCGACCAGGCCGTAAGACTCCCACTCGTCGAGGTCGCTCTCGGTGGCCTCGGCAGCAGCCAGCAGCTCGGCACGGCCGATCCGGGCCGCGGTGGTCCGTCCGGACTCCGCGGCCCAGCTGCCGTCGGCCAGGTCCCGCGGGCCGCCCCCGGACGGCAGGGCGGCCTGTTCACCACGGGCGAGGGCGTCCAGATGCTCCCGGATGACCTTCAGCGGGAGGTAGTGGTCCCGCTGCATGCGCAGCACCTGGGCCAGCCGCTCCACATCGGCACCACGGAACTTCCGGTAGCCGGAAGGGGTCCGCTGAGGCTCGACGAGTCCCTCGGCCTCCAGGAATCGAATCTTGGAGATCGTGACCTCGGGGAACTCGTCCCGCAGCCGCAGAAGCACCGTGCCGATGCTCATCGGGCGGTCGTCGGCGGTGGCGGTGCCGGCCACGGCACCGCCCGTCGGTGTTCTCAGCATGGACCTTCCCTGACGGGTCAGATACCGCGCTGGCTCGCGTAGAAGACCAGCCGGTACTTGCCGATCTGCACTTCGTCGCCGTTGGACAGGGCGACGGAGTCGATGCGCTCCCGGTTGACGTAGGTGCCGTTCAGGCTGCCCACGTCCCCGACCGTGAAGCTGCCGTCGGTCCCCCTGCGAAACTCCACGTGCCGCCGCGACACCGTCACGTCGTCCAGGAAGATGTCGCTCTGCGGGTGACGGCCGGCCGTGGTCAGCTCACCGTCCAGCAGGAAGCGGCTGCCGGAGTTCGGGCCCCGGCGCACCACCAGGAGCGCGGAGCCGAGCGGAAGGGCGTCGACGGCGGCCTGGGCCTCGGGCGAGAGCGACGGAAGAGCCGTCTGCCCGGTGGCCTCCGCCTCGTAGGCCTCAAGACCGGAGATGGAGATGGTGGAGGTCGTCTCCGAGGCACGCTCGGGTACCCCGCCCCTGAGCGGCGCACCGCAGTTGGAGCAGAAACGACTGGCCTCGGCGTTGCGATGGCCGCACCTCGTACAGACCGGCATGGACGAACCCTCCTGCCTGGGGGCGAACTCTCCACCCGAACTCGAGGTCGACGATTCTCCGAAACCTATGCGGCCGGGACCGGCAGGGTCAACAGACGACGCGCCGGAAGCTCCCGAATTGTCACTGCCCGTACCCGACACCTGATCCCGGAAGAGCGGGCGCTCCGTGGCCTGCTCGTCTCCCTGGCCATGGCGCGGTGCGCGATGGCGGGCAGCCTCGTCGCGAGCGCTCTTGCCGAACAACTTCCCAAACAACTTCACGGGCGCTTCCCCTTGACCGAAATAGACCCGCCCGTGGGGCAGGACGAACCCTGAATGAACACACCTGCCGACCCGGACATCTTCACAACGTCCGTATCCACTCGACAGTTTCCACCACGCGCCACCAATACGATGCGGCGACCCCCCGCAACCTCGGACGCGTGTCCTTCGCCCCGTTCGCGCCGCGGCTTCACGGGGACGACGACCGAGCGTAGTCAGGCTGCTTCGCCGGTCGCAAGGCGTCCACGACGATGTCGTCGACCTGCTCGACCTGCACGGTGGCCTGCTCCTTCTCCAGCGTCTGGACCACACCGCCCGGAATGTTCAGCGCCGGCTCCAGATCCTGGGGCTTGCCGATCACCTTGAAGACGTACGGCGCGCTGATCTTACGGTCGTCAACCCTGACATTGCCGCCGTCGCCCGCGAAGTACGTGTTGGCCACCACACGCACTCCGTTCACCTCGATGGCCTCGGCACCCGCCGCGCGCAGCTCCTGGAGTGCGTCGAGCAGCATGTCCGCCTTCACCCCGTCCCCGGGGTCGTTGACGGTGAGCGTGATCCCGGGGCCGTGTGCCGCCACGGTGCCCGCGAGCACCCCGAGTTGCCGCTCCTTCTCCACCGTCTGCTTACGCGCCTCCTCGGCCTGGTCGGAGCTGTTCTCCAGCTCCGTGCGCTGGGCGGCCAGCCGCTGCTTCTCGTCCTCCAGACGCTGTGTCCGGTCGTCCAGCTCGTCGAGGATCCGGACCAGGTCCTCCTGCCGGGCACCTCGCAGCGCGCTGTTGTCACTGTTGGACCGCACCTGAATGGCCAGGCCGAGACCGAGGACGAACAGCAGGAGCGCGACGACGAGTTGGGCCCGTGTCACACGCGGGGGCCACAGCCCGGCGATCAGCCGCTGACGTCCGGTGAGTTCCTTGGCGGAGCCGGGCGTCTGCTCGTCGGCATGCTCAGGCTCGCCGGGAAGTTCTTGGTTGCTCATCGGCGTCAGGCCCGGAAGACGTGCCGACGGATGGCCGCGGCGTTGGAGAAGATGCGGATCCCGAGCACGACCACCACACCGGTGGACAGCTGCGCTCCGACGCCCAGCTTGTCGCCCAGGAACACGATGAGTGCGGCCACCACGACGTTCGAGAGGAACGACACGACGAACACCTTGTCGACAAAGATCCCGTCGAGCATGGCCCGCAGACCACCGAAGACTGCGTCGAGGGCGGCCACGACGGCGATCGGGAGATACGGCTCGACCACGGCCGGCACCTCGGGCCGGACCAACAGTCCGACCACGACTCCCACGACGAGGCCCAGTACGGCGATCACGATGTGCCCTTCCCTGTGTCTGCCGCACCACTGCCGGTGTCTGCGGCCTGATAAGGCTCTGCTGTACGTACGATCAGGCTCGGCGCGACCGGGAGGCTCACCTTCTGCTGCACGGACATGCTCGTCCGGATGTCGAAGGTGTCCTTGAGCGCCTGCAGATACTGACCGTCGGCACTGTCCTGGAACGCGGTGCCGAGTTGCTTCCCGTTCCCCACCGCCAGCACCGTGTACGGCGGCACGAGCGGTCTGTTGTCGACCAGTATGGCGTCGCCCGCCGCGCGGATCGCCGACAGGGCCGTCAGCCGCTGCCCGTTGATCGCGATCGCCTCCGCGCCGGACTGCCACAGCCCGTTGACGACCCGCTGGAGGTCCCGGTCGCGGACCCTCCCGGTGTCGGCGAATCCGCTGGTCTCCCGGGGACCGCCACCCCCCTGGTCGGTGTTCTTGGCATCGTCGACCACGAGTTTCACCCCGGGCCCCTCGACCGGGGTCGCCCCGGCGAGCAGCGCCACCCGCTCCCCCTGGTCCCCGCCGTGCTTCTCCAACGCCTTGCGCTGGCGCCGGCCCACGTCGTCCCGGAGTTTGTCCACCTGGGACTCAAGGGTGTCGGCCGCCGACGTCTCGTCGTCGATGCGATCGATCAGCTCCTGGCGCTCCTTGGCGAGAACGGGCGCGGAGACGCGTGCCTGCGCGGCGCCGAGCGTGACCACGAGGGCGGCCAGCACCAGACATGCGGCGAGGCCGAGCTTCGACTTGAGCGTACGGGGCAGGCCCGCGCTCCCGTCGGCCTTGCGACGCGCCGACGCCTCGGCGTATCCGTCGTCCAGGCTGTGGTCCATCACATTGGTCAGCAGCGACATGGAAGCGTCGGGACGCGCTGGCGGCGAGGCGGTACTCCGATCGGGGGGCTGCTGCGACATGCCGCACATCGTCGCACGTCGCCGCCGCTACCGCCGAATGGCCCCACCGGTGTGCCCGCAGGCGCCCACGGACGTCTGCGGGCACACCGGAAGAACCCTTACTGACCTGCGCTGTCCACAACCGCCGCCCATTCGTCCAGCAGCGCCTGTGCGGAGGCGTCGTCCGGTCCTTCGGCCCACAGATGGGTGACCGCCTCGGCCCGGTCCGGCAGCACCATCACCCACCGCCCGTCGGACTCGACCACCCGAACACCGTCCGTCGTGTCGACGTTGCGGTCACCGGCGGCCTCCACGACCCGGCGCATGACCAGTCCCTTGACGGCCCAGGGGGTGGCGAGGTCACGGCGCAGGACATGGGCACGGGGGATGCGGGCGTCGATCTGGCTGAGGGTGAGCTGGGTCCTGGCCACCAGTCCGAGAAGCCGCACGAATGCGGCCGATCCGTCGAAGACACTGCTGAATTCGGGAACGATGAAGCCCCCGCGCCCGTCTCCACCGAAGATGGTGCCTTCCTCGCGTCCCACGCGCGTCAGATCGTCGGGCGATGTCGTCGTCCATTCGACCTGCGTGCCGTGGTACGCCGCGACCTGCTCGGCGACCCGTGTCGTGGTGACCGGCAACGCCACCCGCCCGCTGCGCCGCTCGGCTGCCACGAGATCGAGCATCACGAGGAGCGCCCGGTCGTCCTCTACGATCCGGCCCCTCTCGTCGACCAGGGAGAGCCGCTCACCGACCGGGTCGAACCGGACGCCGAAAGCCGCCCGTGCCGACGAGACGATCTCGCCCAGCCGTACCAGTCCGGAGCGCCGGGTCTCGGCGGTCTCGGTGGGGCGCGATTCGTCGAGGCCGGGATTGATGGTCAATGAGTCGACGCCGAGCCGCCCCAGCAGGCTGGGCAGTACGAGCCCGGCGCTCCCGTTGGAGGCGTCGACGACCACCTTGAGACCCGCGTCGGCGATCCCCACGGTGTCCACGTTCCGCAGCAGCGATCCGGTGTACGAGTCGAAGACGCTGGACGGGAAGTGCAGATCCCCGATCTCGCCCGGGAAGGCGCGGCGGTATTCCTGACGTGCGTAGACCCGGTCCAGCTTCCGCTGCCGCGCCTGCGACAGGTCGGCTCCCCGCTCGTCGAAGAACATGATGTCGACCGAGTCGGGCACGCCCGGGGACGTACGGATCATGATCCCGCCGTCACTGCCCCGTGCGGTCTGCTGGCGTGCGACGGGCAGAGGTACGTTCTCCAGGTCCCGGACGTCGATGGCGCTGGCCTGGAGGGCCGAGATCACCGCTCGCTTCAGGGCACGGGCACCACGGGAGTGGTCACGTGCGGTGGTGACCGTCGAGCCCTTCTTCAGAGTCGTGGCGTAGGCGCCGGCCAGCCGGACCGCCAGTTCCGGGGTGATCTCGACGTTCAGGATCCCTGACACGCCCCGGGCACCGAAGAGATGAGCCTGTCCGCGCGATTCCCAGATCACCGAGGTGTTGACGAAGGCGCCGGCCTCGATGGTCTTGAACGGGTAGACGCGGACATTGCCCTGAATGATCGACTCCTCGCCGATCAGGCATTCGTCCCCGATGACCGCGCCGTCCTCGATACGGGCGGCCCGCATGACATCGGTATTCTTGCCGATCACACAGCCGCGGAGATTGCTGTGCTGACCGATGTAGACGTTGTCGTGCACCACGGCCTTGTGCAGGAACGCACCGCTCTTGACGACGACGTTCGACCCGATGACGGTGTGCTCGCGAAGCTCCGCACCGGCTTCGACTTTTGCGTAGTCCCCGATGTAGAGCGGTCCGCGCAGCACTGCGTCGGGATGCACTTCCGCGCCTTCGGCGACCCATACGCCTGGCGAGATCTCGAAGCCGTCGATGTCGACATCGACCTTGCGTTCAAGAACGTCGGCCTGCGCCTTCACATAGCTTTCGTGGGTGCCGACGTCCTCCCAGTACCCCTCGGCGATGTAGCCGTAGATGGGCTTGCCTTCCTTCATGAGCTGAGGAAAGACATCGCCAGACCAGTCCACCGAGACATCGGCTTCGACATAGTCGAATACCTCGGGCTCCATGACATAGATTCCGGTGTTCACGGTGTCCGAGAAGACCTGACCCCAGGTGGGCTTCTCCAGGAAACGCTCGACCTGGCCGCCCTCGTCCACGATGGTGATGCCGAATTCCAGCGGGTTCGGTACGCGGGTCAGGCATACGGTGACCAGACCGCCTTTTTCCTTGTGGAAGGCGATGAGATCGGTGAGATCGAAGTCGGTGAGTGCATCACCGGAAATGACGAGGAAGGTGTCGTCCTTCAGCGCTTCCTCGGCATTCTTCACGCTTCCCGCGGTGCCGAGCGGCTTCTCCTCGTTGGCGTAGCTGAGCTCCATCCCGAGCTCTTCGCCGTCCCCGAAGTAATTCTTGACCAGCGAGGCGAGAAACTGGACCGTTACGACGGTCTCGTTCAGCCCGTGCCGCTTGAGCAGCCGAAGCACATGCTCCATGATCGGCCGATTGGCGACGGGCAGAAGCGGCTTGGGCATGCTTGAGGTCATGGGACGAAGGCGAGTGCCTTCGCCGCCAGCCATCACGACGGCCTTCATGTCGGAAACGTCCTCCTTGAAGAGACGACGGTCTGGCCGACTTCGCCCGTCGGGGCACCATCCGGGTCATCCGCGGCGGGCCGGCCACACTGCGCGGCACCGCGTCAACGAGCTCAATCGGCTGCTACATCCGCCTTGACGAGCCGGCGGACCTGAACCACGTAGAGGATCCCTGCCCACCAGTAGAGCGTTGTACCCCAACCTGCGAACGCCCATCCGAAAATAGCGGCCAGCGATGCAAGCCAACCACTTCCGTCGCTGAGCAGCAACAAGGGGAACGCGTACATCAGGTTGAACGTGGCCGCCTTACCCAGGAAGTTCACCTGGGGCGGCGGATAGCCGTGACGCCGCAGGATTCCGACCATCACGAGAAGCATCAGCTCACGGGCGAGGAGCGCAGCGGTGAGCCACAACGGCAGGATCTCCCGCCAGGTCAGGCCGACCAGGGTCGAAAGGATGTAGAGGCGATCCGCAGCAGGGTCCAGGAGCCGGCCGAGGCTGCTGATCTGGTTCCACCGACGGGCGAGCTTTCCGTCGAGGTAGTCGCTGATGCCGCTGAGCATCAACACCAACAAGGCCCAACCGTCGCTCTGGGGACCGCCGAACACGGGGCGAAGAATCAGCCACAGGAAGAGCGGAACCCCTACAAGGCGAGCCATGCTGAGGATGTTGGGGATGGTGAGTACCCGGTCCGTCTGAACCCGAGTCTCCTGGACCTCCACCCGGGGGCCTCCTGTGAAGAACGTGCCAATGATGCCCCCTGACCTTACCCTCAGCCACTGCTGTCGGTTGCACAGGGGGGACGGGAAGCATCCCGTGAACGCAGAAAAGCCCCGTGCCACAAGGGCACGGGGCTTTCCCGTAAAAGGAGTTCGGCGGCGTCCTACTCTCCCACAGGGTCCCCCCTGCAGTA
>NZ_JBEZLL010000037.1:0-75999 GCF_040652135.1 Streptomyces sp. NPDC048295
GCCCGCGGCGACCAGTGCGAGAACTGCACCCGAGTCCTGGACCCGACCGACCTGATCAACCCGCGCTCGGCGATCAGCGGTTCCACGGACCTGGACCGAACGACCTGAACACGCGCCTCGTTCGCCCGTCGGACACCCCGGTCCTCGCCGACCTCCGCCACGACGCCACGCACATCCCGGCCAGGACGACCGCGACAACCGTACCGGCCACGGCAATCACCGCGTGGTACCGGGCGAAGTCACCGACCATCGCTTCGAGAGCGGGCGGAGTCCGGTCCCCGGTGCCGTCCGGGTAGTCGGCCAGGCCCTGCCCGACTTGATGGAGCGTATCGGCGAGTTCTCCGTGGGAAGCGTGGATCGGCAGCATCGGCAGCAGCGAGGAGAAGGGCGCCGTCGCGCCCTGGACATTGGCCATCACCGCCGCCAGTGCGAACAGCGCGAGCGCCGTGACGACCGCCCCGGCCGACGCGAGAGCGGCCCTGCTCCCCGCCCCGAGACCGCCGGCCTGCAGGAAGGCCTTCCAGAGAAGGACGCCGAGCGCGATGAACACGATCAGCAGGAGCGCAGCGATCACGGCCTTGACCACGTGGTAGTGGCTCCAGTAGTCGGCAATCCTCTCCAGGTCCGGGGAGAAGTTCCGCTCGCCGGACCTCCAGTAGGCGACGAACGACTCGGAGAAGCTGTCGACGAGTTCACCCCGATCGTCGAAGCCGCCGCCCGAGATGCTCGCTGCCAGGGGGCGCGGGGCGATGACGAAGGCAGGGACGAGGAGCACGGCAAGAGCGACGAGCCCCGCGCACACGCGCCAGGAGATATGGGAGGCACCGGCGGGCTGGGACTGCACCCGTGGAGCAAAGGGTCGTGATGTCGGTGTTGTTGTCATGCGGATGACCATTTCGCGCCACCGCCCACCCGGTCACTGCGGTCCGCCGCCCACTTGGGGTGTGGCCTGCCACACCCCGGTCACGAACTGCCCGGTCCCGTCGACCGGGTGACCCCGGGGTGGTGGTCCCGCGCACACCCGGCCGAAGGACTACGGTGTCCCACCACGTACGCCCCTGACCTGCCCCTTCCTACGGTGTGCGACAGAGAACCGTCCCCCGCGCACCGTCCGGAAGGGGTACCCGTGGCCGCCCCGGCAACGAATCCCGGCTCCCGAAGGCCTGAAAAGACTCACGCAGGAGGCAGCCCTCACCCTCGTCCCATCTGGTGAGTCCGCGGTGGCCCATGAGTTCAATGGCCGGACGGTCACAGATCCGTCCCAGCTGTCGGCGGCCGTGGAGGTTCACGGTGAGGATCGCGGAAACCGGCGGTCCAAGAGCAGCGCGGCACCCCACATGACGCTCGGGGCCCATTTCCCGGGCCGGACGGCAGCGCAAGGCCGGGGTGCGCAGCCGGACTCGGGCGGTGCGTGCCCAGGAAACGGGGCCACCCGTGCCCCCGCATTCCTGTAACAGGCATGTATGAGGAGGCGGGCGGGTGGAACGTCCCACGGGCCGAGGGGCTCTCGATGATCAGTAACGCTCGCTCGCAGCGAGCACACGGTACTGACCGCAGAGGAAGAAACAATGCGCGTTCAGAGGATCACCGTTGCCGCCCTGACCCTCGCGACGGTTTCTCGCTCACCGCCTGCCAGGGGAACGAGGAATCCGCCGCGAACGCGAACGACTCCCCGGCCTCCCCCGTGTCCTCGCACGCGTCCTCCTTCTCGGCCGGGGCCCCGGCGCATCCGACGAGAACGCCACGATCAGCGGCGGCGGACCAGCCACCGCGCAGGGCAGCGGTAACGGAAAGATCACCACGGGCCCCTGCAAGTCAACGGGCCCCGACTTCAACGCCTCCCACGGCATGGCCGAGGGCGACCTCATGGTCAGCCCCAAGAACACCGGCGACGACGCCTGCTCGGTCGTCACGCTGTTCCACGCCACGTGTCCGCAGGACACGCATCACGGGAATCCAGACACCCACCCATTCCCGACGCCTTCCCCGAACAGGGCGACAACCACAGTGATGGAGCGGCTCGAACTTCTTCGGACCGGTCCCCTTCGGAGCCTTGTTCACCACGAGGAGCACATTCATGACCAGTCGACCAGCTGACCGGACAGAACCGGAGCAGTCGCGCATAGCGATCAACACGACCCCCACGCGGTCGTTCGGGTCCGCCTTGAGAGCCGCACGACGCGACCGGGGGCTCTCACTCGGACAGCTGGCCCAACTGGTCAACTACAGCAAGAGCCATCTCAGCAGAGTGGAGACCGACGCCAAGGCGCCGACCGACATGCTCGCCCGGCGGTGTGACGAGGTACTGCGCACCGATGGCCGGCTGAGTGGTCTCGTCGACGCCGGCAGGTCCGGCCGCCGCGGCCCGTCGCTCAACCAGTTGCCCAGGGCGGTACCCGGCCTGGTCGGGCGGGCAGCGACCATGTCCGCATTGGACCGCACTCTTCACCTGCCGGGTGCGCGTCGCGACTCGGCGGAGTGCACCGTCGTCGTTGTCGACGGGCAGGCGGGAATCGGCAAGACCAGCACAGCGCTGAACTGGGCCCACGGTGTGGCGCGCCAGTTCCCCGACGGCGTCCTGTTCGCCGATCTGGGCGGCTTCGGCCCCGGCGCTCCGGCCGACACGGCCGATGTCCTGCGCCACTTCATGACGTCCCTCGGCGGACAGGTGGACGCGGAGGTGCCTGCCGAACACCTCGCGGCCCGGTACCGCAGCCTGATGACCGGCAAGCGCGCGCTGATCATGCTGGACAATGCGGCCGACCCCGGACAGGTCAGGCCACTGCTGCCGGCGGCCGGTGGGTGCCACGTGCTGGTGACGAGCCGGGACCGGCTGTCCGGGCTGGTCGTACGGGACGGCGCGGAGCGGGTCACGGTGCCACCGATGACCAAGGACGAGGCATTACGGCTGCTCGAAGCCGTTGCCAGACCGTGGTTCGACCGATCAGCCGCGCCGGACATCGCGCAATCCTGTGGTTATGTCCCGCTGGCCCTGCGTGTCGCCGCCGAGAACATCAACGGGTGGCATCAGTCGCCATTCGGCGGCCTCGGCGACGGGTCGGATGAGGCGACCACATTGCGGACCGTTCTGTCGTGGTCCTACCGCAAGTTGGCGCCTGCTGCGGCGAATGCGTTGCAACGCCTGGCGGTCACCGCCGGTGAGACCGTCTCACCGGCGACCGCAGCCGACCTGCTCGGCACCGGGGTGGACGAAGCCCACGCGCTGCTGGACGCTCTGGCGGAGATTCATCTGCTGCACCAGGTCGCGCCCGGCGCCTATCGTCTCGACCAGCTCACCGCGGCCTTCTCCGCCGAGCTGAACGAGACCCGACCGCTCCGGCCGGCGCCCGACAGCTGACACGTCCAGGTGCGCCGCCTGCCGGACTCCCGTGCGCCGCAACCGCCTCTGCGCAACGAGGACGAGGTCCTCGGCGACGCCGCCCTGACATTCCAGAACCAGCAGTCATCGCCTGACCGGTCCAGGTGGACGGGGCCGCTGAACCCGTTGAACTCGCTCGGGAAGCTGCCCGGATGCCGCGTTCGCCGATGGCACCGGGCAGTGCCGGCAGCGCCCCTCTCCGGGCGCGCGGTCCTTGGCCACCCATGTCACCGTGCCCGGAATGCCGTAGATCTCCGCCGCGCAGAGCAGCAGCGGGTCGAGCGCCGGGCCGACCGGACCGGGTGGGTCATCCCGGGCGACGATGTCGCCGCCCGCGTCGACCGGTTCGAGTTGGCCGGCGGCGCGCACTCCGGGCGTACGGTCCACATGATCGAGGTCACCCACGCCCCGTGGGCCGGGACGTGGGTCGAGGATCACGCCCTCACACAGGGGGCGCGGCTGACACGGGCGCCTGGTAGCCGCGCGACCTGGCCGGCGCCCACGCGGAGGTCGCATCACCAGAGCCGCCGGAGGCGACCGGCAGCGGTCCGGGCCCGGTCAGCACGCCGCACTCTCGTCACACGTGCGCAGCACTGCGAGGGCCGACTCGAAGTCCTCTTCGGCCACCAGCTTGCCCGCCACCAACAGGTAGTCGCCCACGGGCGTGTGCAGCACCGCCTGGCCACCGCTCCAGTGCGTGCGGGCCGTGGCCAGGTCGGTGCGGGTCCGGCGCCGCAGCAGCAGGCCTTGCGCCGGCTTTCCACACCGGACCACGTCGCGAAGCTCGACCGGAGCGACGGCGGTCGGCAGGTTCTCCCGGCGGTCGAGTTCACGCCGAGCGGGCTCGGCCAGCACACGCATCAGCTCGGCGACGTCGCACTGCGGCAGCACGCGGGAGGTGTACCGACCGAGTCCGAGCAGCTCGGGCGCCAGGTGGAACTCCTCGACGAGCGCGGCGATGTCCGCGGCGGCCGGCAACCGCGGCTGCAGCACGTACAGGTCGAGGGCGTCTCTGGGGTGGAACGGACGCTGGAGCCCCTCCTCGGTGAGGCACACCAGCGCTGCCAGGACGGGATCGGTCGGCAGGGTCGTCCGCACCCCCACCCTCTCGAAGTCGCCGAGCAGCGCGGCGGTGGTCAGCTCGACCCGGTACTCGTGATCCACGATCGGCTCGTCGGCTTGCCAGACCATGGTGACCAGCACGTTCCACGCCGGCTCCGCGCCCATCACAGTCACCCAGATCTGGCTCGACTCGTCCGTGGCCAACCGGGCGACCGTCTGCCACAGCCGGCTCTCGTCCCGCGCGAGCAGATCGACATCGCCCTGCGAGCGCAGCACTCCCGGCGGGTACAGCTGCGCCAGCGAGGGTCCCTTCAGCGGGACGACCTCGCCGCCGTCGGGCAGGTCGGCGAGCACACCGGCATATCTGGCGGCGCGGTGCCGGGCCCGGCGCAGCTCGGCGCCGGCGGTGATACCCAGGTCGACGCCCTCGTTCTCCAGCACCGAGAGCACCAGCGCGGGCAGCGTGTAGTGCGCCACCCGCGCGTTGTGCATCAGCTTGGCGAGGCCGTCGCCCGGATCGCAGTCCAGCAGGCCGAACAGCAGGTCCAGCGTGACCTCGGGTGCGGTGGCGTGTGGGATCGTCACGGTTTCAGTACTCATCCGATCACCTTCCACCGCCAGTTCGGTGCGGGCCAGCTGTTGTCCGTTGTCTGCTCGGCAGGAAACGCCGGCAGGTGCGCGCGACAGGGAGTGCACCCGGAGTCGGTGCGGCCCGCGAACAGGATCCCGCCCGACCGCGCGGTGCCTTCGGAGACGAAGCCGCACTGTTCCGCCACCCGTTGCGAGGCGACATTCTCGGTCGCAGCGACCAGGACCACCCACGATCGGGTGGCCGTCGGCGCCCATCGGGACAGCGTGCGACAGGCTGCCGTTGCGACACCGCGACCGCGTGCCGGCGGGCTCACCCGGTTCCGTTCGAACCGGACATCAGGGCTGGAACGTCCGTCGCGGGGCGCGGTCATTCCACATTCCGCACCCAACGGCATTCCCCCCGACGGCAGTACACATTCGGGATTCTCCGCTTTCCGGATTTCCGACGCCATGTCGTCCCCTATTACTTGACCAGCCGTTGCCGGGTTTCCTGCTGAGCAGACAACGGACAACGTCTGGCTCGCGGCGAGGTCGCCACGCCAGACTTGTCGAAGTCGGCAGCCAGCGACCGAATACGTACAAGCCGTACGTGCGTTGGCCGCGGACTTGAAAGGAGTGACCCCATGCGCAAGCACGTCTCAGCCCTGCGCCCGCGTCTCGACAAGATCAGCAAGATCAAGAAGCACTGACCGGCTAGGTCGCACGGGTGGGCGCCACCGCTTTTCGGTGGCGCCCACTATTACGGAAAACTGGTCCAGGAGAATGCCGTGCTCGTACAGAAAGCGATTGATTCGGTTATTCGGAGCGATATGCGCACCGCCAGTATCTGCCTGGCCGTGGACATGGGCTCACGCGACGATCCCGGAGCAGCGTCCGGCGTCGCTCATCTGCTCGAACATCTGTTGATGGCTTCTCCGGTCCGGGACCAACCCTCGCTGGCCGAGTGCGTGGAACGCACCGGCGGCCGGGCGAACGCGGAGACCGGGCTGGACCGGATGCTGTTCCAGTGCCAGGTGCTCGCGGAGGATCTCGCCGAGGTCGTCGATCTGCTGATCCGCGCCACGACCACGCCCGAATACGACGACAACATCCTGGCAGCCGAACGCGCGGTGGTACTGCGTGAACTGGACGCCGCCGCGGCCGATCCCGCGGACACGGTGCAGGACGCATTCCTGGCCGCGCTCTTTCCCGACCATCCACTCGGCCGCCCGGTCGGCGGCACGCCGGACAGTGTGCGCAGCATCGACCCACAGGTCGTACGAGACCACCACGCCCTGATGTTCGGCGGCCGCCGGCTGGCTCTCTCGGTCGTCGGGCCGAAGGCGCCCGACATCGACCAGGCCCGGTCCGCGCTCGCGGCCGGTCTGCCGGTCGCACGGCCGCTCGTCCCGCTCGGCGCGGTGCGACACCAGGAGATCTGCTGGCCCGAGGAGTACTCCTGGGTCAGCATCGGCGGCCGATCGGCTGCGGCAGGCACGCCGGAGCGCAGCCGCTTCGAGATCCTGGCGGCACTGTGCGGTGCGAGTCCGTTCTCTCCGCTGTACCGCGCGCTGCGCAACGAGCATGGTCTGGCCTACTCATTCCATTCCTGGCACCGCGGCTACGCGGAGGCCGGTGCCTGGCGGGTGCTGATCGGCACGGACCCCGATCGCGGCCCGGACGTCGTGCAGGTGGTCACCGCCATACTGCGCGACTTGGCGGAGCGCGGTCCGTCCGACGAGGACCTCGACGCGGCCCATCGACAGGTGTGCAGCGCGCTTGTGTTCGACACCGAGGACCCACTCGAACACGCCCGTCGGCTCGCCGCCGGCGCGGTGGCCGGTGCGCCGTTCTCCGCCGACGTGGACATGGCGCAGCTCCGCGCTGTCACCGCGGACGACGTCGCCCGGGCCGCTCAGCACATACTGCGGGATCTCGTGGTGACTGTACGTCCGGAGCCCACGCGATGACGGTGACGGACTACCTGGAGATGGCCGGTCAGGCCGACGTGCTGCGAGATTTCGAAGGCAGTCGGTTCGTGGCCGACGAGCAGACCGACCCAGTGAGCGGCGAGCGCCGCCTGCTGGTCACCTACTGCCCGGCTGCCCTGGCCACGAACGCGGACTGGTGGGCAGCGCTGCCAAGGATCGCCGCCGACCTCGTCGACGCGCCGGACGCCATTCTCGTGCGCCTGCACCACACCGACGGGGCCCCGCCGCGGCCGTGGATCCGCCACACCAGCTACCTCCGCCACGCCGGCGGACCGGCCGCGGACACACCGGCCACGTCGGCCGCACCGGCCGCACCGGCCACACCGTCCGTGATGACGGTGCGACGGGCGGAGCCGGAGGACGAGGCCGCCCTGCGGCGCTGGGTCGGCCAAGCGCTGGTCAACGGGGCCGCCCACGGACCGGCCGGAACCCTCGGCGACACCGCGGAGATCGCGGCCGGACTGCTGGCCCTCCCCGGGCGAAAGAGTTTCGTGGCCGAACGCGGCACGACCGCCATCGGCCACGCGACCCTGCTCTGCGCGGAGCGGGACGAGGTCACTGGTGAGGCGTACGTCGAACTGTTCGACGTGCTCGTCGAGGCCGACGACGAGGTTCGGCGCGCGGCCACCGACGCGCTCACCCGTGCGTGTATCCGGCAGGCCACCAAGGCCGGGGCTCCGCTGATCGGCAATGTCGTACATTCCGTCACTGATGGCGGGAGCGGGCACGGCGACCGCATCGTCGCGAAGCTGATCACTCAGGGATGGAACCCCGATCACACGCTCTGGTACCGCCAGTGCGGGGTGACCGTGTCATGAGCGCCGTCGTCACGGAAGCACTGACCCGGTCGTATCCGGGCAAGCGTTCGGATGCAACGCCGTTCGTCGCCCTGGACCACGTCGACCTGAGGATCGACGAGGGCGAGGTGCACGGGCTGCTCGGGCCCAACGGCGCCGGCAAGACGACGCTGTGCCGCATCCTGTCCACGGTGCTGTGCCCGACCTCCGGCACCGCGCGAGTGTTCGGACACGACGTGGACATCGCGCCCAACGAGGTCCGGCGGATCGTCGGTGTGGTGTTCGGCGGCGAGCGTGGGCTGTACGGGCGGCTCACCTGCAAGCAGAACCTGCGTTTCTGGGCGGCGCTGTACGGGCTGCACGGCTCCGCCCTGCGGGCGCGCGTCGACGAGCTGCTGGAGCGCACGGGACTGGCGGGCCGGGCGAACGATCGCGTCGACACGATGTCCCGGGGCATGAAGCAGCGGCTGCACATCGCGCGCGGGCTGGTCGCCGATCCGCCGCTGCTCATCTTCGACGAACCCACCGCCGGCCTGGACCCGATCTCCGCCCGCGACTTCCGTGCCCTGGTCACCGACCTGCGCGGCAGCGGCCACACCATCATCCTGGCCACGCACGACATGACCGAGGCGGAGGCCCTGTGCGACCGGGTCACCTTCATCGATCACGGCCGGGTGATCGCTACCGAGAACACCATCGGAATACGGAATCTCGTCGCCCGTGTCGACGCCGTCGAAGCGCGGCAGGTGCCCCCCGACACCGTGGCCGGCCTCCGCGGAGTCTCCGGCGTGCGCGCTGTCGAACAGGCGGCGGACGACTCGATCCGGGTGCTGACCGACAGCGAGACAACGACCCGAGCGGTGCTGGCCTTCCTGCTGGAGGCCGGCGTGAGCCAGCTGAGCACCCCCGGTCCGACGCTGGCCGACGTGTATCTCAGCCTCATAGAGGACCGTGGGATGGCGGTCCGGTGACGCGGCAGTTCTGGGCGGCGGTCACCCTCCAGCTCCGGCTGTCCGCCGCCACCCCCGATTCCTATCTGGTCTGCGTCACCACCCCGCTGTTGACCACGTTCATCGTCACCGTGGACCGATGGACCGGGCACCAGACGCAGATCGGCAACGCCGTGGTCGCGCCCACGCTGATCGCAGTGTGGATGCTCGCCCTGTCGGTGGCCGGCAACGCGATCACCGAGGACCGGCTCATCGGCACGTTGGAGGCGCAGCTCGGCGCCCCGGCGCCGCTGGCCGTCACGCTGTTCGGGCGGATGTGCTCGGTCTCGCTCATAGGGCTGGTCGCGTTCGCCGAGGCCTGGACCGCGGTCAGCCTGCTGGGCGGCACCGGCTGGATGCCGGTGCCGCACCCGGTGGTGCTGATCTGTTGCCTGGTCACCAGCGGCTTGGCCGCCGCAGGCACGACCACCCTGCTCTCGCCGCTCTACGTGCTGTTGCCTTCCGCCCGGGTCCTGCAGAACACCCTGAGCTATCCGCTCTACCTGCTCGGCGGCCTGGCGGTACCCCTGACCATGTTCCCCTGGTGGCTGCGGACCGTGACGGACTTGATCTTCCTGACCTGGTCCGCGGACCTCATGCGGGCCAGTCTCGCCCCGGCTGCCGTCACCGCCGCCCCGTTGCGGCTGCTGGCGATCGTGGTGCTCGGTGCCGCGGGTTTCCTCATCGGAACGGTCCTGATGCGCCGGATGATCGACCGAGCATGCCGGGAGGGCACCGTGGTGCTGACATGAGCCGCACGTTGCGGGTGATCACCTACAGCGCGGCCAACGCTGCGGCCGACATGCGTGCCATCTATACCTGGCGCATCTGGTTGTTCGGCTGGCTGGGCCGGATGCTGGCGCAGGCCGTCTTCTTCGCTCTCCTGGGGCGCTCCGCCGGCAGCCTGTCCCATACCGCGTACCTCGCGGTCGGCAGCTGCCTCATGAGCAGTGTGATCGAGTGCATGGCTGTGATCTCGTCCACGACTTGGGAGCGCGCCGCCGGCACGCTGGAGTTCCTCGCCGCAGTGCCGAGCCGCCCGGTCTGGGTGTTCTTCGGGCGCAGCCTCCAGTGGCCGGCCAGCGCCAGCGCGACCACGGTCGTATCGATGTTCACCGTCGCCCCGCTGTTCGGCGTGGCCTGGCGGCCGGGCCAGGTCCCCGCGCTGGTCGGCCTCATCGTGCTGACCTCGCTGTCCACCTACTGCTTCGGCCTGCTGCTCGCGGCCCTCGTACTCAACGCGAATGGGGCCCGCAACCTGGTGGCGAACGGAGTGTCGCTCACCATGATGATCATCTGCGGCGTGCAGATCCCGGTGGAACGCTGGCCGGCGGTCGTGCGCGTCGTCGCGCTCGCGCTACCGCCCACGTGGACCCTGCGGGCGGTGCGCGCGGTTCTGGCCGACGACGGAACCGCCGCCCTGGCCGCCGCCGGCGCGGCCGCCGCGCTGGGCGTCGGCTGGCTTGTCGCGGCGGACGTGATGTTCACGATGTTCCTGAACCGCAGCAGACGTACTGGTCGGACCGACCACTTCTAGGGTGCGTGTCCAGTCGTGATCAAGTTGCGGGATTCGCCTTCGCTGCGGGGCCTGGTCCAGTAGATCTTCTTGCGTGACGCGCGTACAACTCGCTGATGCTGAACGGGCGTTCATCGGAACGTACCTGCCGATCGGCGAGTATGGCGTCCGCGTGGCCGGGTCCCTGCCCCTGGGCGAGGTCCGCGGCCACGACCTGATCCGGCTCGGGTTGGCAGCGCTGGTGGTCGTACGGGACCTGCGTGGCCACTGGGTGCCGGCGTCAGTGGAGGAGCTGGAGCGGTTCGACACCGACGTGCTGTCCGGGTTCGTACTCGCGCGGGCCTCCGCGGGGCTGGCGGACGGAACGGTCGCCCATGAGGATGGCCACTGAATTCCCTGCCATCCTTGTCTGCATGTCCGCGCGAAATCGAAGACTGCCCCGGCACCGTGCCTGGCCGCTGACCACCACCGACATCAACGAGTGTCTTGGCCCTTACATGACCCGCGTCACGGACCTGGGGTTCCTCACCGGGCATGAGAGCGGGACGATCGTCCTGGGAGTCGAATGGGTTGCTCCAGAACCCTTCAACTACGGCCGCGGCATCCACCCGGACGCGGTCGGTCTCCGCATCGATGTCCACCCCGTCGATGCCACTGAACGTGTCGCCACCCGCGCTGTTCTACGAGCGCATGCCCTCCCGCAACTCCGCGAATGGATCACGCAGGCGATCGCTGCCGACGAGACCTGGCAACTCACTCCCCACCAGCACTACTGGCGGCTCACCGGCGGTCACCTCACCCACCGCGACGAAGCGTGAACCAAGTCCGGACGACACTCACACCCCCACATCAGCAAGGTCACACACGCGGGTTCACCACGAACCGAAGGGGTCGCACCCAGGAATCAGGACCCCGACCCTCGTGTCCCCGCCGAGAAACCTTCAGTTCCCTTGAACTCACGGGCCTCTTGGGGTGCCGGTAAGAACCGTGTCACCAGCCACAACGGCGGCGTTTCGGCCGTCGCGTACTCCGTGAGGAGCCCTTCACCTCACCGTGAGGGGGGCGAGCGCCTTCCAGAAGGCATAGTGGTGGTCGGCCTCGAAGTCGGTGTACCCGATGCGGCCGGACGCGAGCCGTTGCACGTACGGGCCGCGGGTCGTGAACCGCTTCCATATGGGCATGCCATGCCCGTTCACCTGCCCAGTGCTCGCGAACCGGCTCCAATAGGCGATCACCGTGTCCGACAGCCCGGCTTGCGCGGCGTCGAGCGGCTCGAACAGGTCGTTGTCGAACAGATAGGCCAGGTCGATCATGTGGCCGGTACCGAGCGAGAAGCTCGCCGGCCGCGGCACGCTCTTGAAGTACGGGGCCTTGACCTCGGCGAAGTCATAGGCGTAGACGGGGGTGTAGCGGGCCAGCGCGCGCTGGGTGTCTAGCGCCGCGGTCGACCACTCCGAGTCGGTCAGCGCCGCCGACAGCGCCGCCCCTGGCGCCGGGTAGTTCGCGACTGGGTACTCGGCCAGGATCGCGGGAGCGTCCTTTCCGAACTGCTCGGTGACCTTCTTGGCGTACCCCTCGGCGGTCAGTGGCCTCCCTGTCATGATTTCGTCGAGCCCGGCCAGCCCACTCATCTCGTCGTGAGTGGAGCCGTGCAGCACCGGAACTCGGGCGAACCGCCCGGCGGCGATCGCCCGTGACGGGGCCTCGGGCAGCACCTTGCCGTCCACCACGGGCCGGTAGCCGTCGTGTCCGGAGGCGGACGCCTTGATGAGCTCGGCGGTGGACCTGCGCCGCAGGCAGGAGTCGACGGTGCGCGGATCGTCGCAGCCCGCGGCTTTGGCGACGGCGAGGCCGTTGGTCTCCGCCTGCGTGCGGGTGAACGAGCCGTCCGGTCCGACGCAGCCCGCACTCTGCACGATCGCCTTGCTGAAGAGTCCGCGGGCTCCGGGTGAGACCAGCTGGGCGCAGCCGCTGTAGCCGCCGCCCGACTGGCCCATGATTGTGACATTGCGGGGGTCGCCGCCGAAGGCACCGGCGTTGCGGTTGATCCATTTCAGCGCGGCCTGCTGGTCAAGGAGGCCGAGGTTGGCCGGTGCGCGCAGGCCGGGCGCGGTGAGGAAGCCGAACGCGCCAAGCCGGTAGTTGATCGTCACGACCACCGCACCCTGCTGCGCGGCGGCCAGCTTGGCCGCGCGGTAGGTGGCGCCGTCGCCGTAGGTGAAGCTGCCGCCGTGAATCCAGACGATGGCCGGCAGTCGTCCCGTCGTCCGCCGGTCCGGAGTCGTGACGTTCAGGTAGAGGCAGTCCTCGCTGCCGCCGTCCTCGATCGAGATGGGCTGGTCGGTCGGCTGCGCGCAGGCGCTCTTCGGGGCGCGGGCGTCCAGCGGCGATGACCAAGGGCGCACCGGCTGCGGCTCCTTCCACCTGCGTTCTCCGGTCGGCGGGGCCGCGTAGGGGATGCCCTGGAACGTGCGCACTGCACCAGCGGCCACGCCCTGGACCGGGCCCTCGGCGGTCATCACCCGGGTGGGGAGGACTTGGGCGCTGGGGCGCGCGGAGGCGAGGCCTGCCGTGATCACCGTGGCGGCGAGCGTTGCGGAGACGGTCACCGTGGCAAGGACAGCGACGCGGGACTTCGTGGTGCTCATCTGGGCTCCCGGAATCGGCGTGATCTTCGATGCTCGGAACGGTAGCCAGGATTTAGGCAGATGCGCAAGACGTTTGCCTAAGGCGTTTGCCTGCCTAAGGCGTTCGCCTGGCGCAAACGTGCAGATTGTTGCTAGGGTCCGCGTCATGGGAAACCGGGAGAAGCTGCTGGAGGCCGCCAGACAGTGCCTCTTCACGAAGGGCTACGAGCGCACGACGGTCCGCGACCTCGCCTCCACGGCGGGCGTGAGTATGGCGGCGATCGGCTATCACTTCGGCTCGAAGGAGGCGCTGCTCAACCAGGCGCTCTTCGAGGCGCTCGACTCGGGAGACCAGGCCTTCGGGCCGTCGGCGGGCGATAGCGACCTCGGCGCGCTATGGCGTCGCCTGATCGAGGCGTTCTCGGTCAACAAGACCTTCTGGATCGCCAATCTGGAGACCGTCCTGCGCGCGCAGCGCGATCCGGAGCTGCGTGAGCAGGTGGCCGCCGGGCTGCGGCAGGGACGCAGCGGCATGGCGCGAGAGGTCACCGGGACCGCCGAGACCGAGCTCTCCGAAGCGACGATCCGCACCGTCGGCTCGGTGCAGCTCGCCCTCGTCAGCGGCCTGATGATGCAGCATCTCACCGACCCCGAGTCCGCGCCCACCGCCGACGAGGTGCTGGCGGGTCTGCGGGCGCTGGCCACCTACCTGCCCGAGGAGGCGTGAGGCTCGGTCCCCGGACCGAAGGCACACGGCCGCCACGGCGCCGTCCGCTCGACCCGTGTCCACGATGGGTGGACAGTTGCTCGACCGGCAGATCCAGGCCCTCACAGAAGCGGGCTGCATGCTGTCGACCTAGAGCTGTCAGACAACATTGGTCAGTCTTGGGCGAGTTCTCATGAACGACCCTTTGTCCGAGCAAGATCAAGAGCGGTCCGCCGAACTTCTGTCGATCTTCGATCGGTTCTCGGAACCCGTTCTCACGCAAAAGCAGGCCGGACCCCCTTCTGAGACTTGCGTTGTGCGAGGATTCAGGGACACAACCCCTCGGTGGGCAGCGTCTACCGGGCGCTCGCCGAGCACGCCAAGCGCGACGCGTAACCCGAAGCTGTAGAGGCGGCGCACGCCGACTTCGCCGCCCTCCAGACCGGTGAAGTCCCCGGCCCGCGTACGGAGACCGAACCCGCTCGGTGACGCCGTGCCACGTCAGCGGCTACCGCTGATTCCCGTTCGGATACTCTCCGAGGCCCCCACTGCCTCAAGGGCGTGGGAGGAGCCCCACGCGCCGCACCGGGCACCAGCCCAAGTACCTCCAGTACGAGAGGCTTGCGCTCAGCACCTTCCACGCGCTGCACCGTACCCGGCCGGTGACGCAAGGAGCCATTTCCAACCTGCTGACCGGATGCGGCAGTTGGTGTGACGATCGCCACCCCGCATGTTGCGCCCTCCGCCGGAGCCTGCTCCAAGCAGTCCAGCGACGTGCAGTGCTCGGGCTGGAGGACCGTGATGAACTCTCCGGCGTCCTGTGGCCGGCCCAGCGCGGCGTGCACGTCCCGTTGCCCTCGAAATCCGCCGGCAGGTCGCCCTCCGGGTCACGCCACCGGTTCGCCCCCACCACCCGGATCTGCCGCCTGCGCACGGCGTCCCGCGAGTCGCCGCGTCGAGTGCGGTGTTCCACGTCGCCCGGATCCACTCGTCGGCTCCTGACCGTACCGGGCGTGTCCGCGGACGATGTCGCGCGTACGCTGCGGCACGGCGAGGGGAACCACCGGCGCGAGGCGGTCGGCGAGCCGGTCCTGTTCAGCCGCCTGGCCGACCGGACCGGACGCAACGCCTTCGTGGGCAACCTCCTGGCGCCCTTTCACAAGACCTCGGGCCGGTGAATCCGCGGCAACGACAAAGTCCTGGTCTACCTGTGCGACGCCGCGTTCGCGCCGCGAACCCGGACCAGGCCCACGCTGGAGTACGGCAGTTCGTCGACCTCCTCCACAGGCACGTCGCGCTGCTTGGCGAGCAGCCGCACAAGGTCGAGGTCGGCGCTCGCCCCGCGCCGGACGAGGATCCGCCACGGGACGCGGCGCAGCAGTACGCGGATGGTCTCGCTGACGCCGGGCTTGACGAACCTGGTGTTGTGGATGCCGTACTCCTCGCTGATCCGCTCGACGGCTGCCCACCCCCACCATGTGGGCGTACGGTCGGCGGCGGCCAGCTCCTCGGCGTCGGCGGCGACATCGGCCTCGACGTCCGGGAAACGGGCGGAGACCGTGTCGAGGAAGTCGCGGGAGACGTCGGCGTCGGCGAGCTCACGGTAGAACTTGGCTCCGTGGAAATCGTGCGGGCCGATGAGGTCGGCGCGGAGAACACTCCGCGATATCAGCCCGGCAACGGTGGAGTTGAGGCAGGCGGAGGGGATGAGGATGTCGTCGCGCGAGCCATAGGTCTCCACGCACGAGCCGGGGTCGGCGAGGACCGTGAGGCGAGGGTCGAAGGGGGTGCCGCGCAGTTCCTCGGCCAGTTGGCGGGTGACGGAGCCCTTACCGGTCCAGCCGTCGACGAAGACGACATCGGCCGGGTCGTGGTGGTCGGCCAGCCACCGCAGGGCGGTTGTGTCGATGCCGCGGCCGAAAATCATGGAGAGCGCGTAGTGCGGCAGGTCGAGGCCGTGCGCATGCCGCGCCCAATGGCGCATCAGCGCGCCGACGGGGGTGCCGGCGCGGAGGAGCGAAACGAGGACGGGGCGGGGTGACCGCTCGCTGAGCACGGTCTCGGTGACGACACCGATGGCACGGGCGGTACGGACCGCGGAATCCTCGAGCGCGGCCCGGTAGAGGTCCAGGTACGACGCGTCCGGCTGGTACTCGATGGGCAGCGCCTCGCGGTAGCGGGCGCCGCCGCCCAGGACGGCTTCCTCGCGCTCCTCCGTGGGGGTGGTCTCAAGGGCCACTCCAGAGAGGTCCTTGAGCAGCCAGCCGACATCCTCGGGGGCGTACGAGGAAAACGCGGGGCCGCGCAGGGGGATGCCGGAAGCACGCCCCTGACAGTCCGCCGGTAGAGGTGCGCTGCGTTCGGCTTCAGTTGCCATGGCCCGGCCTTTCTGCAAGGACGACACCGGCTGTGTACGCGGGAATCAGGGCCTCGTTCAGGATGGACATCTCGTTCACTGCTCCGCGAGGCGCGCCAGCGTGCGGCCCCGAACCGCGGGATCGAGCATGTCCGCGTTTATATAGAAGCGCCGCGCTCCCCCGACAAGGTCGCTCATGCGCCGCTTCATCTCCGTGAAGGCGGCACTGTATCGGTAGAAGTCGTTGTCCAGATGGGCGAACATGTCGTCCTTCAATCCGTAGGCACCGGGCGCACAGGCGAAGAGGTCCAAGAACGCCGTGAAAGGCTCCGCCTCAATTTCATCGAAGCAGGGGGGCCGGTCCGGGTTGTAGTCGATGACACACAGGTTGCGGACCGTGGCTTCGGCGATCGCCTCGCGACCGAAGACGAGATCGGGATCAAGCCGATACTCGGATGCTTCCAGGTGTTTCTCCAGCTGGCCCGAAGCAATGAGCTGGTCGAAGCCCGGGCCCTTCCGGACCCGCATCGCCGAAGGTACGCCATGTACAGTTTCTCCGTCTGTCAGCACATGCGTATTGCACAAGAACCGCGCACCCGCGGCACAGGCCTGTGTGAGGAAGACGGTCTTCCCGGCTTTCTGGCGGCCGAACAGCAGGGTGGCGCCCTGCGGCTGGACGAAAGCTGCGGCTTTGAGGTGCACGAGACCGTGATCGATAGCGAAGTCGGTGAGCAGACGTTTGGTGAAGTACGGCCAGAGGATGCGCTCCAACTCGCGACCGAAGACATAGATGCGATCACCACGAGTCACCAGGTGGGCGGGCGGACCGAAATGGTGGGTGATGTAGGAGCCTCCGCGAAATCGGTCGGCGCGGTATCCCTGGTCCACAAGGGGCTCGATCAGCGCCGGATCGATCGGGTCCAGGGTCAGATCCACAAAGACGATTTCGTATGCGCAGGCCGCCTCGGGAGAGGCGAACCGCGTATAGAAGGCGTACCCGGCGAAGTCCGCGACGTTGCTGGAGACGCGAACCTTGAACAAGTTGAGATCGATCACCCGGGACGACCTGATCGTGTAGTGCTGACCGAGAGCGTCACGCACGTCATCACGTGTGTCCGGTGCGACCGAGGTCGGAGAGATCTGCGAAGTCATGTCTTCCTGCCTTTCAAGAGTTCCTACGGCTTCCGGAGTGAACGGCCACGGCTACCTCACCGCCGCGATCGGCCCGATGGGCGGAACAGCCGAGCCGGTGAGTAGATCCGATCGATCGTCGTGATGCCGCTGCCTTCGCCGGCCGGCTGAGGTCAGTCGGAAACTGCCGCGAGATCGCCGCGAACAACGACACCACCGTGGACCTGCGCATACTGGTCCCCTGTCCGTTTCCTGCACTGCCTGTCACAGCCGCTACCCGATCCCCCTGCGAGATCAGGAGTCGACCGCCCAAGCGGACCGGCTCACGTCAGGAATTACTGGTTCGGCCGCCAGATGCCGGGCGCCCAGTTGGGCTGCCACTGATATCCGGTCCCAACGCGACCACTGCATCCCAAACCTGTCCGCCAGGGCGAGAAGCGACTGCCAGTCCTTGCTCCGGCCGGATCGCACCTGTTGGAGCAGCAGGGCCAGTTCCGCGCTGTTCGGATGGCTGGACAGCTGCGCGTCCAGTCTGTCCAACGCTGGTTTCCAGGAAAGATCGGATGCTTCGGTGCGTGCCTCGACTTCCGTCAGGGCCGCCAGCACCTGCTGCGTGACATCCCGACGGCTGTCGAGGGCAGCGAGGAGGCGCTTGCGCTCCGGCCTCTCGAAGAAGACGCCCAACTCCCTGAGAATGTCGGCGGGTTCGTCCGCGACATGAATGTACGTGAGCGCCGAGGCTTGGGCTGCTCCCGCGATCCGCCTCAGGTGGTATGCCTCCCGATCCTCAGGGCGAGTCGGTCCCTTCATGTCGCTCAGTCTGGCGGTGGCCGGTATCTCTGATTCCGTCGTGTCCCGGAGCAGGATGTACAGCGACTCCCCTATCGGCATGATCATGTCCATCAATTCGATGCGCTCGCGGGTCGCGACGTTCAACTGGTATCGCCACAGTTCGCGACTGATATGACGGTCGAACCGGAGCTTTCTCCATGCAACTGGAACAAAGCCCGCGGCGCGCGCCGCGGTCAGTAGCCTCGCTCCGCCCCGGACGGCAACAGCGTCCGGCTTCAGAACCATTGGGGCGACGCGATGGAGCTGATCGGCCACGGTCCGTTCGGTGCCGAGGAGGTCGGCCAGGTCGTCCCAGGCGTCTCGGTAGTAGGGATCGACCGCGTAGGTTTCCCGCTTGCGCCTCTCCCGACTCAGCCATTCCGGTACGACACACAGTCTTTCGGGTTGATCCATGCTCAATACCCCTCCTATAGCGTGCCGTTGGGTTGCTGCACCGGCAGCGATGCCCGCCCTGCCCAGAAAACCGCTTACCTGCCGGTTCCACGGCGTAATGACATCCGTCGGGTCACCACCCAGGACGAACTGACCGATTCCACAGGCGTGGGCGGAGAGGTCGTCACCTCGAAAACCGAGACCGACCCGGAAGTCGTCAATCCTGTCCGGGCGATGGCGAGTCGATCCGTCACCGTCCCGGCTAAGGGGTACGTCTTTCCTCGGCAACGCCCACCGGGGCAGCAGGGGCCGGGAGAACCGGCGTAACCGGTGTCACGGCAGGGTGCAAAGTCATGAAGCAACTGTGGTAGCTAGTAGCTCTTCGGCTCAAGACGTTGTCCGTTGCCCACCATAGAAGCAACGGGTAACGCCAGATTGTCCCTGCCGATCGTCCGCAGCCACGCCTGACGGCCTTCTCCCACGCGACGGCGACGGTCGTCGGCTCGTCCGCGTCGCCGATGGGCAGCTCGTCGAGCAGCCGGTCCGGGCAGGGCCGTAGTGACGGTGACGAGGCGCAGGCGCCGCACCATGGAACAGTCTCCTGCCAAAGAGGCAACGGACAACACCTGACCCGGGAGCCGAGCGCACGTCATGCTGAGGAAGTGAGTACTGATGTTGCGCCCCCGACTACGCCGGGCCTGCTGTTCGGAGCTGGACAGTGACCCGAGCGACGGTCTCGCGGAGCTGTCGCACAGGGCACGAGTAACGCACGGCACGCCGCCCGCCATGGTGCTGTCGGTACTCGAGAATGAAGGCGCCGACCTGGGCCACGAGCGAGTGGCTGCGGGAGAAGCGCGCCTGGCAGAGGAAGAAGCACACAGCTCGAGTCTCCCGGAAAGGCCCTTTCATGGCATCGCGCATCCTGCTGGCCCGGCATGGACAGACGGAATGGTCGCTGTTCGGCAAGCACACCGGCAGGTCGGACATCCCGCTGCTGGATGAGGGACGACTCGGCGCGAAACTGCTCGGCGAGCGCCTGCACCGGGCGCCACTGGACGGCCTCCCCGGGGTGGAGATCCGTACGAGTCCGCTCGCACGCGCGCGTGAGACGTGCGAGATCGCCGGCTTCGGCGACCGGGCGGCCCCGTGGGACGCGCTCACGGAGTGGGACTTCGGAGCGTACGAGGGGATGACCTCCGACGAGATCCGGGCCGAACGTCCGGACTGGCTGATCTGGCGGGACGGTGTGCCCGGGGGCGAGAGCCGCGCCGAGGTCTCCGCGCGCGCGGACGAGGTGATCGAGTGGGTCCGCTCCGAGGACCGTGACGTGCTGGTCTTCGCCCACAACTACATCCTGCGCACGATCGGCGCCCGCTGGTTCGGCCTGGACATCGACTTCGCGGCCCACGGGCGCCTCAATCCCACGTCCCTCTCGGTCCTGGGGTGGTCCTCCTACGGAGCGCCCGCGATCGAGACCTGGAACGACTGCGGCCACCTGAGCGCCTAGCCGTTCCCGTCCGCGGACCCGAATGCCGGCCGCCGTCAGGCTCAGGCCGACCGGGGCAGCGCGCCGTACCGTTCCAGGAAGACCGACACCCCCGAGGCGCGGCGGTGCGGGAGCAGGACCCTGGCCGTGCCTGCCGCCGTCGTCCGCACCCGGGACGACTGGACCTCGTCCAGCAGGTCCAGGACGCGCAACCCCGCCGCGGCGGCCTCGGAGTCGGGCGTTCCGGCCGTGGAGGGCACACCTCCCGATCACCACCGAGATCGTCCCCAGTCCACGGGACGCGATCGACGAGGAATGGACCTGGGCCAACTAACCGATGCCCTGGTGCACCCGTAGCGAAATCCGCGAAGTCTCCAATCAGGCCCAGAAGATCTGCGACGACATCCACAATGGCCACCTCCTCATCCACGCCCATGCCCAAGGACAGCCACACCACCGTCACGGACGGAACCGGTGCCATCTCAGTCACGCGGGTGTGGTGGGCAGTGCGAGTGCCTTCGTGTGGTGGGTTGCTTGTTGGTCGGTCAGGAGTCCGGCGACGGCTCGGATGGTGTCGGGCAGGCTGTCTCTTCACCGTCACTGCTCCGAGGCCGGCCAGCACGTCGACCACTTCTTCCACCAGTTCGGGCGGCGCCGACGCCCCCGCGGTGAGGCCCACGACCGCAGCCTCTCGGAGGTGGGCGGGATCGATCTCCGAAGCGTCGTCGATCAGCTGGGCCGAGGTGCCCCGGCCAGCGCTCAGCTCCACCAGGCGTTGAGAGTTGGACGAGTTGACCGACCCCACGACGAGCACCAGATCGGAGTCGGCCGCGACAGCGCGCAGCGCTTCCTGCCGGTTGGTCGTCGCGTAGCAGATGCCTTCCGAGCGGGGGCACGGAGTGCCGGGAAGCGTTCCGTCAGTGCGGCCACGAATCGGGCCGTCTCGTCGACGGCCAGGGTCGTCTGGGTCAGATAGGAGACCCGGTCCGGATCGGGGACACGCAGGGCCGCCACGTCGGCCACGCTCTCCACCAGCACCATGTTGTCCGGTGCCTCTCCGAGGGTTCCCTCCGTCTCCTCATGACCCGCGTGCCCGATGAAGACCACGGTGTCGCCGTGCTGTGCGAACCGCCGTGCCTCCGCGTGCACCTTCGTGACCAGGGGACAGGTCGCGTCGATGACGTCGAGGCGGCGTGCGTCCGCGTGCTCGCGGACCTCCGGGGAGACACCGTGGGCGGAGAACACGAGGGTCGCGCCGGCGGGCACCTCGTCGAGGTCGTCGACGAACACGGCGCCCCGTCGCTCCAGGCTCCGTACGACGTGGATGTTGTGCACGATCTGCTTGCGGACGTAGACGGGGCTGCCGCGGTCGGCCAGTACCCGTTCCACTATCTCGATGGCACGGTCGACGCCCGCGCAGAACGACCTGGGTGAGGCGAGCAGCACGGTACGCGGCCGGAACGCGGCCTCCAGTTGTCCGAACACGTCCCGCACCGCAGCGGCCGCCTTCTCGTCACCCGGGGCGGTAACCGCGCCGAGCACCTGCTTCCCGGCCCCCGGCGGGGTGCATCGGGCCAGGTGAAGTACGGGATCACCGGAGGTTGCTGTACCCGTGGCGCGCAGCGGACCGCTGCGCACGTGGAAGCCCCGGCGCCGCAGCTCTCCTTGCAGAAGCAGAGAGGTCCCGGACCGGGGGAAGCCCTGCGGGTCCTCCCCCTCTATTCCATCGGCCACCATCACTTCGCCGGAGGCGAGGGTCAGGCCGACGGACCGCACAGCCAGAGTTTCAGTCTGCATGGAGGAGTTCGCTGATGAACCTTCCCGTTTCCACCGAAGGACTGTGTCTCCAGGAAAGCCGATCAGGGCATCCGGAATGACAAATTCATTTACCCCTTTCCTTCAGTCGCAGAATTGGATCGACCATGAAAAAGAAAACAGCGCGATATCCCGAAGGGTTCTGGGATATCGCGCTGCTGTGGAGGGGAGTTACGCGTGTCGAGCTCCGGAACCGGACATCCGTCGGGCCGGCCTACCCGAAGCCACGGCTCACGGCTTCGGAATCGCCACCGCCGTGTAGGGCGTGGTCGGTGTGGGCGTGGTCGTCGCGTGCGCGTTCGGAAGGTAGAGCAGATCTCCGTCCGCCGCGATGCGGGTGGGGATGCCGAAGCGAGGGTCCGTGGTGCGCTGGACGACATCGCCGCGCAGTCCGGCGTCATCGAGTTTCAGCGACGCGACCTCGTTCTTGCGGTTCTCGGCCACATAGAGAGTGTGGTCGACCAGAAGCATTCCTTCGGGATTGGTCAGAATCCCGGACCCGGTGTCCACGGGTGAGTAAGTCACCCTGGCCGGTGGACAGGTCGACCCGGTAGATAGCACCGTCGTTCAGCGAACCGAAGTACGCGCGGTGCTCCTGCGGGCAGATGGTGATGCCGTCCGGGTGGAAGCCGTCCGGCAGTTGAAGCGTGGTGGGTCCTGTCGGCACGGGCGTCCGAGCGGCCGCGCTCGACGTCCCGGTGGCCCCGAGCGTGACCGTCGCCATCGCCAGGAAAGATATGGCCACCCTGCGAAACATGATTTCCCCGTTTCTTCTTTCTTTTTCGTTCAACGACCGTCAGCGGCCGTTCATATGCATGACAGCTTCTGGGTAGCGAGTTCCTGCCACTGCTTCTGGAGGCAGCGCCTCGTCCAGCCGCTGGTGGTCCTCGGCGTCGAGCGCCACGTCCACAGCCGCGAGGTTCTCCTCCAGCGTGACCCTGCGCTTGGTCCCGGGAATCGGCACGATGTCTTCGCCCTGGTGGAGCAGCCACGCGAGAGCGATCTGGGCCGGCGTCGCCCCATGCTTCGTGGCCACTCCGCGCACCACCGATGCCGCCGCCGAGTTGGCGGTGAAGTTGTCCCCCTGGAACCGGGGGTCGTAGCGGCGGTAGTCCGACTCCGGATACTCCTCCGCCGGCAGCGCCGTGCCGGTCAGGAACCCACGCCCCAGAGGCGAGTAGGCCACGAGACCGATTCCCCGCTCCCGGGCCGCCGGCAGAATCTCCTGCTCGATGTGGCGCTCCCACAGCGAGTACTCCGTCTGGAGCAGGGCCACCGGACAGACCTCGTGAGCGCGGGCGATCGTTCCCGCACCGGCCTCCGACAGACCGAAGTGGAGCACCTTTCCCTCTTGGATGAGCTCACCGACCGTGCTGGCCACCTCCTCGATCGGGACCTCCAGGTCCACACGATGCTGATAGAGGACCTCGATCCGGTCGGTTTCCAGCCGTCCCAGGCATTCGTCGACCGCTTTGCGAATGTGCTCGGGCCTGCTGTTCAGCTCTCCGCGTCGTGTTCCTTCGTACTCCCACCCGAACTTCGTCGCGATGACCGCCTCGTCCCGGCGGCCACGGAGCGCGCGGCCCAGAAGTTCTTCATTGACGAAGGGGCCGTACGACTCCGCGGTGTCGAAGAAGAAGCAGCCTCGTTCAAGTGCCCGATGAATCGTCGCGATCGACTCCTTGTCGTCCGGAACTCCATAAGTCTGGCTCATTCCCATGCAGCCGAGTCCCAGCGCGGAGACTTCAAGGCCGGCGCTTCCCGGCCGACGCCGCGGAATCAGTGACGAGTTCAAATCCAGGGCCCTTCCCTCAGGTTCCCGTGGTTGATTTCCCGACCCTCGGATCCGTTTTCCTTCTGCGCATCCTAGAATCCGGACATCCGATCCGGGCCGAACTTACGGAACCAACTCCCCGATTGTCAACGAGAGTCATCACGGAGAACACGCATGAACAGGGACATAAAAACGCAAGATCCCTACTCTGAGGAAAAGGAAGCTGAACCATCTCCCCGTTTTGGGCCGGCGCTGCGTTCTGACGCCCGGCGCAACCGCGCCCGGGTGCTGGAGGCCGCCCAGGAGGCGTTCGCCTCGGAGGGCCTCGGCGTTCCCCTGGACGAGATCGCCCGGCGCGCGGGAGTGGGTTCCGGCACCATCTATCGGCACTTCACGAGCAAGGAAGCGCTGTTCGAAACGATCGTCCTCGGCCGTCTCGAACAACTCGTGGACCAGGCAGAGAAGTTGGCGAGCTCGGACGACCCCGCTGCGGCGTTCTTCCAGTTCCTCTCCCTGACCATCGAGGAAGGCAGCGTGCGCAGGGACATGGTGGACGCCCTCGCCGGGGAGGACATCGATGCTTCGGCCGCCGTGCCCCGGGCGAGGCGCCGCCTTCGGCGGGGCATCGGCAAGCTGCTCTTCAACACACAGCAGGCCGGAGCCGTCCGCGACGACATCAGTGTCGCCGACTTGATGGCCCTGATCACCGGGCTGATACTGGCCCGGAACCGCAACGACGGTGGCGCGGCCGTGCCACAACGGGTACTGAGCGTCGTGTGCGACGGCCTGCGGCACGGCTGCGCGAACGACGTCACAGCAGTCCCGCCCGTTCGGCCAGACGGTACAGGTCGTGGCGAACGGTGACGCTGTCCTGGCCGATCGCCTGCTTGAGAAGGTGCTGCGCGTAGACGTTGAACCGGACCTCCTCGGGCGAGGCCCGGTCCGCCTGCATCAGTGCGAGCACCGCGCCCGGCTGATCACGCTGATGCAGGTGGGCCCGTGCCAGGGTCAGATAGAACCGGGCCCGGCCCTCACGGTCCAACGCGTCTACACTGTCGACGTGTTCGGCCAGTCGCAGGGCCTTGCCCGAACGGCCGAGCACGACCTCGACCCGGACACGGTGGACCGCCACGTCCACCGGCCGGGCGGGCGCCGTCGTCCCCGGGGGCATGAGATCCGGCGCCGACGTCATGTCCTGTGTGTCCTGGACCAGCATGGCGGCCCGGTCGAGCAACCGCTCGGCGCCGTGGTGGTCCCGGGCGAACGCCGCCGCCTCGGCCGCGGTGAGGTACAGCCGTACGCGAGATGATCTCGTCGCTGTAGCCCGCCCTTGCCGTAGTTGTACGGACCGGCGGCGACGATGCCCGCGCCCTTGAGAGGTTGTCTCCATCTGTTCTGCGCCGGTATGAAATGATTCTTGGGGTGCGGTGCCGTGGTGCCTGTGTGGTAGTTCAACGCTGCGTAGTCAGCACCAAGTCAGCACGGGAGTCAGCACCAGGGCAATGAACCATGCCTATAGCGCAATCCTGACAAGCGCCTACCGGCCTTCCACCGGTCCTCGAAGCAGTCTCGACGCGCCTGGCATGGTGGCCCCGCGCACACCCGGACCGAGAACTGTGGTGTCCCACCACATACGCCCCTGAACTGCCCCTTCCTACGGTGTGGCGACACAGAACCGTCCCCGCCCACCCTCCGGAAGTGGTACCCATGGCCGCCCCCGCAACCTCCCCGCCGGCACCGTCGAACCTCAGGCGCATCGTCGCCGCAAGTCTCATCGGCACCACCATCGAGTGGTACGACTTCTTCCTGTACGGGTCAGCCGCCGCACTGGTCTTCAACAAGTTGTTCTTCCCCGAGTCCGACCCGCTCGTCGGAACGCTCCTGTCCTTCCTCACCTATGCGGTCGGCTTCGCCGCCCGGCCGCTCGGTGCCCTGGTGTTCGGGCACTACGGCGACCGGCTCGGTCGCAAGAAGCTGCTGGTGCTCAGTCTGCTGATGATGGGCGGAGCGACGTTCGCCATCGGGCTGCTGCCGACGCATGCCACGGTCGGGTCCGCCGCCCCCGTACTGCTCACCGTCCTGCGTCTGGTGCAGGGCTTCGCGCTCGGAGGCGAGTGGGGCGGGGCCGTGCTGCTGGTGTCGGAGCACGGGGACGCCCGGCGGCGCGGCTTCTGGGCCTCCTGGCCGCAGACGGGAGCGCCGGCCGGGCAGTTGCTCGCCACCGGGGTGCTGTCCGCGCTCACCGCGCTGATGTCCGAGTCCGCCTTCGGGGCGTGGGGCTGGCGAATCCCCTTCCTGCTCTCCGGTGTCCTGGTGGTCGTCGGCTTGTGGATTCGTCTCTCCGTCGACGAATCACCGGTCTTCAAGGCCGCACTCGCGCAGGCCGAGGAGCGCCGCTCCGCTGCCGGGGCGGAGGAGAAGACGCCGCTCGTCTCCGTGCTGCGGCACCACTGGCGCGATGTACTGATCGCCATGGGCGCCAGGATGGCGGAGAACATCAGCTACTACGTCATCACTGCGTTCGTGCTCGTCTACGCGACCACGGCGGCAGACCTGAGCAAGCAGACGGCGCTCAACGCGGTGCTCATCGCCTCGGCCGTCCACTTCGCGGTCATTCCGATGTGGGGCGCCCTGTCGGACCGGGTCGGGCGCAAGCCGGTCTATCTGGCCGGTGCGATCGGTGTCGGTGTGTGGATATTCCCGTTCTTCGCGCTGATCGACACGCGGAACTTCGGAAGCGTGCTGCTCGCCGTCACCGTCGGTCTCATCTTCCACGGCGCGATGTACGCACCGCAGGCGGCCTTCTTCTCGGAGATGTTCGCGACCCGGATGCGGTACTCCGGTGCGTCGATCGGGGCGCAGTTCTCGTCGGTCGCGGCCGGTGCCCCGGCGCCGCTCATCGCCACGGCGCTGCTCGCGGACTTCGGCAGTTCGACGCCCATCTCGCTGTACGTCATCGCGGCGGCGCTGATCACCCTGCTGGCGGTCGCCTGTGCCAGGGAGACCAGGCACCGGGATCTCACGGACATCCGGGGGGCCGCGGCCGCCCCGGATGCCTCCGAAGCCCTGCCGGCGGACGCCCGTACCGTCTGATCACCGTCCGCCGGGCGGCCGGGAGTCCCGGCCGCCCGGCGGACAGCGGTGGTCACTGCTGGGCGCTGCGTTCGAACCAGGTGGGTTCGTCGGTCATGGACTGCTTGATCCTGAAGAGCCCGAACTCGTTCAGCGGCGGCAGCGCGTCCACCGGGAACCAGCCCACCTCCAGCGACTCGTCGTCGTTGACGCGTGCCTCGCCGCCGGTCGCCCGGCAGCGGAAGGTGACGTCGAGGTACTGGCAGCGGTCGCCGTTCGCGTACTGCACCGGCTCCAGAGCCTGCGTGAGCACCACCCGCTCCGCCACGCAGCGCACGGCGGTCTCCTCGAACACCTCGCGCTCCGCGGTCGTCGCCGGCTGCTCGCCGGGCTCGCAGATGCCGCCGATGACCGACCATTTGCCGGTGTCGGAGCGGCGCCCGAGCAGCACTCTGCCCTCGTCGTCGAAGACGATGGCGGTGACTCCCGGCAGCAGGAGCAGCTGTTGGCCGGCGGTGGCACGGATCTCGCGGATGAAGTCAGGAGTAGCCATGCTCCGACCCTACGCTGTGCGGCCGGTGGGTCACCGGCCGCGCCGGCTCCGTACCGAACGGACGGCGACCAGGCCGAGCCCGGCCACGGCGATCAGCGCGAGCACCCCTTCGGGGAGCGGGCCCATCCTGGTCGCGGGCGTCAGCGAGGACCTCAGCGGCACCTCGTCCACCAGCGCGTCCGGGGTGAACAGCTTCGTCTGCTGGACGATCGTCCCGTCCGGGCGGATGACGGCGCTGACCCCGCTGGTGACGGGGACGACGACGGACCGGCTGTGCTCGACGGCGCGCACCCTGGACATGGCCAGCTGCTGGTAGGTCATCTCGCTGCGGCCGAAGGTGGCGTTGTTGCTCGGTACGGCGATCAGCTGGCCGCCGTGCGTGACGGTGTCCCGTACGGCGTCGTCGAACGCGGCCTCGTAGCAGGTCACGAGCCCGACGTTGGTCCCTGCGAGGTCGAAGACGCCGACCTTCTTCCCGGGGCCGAAGTCGCGCTGCACCCGGTCCACGTCCGAGCTGAAGATCCGTGCGACGGAACGCATCGGCATGTACTCACCGAACGGCTGGATGTGGCGCTTGTCGTAGGTGTCGACCGGGCCCTTCTTCGGATCCCACTGGATGAGGGTGTTGCGCAGGTTTCCGGCGTCGGGCTCGATCACCGCCCCGATCACGGTGGGCACGCCGATCGCCTTCACCGCGTCGTCGATCACGATCCGGGCGTCGGCGTTCCGGTACGGGTCGAGGTCGGAGGAGTTCTCGGGCCACAGGACGAAGTCGGGCTGCGGGACCTTGCCTTCCTTAACCTCCCGGGCGAGCTGTTCGGTGCGGCGCACATGGTTGTCCAGGACGGCACGGCGCTGGGAGTTGAAGTCGAGTCCGAGCCGCGGCACATTGCCCTGGATCGCGGCGACGGTCGCGGTGCCGTCCTCGGCCGAGTCGTCGACGAGGGGCAGCGCGGCGAGCGCGCCGGCGACGGGTACCAGTACGGTCACGGCCGCGGCGGCGACGGCCGCCCGCGGCAGGGTGCCCGTACGGCGGTAGGCACGGACCTGGCGCACCGCTTCGCCGAGGCCGAAGCCGCAGAGCACCACCGCGAAGGAGAGCAGCGGGGTGCCCCCCACGGCCGCGAGCGGCAGGAACACGCTGTCCGCCTGGCCGAACGCGATCTTCCCCCACGGGAAGCCGCCGAACGGCATCCTGGCCCGGACCGCCTCGTCGAGTGCCCAGACCGCGGCGGCCCACACCGGCCACCAGGCGAGGCGGCTGACGGCGGCGACCCCGATGCAGCCGACCGCGATGAACAGCGCCTCGGCGGCGGCGAGCGCCAGCCACGGCACCGGGCCGACCTCCTCGCCGGTCCAGTGCAGCAACGGCAGCATGAAGCCCAGCCCGGCGAGGAGGCCGAGCCCGAAGCCGGCCCGGAGCCGGCGCCGGTGCAGCACCCAGCCGAGCAGGGCGAACCCGGGCAGGACCAGCCACCACAGGGGGCGCGGCGGGAAGCTCAGATACAGCAGGACACCCGCGATCACGGCGGCGGCGGGCCGCAGGAGGCGTCGCCTCCGGGACACGGGGGATGAGGCCGGCTGCGCGGCTTCGACTTGGGTGATGGTGGCGCTCACCCGGCGGAGTCTACGGTGGCCGGCTGTGGGTGGGGCAGCCCCGCCCGTGTGGTGGAACCCTTCGTACCGGATCGTTCCGGCGCATTCCCGTCCGGATCCGTCCCTCAGGCTCCGGCGGTCGCTCCGGTGGCCGGGAGGTGCAGGCGCTCGCGGATGAACCGCACGCCCGCCTCGGCGTCGTCGACGGTGATGGTGAACGTCCTGCCGTCGCCGAGCCGGAGCACCAGGCCCTCGCCCCTGCGGACCACCACGGCCGTGCCCTGCTCGGGGCGCCAGCGATAGCCCCAGCCGCCCCACTGACGCGGGGTGACCTCGGGTGCGAACTCCGCGCCCACCACGTGGGTGAGCAGGATCCGGCGGCGTGGCAGGCCCATGTGGCCGCAGCGCACCTCCAGGGCGTCCCCGTCGATCCTGACGGCCACGTTCACGAAGGCGAGGGTGCCGAACAGCATGAGCAGTCCGGCGGCGACACAGCCGATCACGGACATCAGCAGCGGGGCGATCCCGGAGGTCCAGTTCGAGCTGACGGCCAGCTGGACGCCGAGCGCCAGGCAGGCCGCGCCGGCGGCTGCGAGTACCCACTGGGCCCGGTTGGTGGCCCGGCCGATCCAGACGGCGGAGTGGGGGTCGGCTCCGGTGTTCCGGGGATTTCGGGGGTGGTCCCTCATGTCAAGCAGCGTACTTAAGTTTCCGCACGCCGGGGATGGGACGAACGGCCCCCGCGAGGTCAGCGGACCGGGCTGACGGCACCCAGCAGCTGTCCCTCCGCGTAGGCCAGAGCGGCTTTCGGCAGCTCGGCGAGGCGGCCGCCAATGAGCACGGCGAGAGAGGTGGACGGTTCGGCCGACGGAGCGGGTCCGGCCCCGATCCGGCGCAGTGCCTGGGCGGCGACGGCGTCGGCGGATCCGTGCAGCGCGACGGGCGGCAGACCGGGCTGCCGGACGGCGGCGCGGATGCGTTCGGCGACCAGTTCGTAGTGGGTGCAGCCCAGGACCACGGCCCGGACGTCACGCGGGGTGAGCGCGGCGGCCGCGGCGACGGCCCGGTCGATCGCGGTCTCGTCGGCGTTCTGCACGGCGTCGGCGAGCCCCGGGCAGGGCACTTCGGTGACATCGACGGAGCGGGCGAATTCCTCGATGAGTCCGCGCTGGTACGGGCTGCCGGTCGTGGCGGGCGTGGCCCAGATCGCGACCGGGCCGCCGCCGGCGACGGACGGCTTGATCGCCGGGACGGTACCGATGACCGGCAGCGTGGGTTCGAGCGCGGCGCGGAGGGCCGGCAGGGAGTGCACGGAGGCGGTGTTGCAGGCGACGATCAGTGCGTCCGGCCGGTGGGCGGCCGCCGCGCGGGCCACGTCGAGCGCGTGGTCGGTCACGTACTCGGGCGTACGCGGTCCCCAGGGTGTGCCTTCGGGGGCGTCGGAGGAGAGCACGAGATCGGCGTCGGGCCTCAGCCTACGTACCGCGGCGGCTGCCGCGAGCAGGCCGATTCCTGAGTCCATGAGCGCGATCTTCACCCGGTCACCATAGTCGACCGCCCTTGCGGTTCCGTCCCGGTGGGGCAGACTGCGGCGAATGAGCGCCGTTGCCTGGATCGCCGTGGGTTCGCTGGCCGCATGGGTGTGGCTGCTGCTGGGACAGGGGTTCTTCTGGCGGACCGGCCAGCGGCTGCCCCGCCGGAAGGCCCTCGACCGATGGCCGTCCGTCGCGATCGTGGTGCCGGCACGTGACGAGGCCGACATGCTGCCGGTGAGCCTGCCGTCGCTGCTGGCGCAGGACTATCCGGGCAGGGCGGAGATCTTCCTCGTCGACGACTGCAGCAAGGACGGGACCGGAGACGTCGCCCGTGCGCTGTCCGTGCGGTACGGCGGGCTGCCGGTGACGGTGGTGTCACCGGGAGAGCCCGAGCCGGGCTGGACGGGCAAGCTCTGGGCCGTACGGCACGGGATCGCCCTGGCCCGGGCCCGGGAGCCCGAGTATCTGCTGCTCACGGACGCCGACATCGCGCACGAGCCGGACAGTCTGCGCGAACTGGTCGGCGCCGCCGTGTCGGGCGGCTTCGACCTGGTCTCCCAGATGGCGAGGCTGCGGGTGTCGAGCGTCTGGGAGCGGCTGGTCGTACCCGCCTTCGTGTACTTCTTCTCGCAGCTCTATCCGTTCCGGTGGGTGAACCGGGCGGGTGCGCGCACGGCTGCGGCCGCCGGTGGCTGTGTGCTGCTGCGGACGGGGGCGGCGGAGCGGGCCCGGGTGCCGGAGTCGATCCGGCAGGCGGTGATCGACGACGTGTCGCTGGCGCGGGCGGTGCAGCGCAGCGGCGGGCGGATCTGGCTGGGGCTCGCGGAGCGGGTGGACAGCGTGCGGCCGTATCCGCGGCTGGCGGACCTGTGGCGGATGGTGTCACGGAGCGCGTACGCCCAGTTGCGGCACAGTCCGCCGCTGCTGCTGGGGACGGTGCTGGGGCTCGCGCTGGTCTATCTGGCGCCGCCGGTGGCGCTCGTCGCCGGGCTGGTGACGGGTGACCCGGTGGCGGCGTGGGCGGGCGGCGCGGCGTGGGCGGTGATGGCCGGGACGTATCTGCCGATGCTGGGCTACTACCGGCAGTCGCTGTGGCAGGCGCCGCTGCTGCCGTTCACCGCTGTGCTCTATCTGCTGATGACGGTCGATTCGGCGGTGCAGCACCACCGGGGCCGCGGCGCGGCCTGGAAGGGGCGTACGTACGCCCGTCCCGAGGCCGCGCCGGACCGGTGAGCGGAGCCGGCGGTCTGCCGATGGGTGCGGGGCCGGCCGGACCGCCGGGGGGTCATTTGCGGCCGGGCGTCCAGTTCATGCCCCACCCGTAGGCGTAGTCGATGGTGCGCTGCGGGCTCACTCCGCGCTCGGGAACGAGATAGCGGGCCTCGCGCTGCACCGTGAGGTCTCCCCCGTTGTTGGTCAGGAGCGCCAGCGCGCAGACGGTGGACGGGACGGTGCATTCGTCGAGCGAGAAGTCGATCGGCGCGCCGTGCTGGGGCTGGAGGGTGACGGTCGCGTGGAGATCGGCGAAACTCCGGGCGCCCTCATAGATGGTGACGAAGATCAGGACGCGCCGGAGCTTGTTCTTGTGGTCGAGGTTGACGGTGAGGTTCTCGCCGGTGTCGACGGCGCCGGTGCGGTCGTCCCCGTCGAGATGGATGTAAGGAGGCTGCTGGAGAGCTCCGAACGCGTTTCCCAGTGCCTGCACGACCCCCTTGCGGCCGTCGGACAGTTCGTAGAGAGCGCAGAGGTCGAGATCGAGGTCCGAGTGATTGGCGACCGCTCTGCCGAGTTTGCTTCCCCAGCCCTTGAACTGCTTGCGCACCTGCCAGTTGAGATTGACGCGAAGCACGCCCGAAGTGCCGCCCTGTTTGGCGAGGGAGACCAACGGCGCTTCCTTGGTGAGTGTCACCTTGGACAGACGGACGGGCGCGGCGGCGGGAGGTGCGGAGGGTACCGGCGGCGCAGCCGGAGGTGACTGCGGGACCGGCGGCCGGTGGTCAACCCGTGTTGCGCTCTGAGGCTGTTGAGGCATTGGGGGCTGGTGATACGGCTGAGTCCGCTGGGGCTGCTGTGGTTCGTCGACGGAGATCCCGAAGTCGGTCGCGAGGCCTTCGAGACCGGTGTCGTATCCCTGGCCGACGGCCCGGAACTTCCAGGCGCCCTGGCGCCGGTAGAGCTCCCCGAGGATGAACGCGGTCTCGACCGTCGCGTCCGTGCTGTCGAAGCGCGCGAGCTCCCTGCCGCTCGCCGCGTCCGTGATCCGCACGTACAGCCCGGTCACCCTGCCGAACGTGCCGCCGTCCGAGGAGGCCGCCAGGACCACGCGGTCGATGGCGGGCTCGACGCGCGCCAGGTCGACCGCGAGGCTGTCCGTCATCGCGCCGCCCACGGCCCGCTTGCCCTCGTGGCGCACCGCGCCGGATGCGTGGGCGGGCTGGTTGTAGAAGACGAAGTCGGCGTCGCTGCGCACCTTTCCCGACACGAGGAGGAGCGCCGAGCCGTCCACGTCCGGTGTCCCCGGGGAGGCGCGCCACCCCAGTTCGACCCGCACGGCCTGAGCCGCCACCGGAACATTGGCTCCTTTTAGCATGGTCATGCTCGCCCCCATCGCGAGTCCGGCTCCCGAAAACTTTTCTCCGCCAACCTAATCCCCCGGACCGCCCCGGGCGACGTCCCGGCCCGGCCCCGGTGTCCGGAAGGTCCTGCTCACTCGTCCGGGTCGGTTTCGGCGATGTCATCGCCGAAAGCCGCGGCGAGCGCCCCCGCGATCAGTTCGGGCAGCTCGGTCCGTCCGTCGTCCTCGGCCCAGCGCACCAATGCGGTGTGCATGACGGCCAGGCAGGCACTGGCCGCCGCATGCGCGCGGAACGCCGCGTCGGGGTCGAGCGCACTGCCCCCGAGGGCACCGACGATGGCCTGTTGCAGTGCGTAGTGGTTGTCCAGATGCCTGGCCCGCAAGGCCGGCGTCGCGATCATGAGCCGGAGCCTGGCCAGCAGGAACTGCTTGTTCGCCACCGGGTCGCCGTCGCGCCCGCCGCCGGTCAGCGTCGCGGCCGAATCGACGAGCGCGCCGCCGATGCGGCGTACCAGAGGCCGGTCCGCGGACGACGCGGCGATCCGCTCGGCGACGAGCCGGTCGTGCTGGTCGACGAGTACGAGGTCCTCCTTGGTGGGGAAGTGCCGGTACACGGTCATGGGCGAGACGCCCGCGGCTTCGGCGATCTCGGCCACGGTCGTGGCGTCGTATCCGCGCTCGGTGAAGAGCCGTACCGCGTGCGCCTGAATCCTGCGCTGCGTCTCAAGTCGCCGTTGTGTTCGCAGAGTCGGCTGAGGGTCGTTCATGTGATAGACACTACCGCAATGTTAGTTACTAACACTTGGATGGGGTGGACGGTGTGAGTGATCTGACCGGCAGGACGGCTCTGGTGACCGGCGCATCGCGCGGCATCGGGGCGGAGATCGCAACGCGGCTCGCCGCGGACGGCGCCGCGGTCGTCGCGCACTTCGGCACGGACGAGAGCGGAGCGACGGCGACGGTCGAAAGGATCGAACGTGCTGGTGGAACCGCCCTCGCCGTCCGGGCCGAGCTGGGCGTGGACGATGACGTCGAGACCCTCTTCGCGGGAGTCGAGGCCGGCCTCGCCGGACGGCCGCTCGACATCCTCGTCAACAACGCGGCGGCCGCCCCGGCCGGCCCGCTCGGAGCCACGACACGGGCGGAGTTCGACCATCTCTTCGCGGTGAACGTGAGAGCCCCGTACTTCATCGTCCGGAGAGCACTGCCCATGATGCGTGACGGTGGCCGCGTCATCACGATCTCGTCCGTGGCGACCCGGATGGCCAACACCACCCAGACCTCGTTCGCCATGACGAAGGGTGCGGTCGAGACGATGAGCATGACCTTGGCCAACGAACTCGGCCCCCGGGGAATCACCGTGAACGCGGTGGCCCCCGGCGCCACCCGGACGGCGACCAACGGCTCGTCCTTCGAAGTACCGGGCCTCGCCGATCAGATCGCCGCCATGACGGCGCTCGGCCGACTCGGCAGGCCCGACGACATCGCCGAAGTGGTCGCGTTCCTCGCCTCCGACGCCGCGCGCTGGATCACGGGCCAGATCATCGACGCGAGCGGCGGCCTGCTCCTCGGCCCGCGCGTCTGACCGCAGGCCGTCGACGAGACGCACGAGAGCGCCTTGACCGGAGCCTGTGCCCCGGGCCGGACGCTTGACTCTACGTCACATCGGACCGTCGGGCGCCGGGCATCCGTCCGTACGGCGCCGGGGCGCACGACGATGCGCAGGCCGGGCCGATCGCCTTGAGGGTGGCCCCTGCGCGTGGCACCACACGCCACCGAAAACGCCCGGACCGCACACGGCGGCGTGACTCAACTCACTTCACTTCAAAGGTTGCGCAATGCTTAAACTGTCGCCATGAGCACAGGCAGCCCGGCGGAGTGGGAAGCGGCGGTACTCGTCGGAGGGCCCGCAGACGGCCAACGGATGCGGGTCACCGACCGGCCGCGCACGATCCAGGTGACATACCCCTGCGAACTGGAGGCCCCGTCGAACGGCATGCGCGCGCAGGCGCTGCACATCTACCGCCGCGACCTCCGGGTGAAGAGCGGGCCGCTGCGGTACGGATTCGACGAAGCCAGCCCCTGACGGGCGCGATGCGCGACACTCGGCCGGACGGATGCGCGCGGTTCACGACGGTGGAACCCGGCGCTCGCCGCCGGGTCCGGACCGTCGTCGTCGCCCGCGAAACAGTGCCGGCCGGCGCCCATCCGGCGGGCCACCGAGCGGACACGGGGCCCCGCCCCGAACCGGTCGTCGCGTACTACTTGCTCACGGCGAAGCGCATCAGGGCGTGCTCGTTGCCCTGCTTGATCTTCCCCGTGGTGTTGATCACTTCGAGCTTCCAGCTGTCGCCCACGCGCACCGCCTTGGCCACGGCGCAGCCGTTGTCCTGGGTGAGCAGGCTCGGCCAGATGTCGGCGACCTGCTGGGAGGTACCCCCGGTCGCGTCGTACACCTTGAAGCTGATGTTGCGAGCCTTCTGGAACGAGCTGCCCTTCTTGTAGGCCGCGGCCACGAACACGATCGACGTGATGTGGGACGGTATCCGCGCGAACTCGACGGTCACCGTTTCGTCGTCCCCGTCCCCACGCCCGGTCTGGTTGTCGCCGCTGTGCACCAGTGAGCCGTTGCCCATCGGGTCCAGGGAGTCGAGGCCGGCCAGCCGCACCGGGTCTCCGCCCTGCATCGCGACGGCGATCAGATCGAGGTCGGTACCGGACTTGCGACGGAGCATCCCCATCACCCCGCCGCTGCTGCCGGCAGTGGGGTCCCAGGACACCCCGATGGACAGATGAGTCACTCCGTCCAGATCCGCCGGGCCGTCTTCCTTCTTGAGCGTAATCATCCGTGGATCATCCTTCTTTGCGATGGGGCCGCTACAGCGGGAGTGGGTCAGGGGGCCTCGGGCGTTCCTCACACCTGGCAGTGGCAGCATACGTTCGCCCCTCTCCGGCGCCGGAGGTACCGGGTTCCGGCCGGGCTTCCGGCGGGTTCCGTGGACCCGGCGCCACGGCTAGAGCGGCGTCGCCGCTTCGAGTACGACGAACAACGCGAAGGCCGCGTTCAGCGAGGACAGGGTGGACACCGCCGTACCCGCCGCGGCGACGAACGCCGCAACCCCCGTGGAGGTGAGAGCCGGCGGCCAGCCCCGCTCCGGCGGGACCGGACCCAACAGTGCGGCCACCCGGCGAGGCACCGGCCCGACAGCGGCGAACGCGGCGACAGCGGGAGCGTTGCCCCGGTGAGAAATGAGGGCCGCCTTGCCGACGGCGCGGGCCGTGAGCCGCCGGTCCCCGGTGTCGATGGCGGCTTGCTCGTCCGCCCAGCGCTCCGTGTTGTACGCGATGGCCGCTCGCAGCGGTCGCAGGAGCGGGTTGGCACAGCCGGCCAACTGGGCGGCAAGCAGCAAGCGGTGGTGCCGACCGGCCAGATGGGCCCGCTCGTGCGCGAGGAGCGCACCCTGCTCGGCCGTCGTCAGGCAGGCGAGCATGGCGGACGTAACCATGATTCGGCCCGGTGAGCCGGGTAACGCGTAGGCATACGGCACGCTGTCGGGCAGAACGGCCACCTCGGACGTGGTGGGCAGCTCCGCGAGTGCCCGGTGCGCACGCGACCGGAAACGGCAGTGCCGCCGCACGGTGGCGGCGCAGACCACGGCCACGGCCGCCAGAGCGACGATCGACGCCTTCCCGGCGATCCTGTCGTGCGGAACGGCCTCCCGGACCTCGTCGTCCGACCAGCCGTCGGGCAGCGGATTGCCCGGCAGTTGGGCGGTACCGACCACGACCAGAAGACCGAGGCACAGGGTGCTGCACGACGCGAGGATGACAGCGATACCGGTCAGGAGACGGGCGGCGCTGCGCGGGTGCAGGTGCCGCTCGGCCAGGCGGGCCATGGGGAGCGCCGTGAGAGGCAGAACGAGGGGCAGATAGACGAAGAAGCCCATCGGTTCAGCTCTCCGGTTCATCCGTGGACGGGCCGGAAGGTTCTGGACCGGTCTCGTTGAGCAGCGACCGCAAGAGGTCCTCGTCGTCGGGCGACAGCGCGGAGACGAAGCTGGACAGCACGGCGTCCCGGTCGTCGCGCTGATCGAGGAGCCGCCGCATACGGCGGGCGGTGAGCCCCGCACCGCTCTCCGTCGACTGCCACAGCACCGGGCGTCCCGAACCGGTGCGCGTGACCGCCTGCTTGTCGAACAACCGCGTCAGGATCGTGATGACCGTGCTGTACGACAGGCCGCCTTCGAGGCGCTCCTGCACCCAGGCAGCCGTGACGGGCTCGGTGGCCCGACCCAGCACGGACAGCACCTGCGCTTCGAGCTCACCCTGTCCGCGTCGGCGGGCGCGTGGCTTTCGTGTACGGCCGTCTTCCTCTGCGCCCACGACGCGGCCCCTTTCGTACCGTTGCCCGGTGCCTCTCGCTCAACTGCCGGGCGCCGGGGCATAGTACCCAGCCGCTCGGGCATCCCGCGCCGCCGACGGACCCCGGGCCCGCAGCCCCCTCCCAACTCTACAGTGCTGTAGATTTAAGTTGTCACTCGGTGCCCGCACGGTCACCCGGGGGCACACCGATGCGTAAAGAGGGAGAAGTCCATGGGCGTGAGCCTCGCCAAGGGCGGAAATGTCTCGCTGACCAAGGAGGCACCCGGGCTGACCGCGGTCCTCGTCGGCCTGGGCTGGGATGTCCGTACGACCACCGGGACGGACTACGACCTGGACGCCAGCGCATTGCTGTGCGACGGGGCCGGGAAGGTGAAGTCCAATGAGCACTTCGTCTTCTACAACAACCTGAAGAGCCCGGACGGTTCGGTCGAGCACACCGGCGACAACCTCACCGGGGAGGGCGAGGGGGACGACGAGACCGTCAAGGTCGACCTGGCCGCCGTACCGGGCGACATCGCGAAAATCGTGTTCCCGGTCTCCATCCACGATGCGGAGGGCCGGGGCCAGAGCTTCGGACAGGTCCGCAATGCGTACATCCGCGTGGTCAACCAGGCGGGCGGGGCCGAGATCGCCCGCTACGACCTCAGCGAGGACGCCTCCACCGAGACGGCCATGGTCTTCGGTGAGCTGTACCGCAATGGCGCAGAGTGGAAGTTCCGTGCTGTCGGGCAGGGTTACGCCTCCGGCCTCAGCGGCATCGTCGCGGACTTCGGGGTCAGTCTCTGAATCGCCGACGGCGGCACCGGCCACTTCGACCGGTCCGGATGTGCCGCGGTCCACGAAGACCGCTTCGCGGCAGGCATCCCGACGGCTGAGTTCGCCCCAGCGGCCCTCAGCGGCCCGGGCGTGCCGTGGACGCGGCACGCCCACCCCCTTTGTCCGCCGGACAAAGGGGGCTCCCGACCAAGTCCGTATGCGACGGGGAATGGCATGAACAGGACGTACAGACTGCGGGACGAGGACAGACCCGACTACGCACTGGCGCTGGACGAGGCCATACGGACCGTCGAGATACAGGGTCTGCTGGAGCGGTCCTCCCTCACCACCGGTCAGCTGCGTCTGCGCGGGCTCGGTGTCGGACCGCGCATCGCCACGGCCGCCGACACCGAGTACCGGGCCTACACCTCCCTGCGGCAGCGGACGGCCGGAGCCGAGGATTCAGACCGGGTCCTCCCGCTGTCCGGACACGGCGGGCAGGAGAGGCACGGGGCAGGTCTGCTGCCGGTCCTCGCCGTTCTCACTCCGGTCCTTGCCGCCGTCGCCGCGGCCGTATTCCTGCTGATCGGCTACGGCCTGCTCCTGGCGGGCGGACGAACACCCACGGCCGACGCGCTGATCACCGCCGGCTGGACCGGCTTCGCCATCGCCGCGGTGGCCGCCGGCGTCGGCGTGTTCTCCCTTTACCGCACAGCAGTGGAACACGCGGCGTCCACTCCGAGTTCACGCGCCGATCGATCGCCCGAAGTGATCAAAGCGCGCGAAGCCTGGCTGCGAAGCCTTCGGGACAACGCTCTTCTCCCCTTCCTCCGCGAGGAACTCCGGAAACCCGGCGCATTGCCCACGGACAGCGACCGGGCGGCGGTCCTCCGTTACCGGAGTCCTGATTTCTCCAGCCCCGACTTCGGGAGCCCGGACTTCTCCGGTCCCGGATTCGGGGGCCCGAAAGCGTCGGCGTAATACTTTCCCCCTTCGACCGGGCGCCGGCCGGGCCGAAAAGACCATCCGTCACTTCTCGTCGTCGAGGGGCCCTCCCGCGGAATGGCTCCTGCTGTCGACGGAAGTTTTCACGATGTTTTGACGAGTCCGGCGGGCAGAACCAGCGAAAAACGGATGAGCGCAGGATTGGGACTCCCCAACCAGCACATCGTGGGCTTAACTTAGGTGTCATGACCTCCCCCCGCTCCACCTACGGCGGCGGCTACTACGCCGCACCGTCGTTCCCCGACACTCCGATCTACGACTCCCTGGTCGCGGAGCGGGGCACCCCTCAGATCGCGCCGATCCGAGTGCCTGCCGCCTACGACACCGGCAACAGCTATCTGCCGGCGCTCCCGGCGGCGCTGCCGGCTCTTCCCCCGGCGCCTTCCCAGCCCGGTCCGTCGTACGGCTACCAGCAGCAGCCGCCTGCCCAGCAGGGTTACGCGCCGATGCAGCCCGCGCAGCTGCAGCATGCCCCGGCGCCGTACATCCCGCAGCAGCCGAGCGCGGCCCGCGGCGGGTATCAGGCGCCCCATCCGCAGCATCAGCAGCGGCCCGCGCCCGGCACCGGTTACGAGGCGATGCGCCCGGCTTCACCGCGCCCTGCGCCTGCGCCGCGCCCGGCGCCGGCACCCTCGCCCTACGAGGACCCGTACAACCGCCCGTACCAGGGCCGGGGGTACTGAGCCGGAGATCACGCACGGTCCACGAAGTCGTCGTCGAGCCATGGGGACTCGACGGCGGCTTCGCGCGTTCACGGACCGGACGGGCCGTCAGCCGGGCCGGCGGGGCGGGAACTCACGGGGGTGGTCCGCGCGTTGGCCGGGGTGAAGTTGCTCTCTCTTCGCTCCTTCCGCGCGCGAAGCGTGCCGTATCAGGCTAAGACGGATACGGAAGGGGGGTGCAGGACTGTGCGAGCGGTTACGGGTGTGTGGCGGTGGCGGCACAATCCCCTGCGCCGCGCCACTGACCGGCGCGAGGCATGGGTGGCTCTTGTCGCGTTGCTCCTCATGGTGCTGGCGGCGCCGGCACTGGGCTGGGTGTGCGGGGCGCACACCGACGACGCCCTGCAGAAATCGGTGCGGGCCCAGCGGGCCGGACGGCAGGCCACCACGGCGGTCGTGGTGCGCCGGTCACCGCGAGCGCCGCGTTTCGTCAGCGATCCCGAGACGTCCTCGGAGCGCGGCTCGCAGACCTCGGTGGTGGCGCGCTGGAAGGCCCCGGACGGCACGGACCGCCGCGGTACGGTGATGACCTCCTCCCGGAGGGCCGGTCCCGGTTCCGAGGTCGAGATCTGGACGGACCCCGAAGGCCGTCCCGTACCGCGCCCCATGGACGCCGCGACCGCCCGCACCCACGCGGTGCTGGCCGGGCTGGGGGCGGCGCTGCTCGGCGTCGGACTGATCGAGGGCGTCCGGCAACTGACCGTCCGGCGCATGATGCGGCGGCGGTACACCCGAATCGACCAGGACTGGGCCAGGACCGGTCCGGACTGGGGCAGGACCGGGACCGGCAGCTGATCAGCTGCTGATCGGGTCAACTCCCGCCCGCCGCGCGCGCTACGGTGGACCGGCCCGCCCGCTCTTCCCGGTGGGCGGTCCCGTGATTCACCGCTGCCGGAAGGCCGGTGGCACGGGCATCACACACGCACGAGGTGGGGGCACAACAGCGCCATGGCACAGGGCACGGTCCAGGTGACGCACACCGGAACATCGCGGTGGCGGCGCCGCACAGGCGAATACGCCACCCTCACCGCAGCCCTGGAGGCCGCGGCCGACGGCGATGTCCTCACCATCGCCCCCGGTACCTACCGGGAGAATCTGGTCCTGCACCGCGCGGTGACCCTGCGCGGCCCCGAGGGGTCCGTCGGCTCCGTGCGGATCGCTCCGGCCGACGGGGTGCCGCTGACCGTGCGCGCCTCCGCCGTCGTCTCGGACCTGCACGTGGAGGGCCAGGACTCGACGGCCCCCGCGCTGCTGATCGAGGACGGCGCGGCGGAGATCGCGGACCTGCGGATCGTCACCCGGTCCGCCGCCGGGATCGAGGTGCGCGGTGCGGCCCGGCCGACCGTGCGCCGCTGCACGGTCGACAACCCGGCCGGGGTCGGCATCGCCGTACTCGACGGCGCCGGCGGCGTGTTCGAGGAGTGCGAGGTCGTCTCCGCCGGCCAGTCCGGCGTCTCGGTACGCGACGGCGCGCATCCCCGGCTGGAGCGCTGCCGGATCCACCACGCCTCGGGGGCGGGGCTGAACGTCACCGGGGAGGGCAGCGGCCTGGAGGGCGTCGGCTGCGAGGTGTACGAGATCAAGGGCAGCGGGATACAGGTGACCGCCCGTGCGGCCGCCCATCTCACCGACTGCACGGTGCACCGCACTTCGTCGGACGGCGTCACGCTCGACACCGACGCCGTGCTGACGCTCGCCGACTGCGACATCCACGACATCCCGGAGAACGCGGTGGATCTGCGCTCCCGTTCGGTCCTCACCCTGACCCGGTCCACGGTGCGCCGCTTCGGCCGCAACGGCCTCTCGGTCTGGGATCCCGGTACCCGCGTCGACGCCAACCAGTGCGAGATCCACGACAGTACGGGCGACTACCCCGCGGTCTGGGTGAGCGACGGGGCGACCGTGATACTGGACTCCTGCCGGGTCCACGACGTGCCGGACGCCATCTTCGTGCTCGACCGGGGCTCGCGCGCCGATGTCGTCGACAGCGATCTGTCCCAGGTCCGCAACACGGCGGTGTCGGTGAGCGACGGGGCGACCGCTCAGCTGGACGACTGCCGCATCCGTGAGGCGTCCACCGGCGCCTGGTTCCGCGACCACGGCAGCGGAGGCACGCTCAACAACTGCACCATCGACACGGCGCAGACCGGAGTGATCGTCACCAAGGGCGCCGACCCGACGATCGAGCGCTGCACGGTCACCTCGCCCGCCGAGGCCGGTTTCTACGTCTCCGCCGAGGGCCGCGGCACGTTCAACAGCTGCCGGGTCACCGGCAGCGACGGCTACGGCTTCCATGTGATGGACGGCTGCCGTACGACGCTGACCCGTTGCCGGACCGAGCGGTGCGCGCGCGGCGGGTACGAGTTCGCCGAGCAGGGCGCCACGCACGGCGACGGCCAGGGAACCGGCCCCGTCGTGGAGGACTGCACGAGCGACGAGAGCGCGCTGCGCTCCCCCGCTCCCCCGGCGCCCACCGTGCTGACGGCGACCCAGTCGGCCCCCGGACTGCTCGGTGGCGTTCCCGGACAGCGTGCCGTCGAGCCCGCCCCGGCCGAGGTGCCCGCCACCACGCCGGCGCGCGCGTCGGACGCGGTACTCGGGGAACTGGACGCGCTGGTGGGCCTGGACAGCGTCAAGCGGGAGGTGCGCGCCCTCACCGACATGATCGAGGTGGGCCGCCGGCGCCAGGAGGCCGGTCTCAAGGCCGCGTCGGTCCGGCGCCATCTCGTGTTCACCGGCTCCCCCGGCACCGGCAAGACCACCGTGGCCCGGCTGTACGGCGAGATCCTCGCCTCGCTCGGGGTGCTGGAACGGGGCCATCTGATCGAGGTGTCACGTGTCGATCTGGTCGGTGAGCACATCGGCTCGACCGCCATCCGTACCCAGGAGGCCTTCGACCGGGCGCGCGGCGGGGTGCTGTTCGTCGACGAGGCGTACGCCCTGTCGCCGGAGGACTCCGGCCGGGACTTCGGCCGGGAGGCGATCGACACGCTGGTGAAGCTGATGGAGGACCACCGGGACGCGGTGGTCGTCATCGTCGCCGGTTACACCCACGAGATGGAGCGGTTCCTCACCGTCAACCCCGGGGTGGCGTCCCGTTTCTCCCGGACCATCACCTTCAGCGACTACGAGCCCGCCGAGCTGTTGCGGATCGTGGAGCAGCAGGCCGACGAGCACGAGTACAGCCTGGCCTCCGGGACCGGGGAGGGGCTGCTGAAGTACTTCACCGAGCTCCCCAAGGGCCCGGCGTTCGGCAACGGCCGCACCGCACGGCAGACCTTCGAGTCGATGGTGGAGCGGCATGCGGGCCGGGTCGCCCAGCTCGCCGAGCCGAGCACGGACGACCTCACCCTGCTCTACCCCGAGGACTTGCCGGAACTGCCCTGAGTCCGCGGGGCCCCGGAACCGTGCTGAGTCTGCGGGGCCCCGGAACCGTCCTCCCCGCCGGCCTGGCGGGGCAGGACGGGGTCCAGCCGCTCCAGCAGCGCGGCCCGTTCCTGGGCGAAGACCGGGTCGGCCTGGTAGTCCGAGTGCCCCAGGACGGCCTCGGGCAGCGGATGTTCGGGGGTGCGCCCGTAGACCAGGGGGTCCTTCAGCGGCCCGCGGTCCACCTCGGGCCCGGGCCCCTCGTCGAGCCGGACCCGGCCGCCGATCGGGTCGGTGGCCCGCCACAGGTTGCGCCAGCAGTGCACGGACCGGTGCAGTGCGTGCAGCGGTCCGGGGCCGAAGTACGCCGGGAACCAGCGCGCGTACAGCCGCTCGATCGGCGAGCCGTAGGTGAGCAGGGCGACCCGGCTGCGGGTGTGGGCGGGCAGCTGCCAGACCGCGGACGCCGCGAGGACGCTTCCCTGGGAGTGCCCGGAGATGACGAGCCTGCCGCGGGTGAGTCCGGTCCAGCCGGACATCCGTGACGCCAGGTCGGGGACGGCGCGCTCGGCGTAGCAGGGCGGCGCGAAGGGGTGGGCGGCGCGCGGCCAGAACGTACCGACGTCCCAGAGGATGCCGATGGTGCGCCGGGCCGAGGCGTCGCGGTAGGCGCGGCGGCCCCAGGTGACGAAGAGTATGAAGCCGAGTCCGACCATCCAGGAGCCGGTCGACTGCGCGGCCTGGGCGAGGGACTCGATGAACGCGCCGTCGCCCTTCAGCGCGATCCCGGGCACCTCTCCGCTCACCCAGGCCCCGTAGACCGCCGCCGTGCCGAGCAGCAGGCTGGCGCCGCAGACCGGGCCGAGGATCCAGGGCGTGGAGTCGGTGAGGGCGGCCGCGGCCCGGATCCGGGCGATCTGCCGGGTCCGGGCGGGGTCCGGCCGCGCCTCCTCGTACTCCTGGTCGATGCGGGGCTCCAGGGCGCGGGCGGTCAGCCAGGTCCGGACGAGCAGCAGGAGGGCGGGGACGGCCAGGAGCACCAGGAGCACGGGGATGACCGACGCCTGCCAGCTGAGCAGCACCGGCGGTCCCTCGATGACGGAGTTCCCGCCCATGCCGGGGGTGCCCGGCCCGTCGAGCCAGTCGGCGACGCGCTGGGAGACCCCGCCGCTCATGACTCCGCCGAGGGCGCAGGCGAGCATGGCGACCACGGGCCCGCCGAGTCCGAACATGACGGTGCGGGGTTCCGGGGTACGGCGGTACAGGCTCAGGGACACCACGGCGAGTACGACGACGAGTACACCCTGGCCGAGGGTGATGACGCTGAAGACGAGGTCACCGGGCAGGGCACCGGACGAAGCCCAGTCGGGGCGGGCCCAGGCCGCGTACACCGCGGCGAGGACGAGCAGGGCCAGGGCCGCACCGGGCAGATAGGTGATCAGGGCGCGGTCGAGGCGGTTGTCGAGACGCCGTTCGCTGCGGCCTCGGCGGCACACCACCCAGAGCACCACGATCCCGCCCAGCACCAGTGCCCCCTCGATGAGCCGCCCCAGGACGCCGGGCACGGGGCCGGTGACGGAGCGGTCGTGGCGGGCCGCCGCGCCCGCGACCGACGCGGCGACGGTCAGGAATCCGGCGGCGGTGTGAGCGGCGCGCAGCCGGGCGACCAGTCGGCGGCCGTACCAGAATCCCGGCCGGCCGAGGGCGGGGTGGCCGAAGGGCGCGGTGCCGGTGGTGGCCGGGGAGGACGCGGGCGCCGGGCCCGGGTCGTCGTCGTCGTCCGGATCGGTCCCGGTGAGCGGGCGCTGTGATTCGTACGCGCTCCAGGTCCGGTTGGACAGGAACCAGAGAAGCGCCACCAGCGCGGTGGGCACCAGGGCGGCGAGGGCCAGCCTGCGGCCCGGCTGGGACCACCAGCCGCCCTGCGCCGTGGACAGGAAGCCGAGCCAGGAGCGCTGGTTGGAGCAGTCGGGTACGCCCGCGCACTGCCAGGCAGCCAGGTCGAGCGCGACCTCGCAGGCCGCCGCGGTCAGCAGGACCGTGAGGCTGAGTGCGAGGAGCCGGACGAGGACGCCGTACAGGCGCACCGCGCGGGTGCGGGAGCGGGCGGTGGGGCGCATCCAGTGGGCGAGGTTGACCACCATGAACGGGAGCAGGAGCAGCCACAGGGCGCGGGAGCCGTTGCCGGAGGTCAGGTTGGACCAGCAGTAGGCCTCGGGGATGGGCCGGTCGCGGTACCGCTCGGGGTGCTGTTCGGCGTCCGTGTCCTCGGCCCGCCGGTAGATGGCGGCGGTCGCGTCACCGGTGATGCGGACGGTACGGGGATCGTCGAGCATCTCCTGGGGGGTGGCGCCGCCCACGCCGTGGACCAGCAGTTCCAGCGCGGGCCCCGGACTCTGCGGGGCCTGGGTGGCAGGTGGCACTGGAGTGACTCGCTCTCTCGGTCGTGGGGGGAGTGTTGACGGGTGGTCATCAGGATCGTGGCAGAGGGCCGGCGGCCGCACCCCTCTCACGGAATCTCCCCAGTGCGGCGGCCGGCGACACCGCGTGGCAGGATGACCCCGTCCGAAGAGACTGCTGCACGGCCAGAGGGAAGGACCGGACCCGGCGTTGAGCGAGAATCAGAACCTGCTCGCGGAGCAGCGGCGCGCCCTGATCCTCGACGAGGTCCGCAGGCGCGGCGGGGTCCGGGTCAACGAACTGACCCGCAAGCTGAACGTCTCCGACATGACGGTCCGCCGGGACCTGGACGCGCTGGCCCGCCAGGGGGTCATCGAGAAGGTGCACGGCGGGGCCGTTCCGGTGGTCGAGGCCAGTACGCACGAGCCCGGGTTCGAGGCGAAGTCGGCGCTGGAGCTGACCGCCAAGGAGGACATCGCGCGGGCGGCGGCGGCCATGGCGGTGCCCGGCAGCGCGATCGCGCTCTCCGGTGGCACGACGACGTACGCGCTGGCCCAGCAGTTGCTGGACGTGCCGGATCTGACGGTGGTGACCAACTCGGTACGGGTCGCCGACGTCTTCCACGCCGCGCAGCGGCCGGGGGGCGCGTCCGGGGCGCGGCCCGGGGCCGCCACGGTGGTGCTCACCGGTGGGGTGCGGACTCCTTCGGACTCGTTGGTCGGTCCGGTCGCCGATCAGGCGATCGCCTCCCTCCACTTCGATGTGCTGTTCCTCGGGGTGCACGGGATCTCGGTGGAGGCCGGGCTCTCCACGCCGAATCTGGCGGAGGCCGAGACCAACCGCCGTTTCGTCCAGTCGGCCCGGCGGGTGGTGGTGGTCGCGGACCACACCAAGTGGGGCACGGTGGGACTGAGTTCGTTCGCGACGCTGGAGCAGGTGGACACGTTCGTGACGGACGCCGGCCTTTCGGCCGCAGCCCGCGAGGAGATCGAGGAGCAGCTGCCGGGCCTGGTGGTCGCCGGCCGGTCCGGGGACACCGGCGCCTAGAAGGGCTTCGTCACCTTGAGTGACCTGGCGCGGTAGTGGGCCTCTCGGTTCTTTCGCGGACGGCGGTGCGTGGATTCCGTTCGGCTCGCGCCGGGCGGTGCGCGAGGCCGGTACCTTGCGGCAAGCCCTTAGGATCGTGGCGTGGCCGTCTTCCGGATCGAGCGTTTCACCTCTCTCCCCGCCGCCGAGTCCTGGCGCCGGGTGACGGACTGGGAACGGCACGCCGCGCATGTACCGCTGACCACGATCACCGTCCCCGCGGGGCTGCCGACCGGGGTCGGCACCGTCTTCGTGGCGCGCACCGGCGTGGGGCCGCTGGGGTTCGACGACCCGATGGAAGTGGTGCGCTGGACACCGCCGGCCGGCGGGCGCGCGGGGCTGTGCCGGCTGGAGAAGCGCGGTTCGCTGGTGCTGGGCCGGGCCTCGATCGATGTGTACCCGACGGATTCCGGATCCCATGTGGTGTGGGTCGAGGAGCTGGGCGTACGGCTGCTGCCGCGATGGGGCGACCCGCTGATCGCCGGGGCGGGCCGCCGGGTCTTCGGCCGGGTTCTCGACAGCATGCTGGACCGTCCGGCACGGCACCGTCCGTAGCGGGTGACGCGGCCCGGGCGCATCCGTGACGTCCATGCGGAGGACGACATCTGATGAAGCGTCAGCTATGGTGTGCGGCGGCCCCGTCCGCCACCGACCGCACGGGAGGTGCGTTCCATGTCACGCCGACTCCGCTCCGTGGAACTCGATTTCACGGAGAACGCTCCGCTGCGACTGGTCTTCGCCGCAGAGGTGTCCGCCGCTCCCGAGGAGGTCTACCGCGCGCTCGCCGACGACGTACCGGGCTGGCCGGGCTGGTTCACGGCGGTGACGGCCGCCCGGCCCACCGAGGACGGTGCGGGCCGTGAGGTCCGGCTCAAGGGCGGCTTCGTGATCCACGAGACGATCATGGCGACGGAGCCCGGCCGACGTTACGCCTACCGGGCCGACCGGACCAACGCCCCCGGAATGCGCGCCCTGTTGGAGGAATGGCGGCTCACGCCCGCCGGGACCGGGACGCGGGTGCGGTGGACGTTCGCCACCGACGGCTCCGCGCCCTTCCGGTTCGCCCTGCGGCTGGCCCGGCCGGGGGTGGGCCGCTCCTTCCGGCTCGCGGTGCGCGAGCTGGACCGGCGGCTGACCGGGTCCGCGGCCTGAGCGCCGCCGTGCCGGACGCACCCGGTCCGGTTCCGGCGCTCAGGGCCAGTTGCCGTCGGTGAGGAAGGAGTCGATGGTCGCGGCGTGCGGGGCGATGTCCAGGCCCTGCCCGGCGAGCCAGCTGTCGGAGTAGTACTTGTCCAGGTAGCGGTCCCCCGGGTCGCAGATCAGGGTGACGACGCTGCCCGTACTGCCCTGCTCGACCATCTCGGCGACCAGCTTGAACGCGCTCCACAGCCCGGTGCCGGTGGAGCCGCCGGCCTTGCGGCCGATGGCCTTCTCCAGGGCGCGTACGGCCGCGACACTGGCCGCGTCCGGCACCTTCATCATCCGGTCGATGGCGCCGGGCACGAAGCTCGGCTCCATCCGGGGCCTGCCGATGCCCTCGATCCGGGAGCCGCAGTCGCTGGTGGCCAGGGGATTGTGGTTGGTCCAGCCGTCGAAGAAGCAGGAGTTCTCCGGGTCGGGCACGCAGATCCGGGTGTCGAACTGCATGTAGTGCACATAGCGGGCGATCGTCGCCGAGGTGCCCCCGGTTCCGGCCGTGGCGACGATCCACGTCGGTTCCGGATAGCGCTCCAGCCGCAGCTGCTGGTAGATCGACTCGGCGATGTTGTTGTTGCCGCGCCAGTCGGTGGCCCGCTCGGCATAGGTGAACTGGTCCATGTAGTGTCCGCCGGTCTCCGCGGCGAGCGTGGCGGACTCCTCGTACATCTTCCGGGAGTCGTCGACGAAGTGACATCGGCCGCCGTGGAATTCGATCAGCCGGCACTTCTCGGGACTGGTGGTGCGGGGCATCACGGCGATGAACGGCACACCGATCAGCTTGGCGAAGTACGCCTCCGAGACGGCCGTCGAACCGCTGGACGCCTCGATCACCGGCTTGCCCGGCCGGATCCAGCCGTTGCAGAGCCCGTAGAGGAAGAGCGAGCGGGCCAGCCGGTGCTTGAGACTGCCGGTGGGGTGTGTCGACTCGTCCTTGAGGTAGAGGTCGATGCCCCAGGCCTCGGGCAGCGGGAAGCGCAGCAGATGGGTGTCGGCGGAACGGTTGGCGTCGGCCTGGACCTTGCGCACCGCCTCCTTCAGCCAGGCCCGGTACCCGGCGTCGGAACGGTCGATGTCGATCGTCGCCGCGGCCCGGCCGCCGTCCTTGTGCTCCTCGGTGCCCATCAGCGCGCTCCCTCTCGTGTCACCATCGCTCTCCACCCACAACCTATTCCCCCCACCTGCACAAACGTTCACTTTGATGCTCCATAGCCCTGCCTTGGCGCCGACAGGACCGGAGACCGCGGCTCCGGTCGGTACGCGGCCTGGCGCGGCGCCCCCGGTTTGTGCAGACTTCCCATCAGAAGTGTCACGAAGGGGGCGAAGCAGCCATGCCGGAAACGGAGTTCAGTGCGACGGGGGTACGGATCGAGCGGTGGGCCCGCTCGCTCACGAGGGCCGGGCAGGTGATCGTCAAGGACGGCAGACTGGCTCTGCTGACCAGCAACGGACGGGAGATCGACAGCGCCCCGGTGGTGACGGTGAGTGCGGGCAGGCCGTGGTTCGCCGGGGCCGGTGCGGCCGTGGCCCGCCTCAACGGGACGCGGTACCGGCTGACGATGGGGCAGCGCAACCGGGGTCCGGACCGGGCCGGTCCGGCCCGGCGGTTCCTGGAGACCCTGCGCAGCGCGGGCGGCCGGATGACCTGACGCGCTCGGCGGCACCGGGAGAGCGCGAGTTGCGGAGCCATGACCCCTGGGCGACATTGGACACGTCACTCATGGTTCACCGGCGGTGACACTGTGATCCACACCGCCGGGGCCGAATCAGCAGTCGGCCGGCTGCTGGATTCGTTCCTTCGTCTTCTTCCGGACCTATTTCGGGGAGTCGCAGCCGTGATCAGCGAGCCAAGCAGGCACTGCACGGTGGAGCTCCAGGCCCTGCCGTCGCGGATCGGACAGGTCCGCAGAATCGTCTCGGCGCAGCTGCGCTACTGGCATCTCGATCCTCTGATCGACCAGGCGGCGCTCGGCGTCACGGAACTGCTGACCAATGTCCACCGGCATGCCCAGCCGGACAAGTCATGCACCGTCGAGATAGAGCTGCTGCTCGAACGGCTGACGGTGTCGGTCCATGACCACGACCCACGGATGCCGACCGTGCGCGAGCCCAGCGCGTCCAGTACCTCGGGGCGCGGGCTCGCGCTGATCGCCGCGGTCAGCGAGAGCTGGGGGGTCCGCCCGAGGGGCGGGGCCGGAAAGGTCGTCTGGTTCACCCTTCCGGCCCCGCCCCGGTGCGCCCCGCTCCCGCCGCACCCGGTGTACGGGGCCACCACGGACGGGCCGTTCGAGCTGGACGCCTTCACGTACCCGGGGAGCGCCACGCCTTCCGTCGCGCGGTCGGCGGTGGTCGGCTGACGTGGGCTACTCGGCGGCGATGGCGCGGAGCACATTCAGCCGCGCCGCCCGCCGGGCAGGCCCTCGGCCCGCCAGCGCTCCGGCGGCGACCCCCACGAGGGCGACCACCAGGAGCCGCAGCGGCGGCAGGTCGAAGGCGACGGCGGTGTCGCCCGCGGAGGCCTCGACCAGCACCCAGCCGAGGAAGCCTCCGAGCAGCAGGCCGCCCGCCGTGCCGAACGCGGCCACCAGTACGGATTCCCAGCGGACCATCGAGCGCAACTGGCTCCTGGTCTGCCCCACCGCTCGCAACAGGCCCATCTCCCTGGTCCGTTCGTGAAGGGCGAGGCCGAGCGTGTTGGCGATGCCCAGCAGGGCGATCAGCACGGCGAGGGCCAGCAGGGCGTAGACCAGGGTGAGCATCATGTCGATGCCGCCGGCCGAGGACCGCGCGTACTCGCCGCGGGTCTGTACCTCGGGGTTGCCGTACGCCGCCGCGGTCTTCACGACCGCCGCCCTGCCGTCGGCGGTGGACACGCCGGGCCGGAAGGAGACGGCGATCAGCGAGTCGGAGTCCTGTGCGCGGTGCGGGGCCCAGGCCTGTCGGGTGATGACGTAGTCGCCCGCCAGCTCGGACCGGTCGTAGACGGCGCGGACGGTGAACTCGCGCCGCGTCCCGTCGGCGAAGGCGAGCCGGGCCCTGGAGCCGGGGTGCAGACCGCGCTCGGCGGCCTCGGCGCCGGAAACGGCGAGCCCGTCCGTGCCCAGCCCCGTCAGCGAGCCGTCGACCCGGCCGAGGTCGAGGACCCTGCCGAGTGCGGCCGGGTCGGTGACGGTCAGGGCCCGTCCCGCACCGCCGACCTTCGCGACCCCCTTGCCGAGACCGACGGCGGTCGCGACCTGCGGCAGCCGGCCGACGGCCGGGGCGAGCCGGGGGCTGAGGCCGCTGCCGCCCGCGCCGAAGGAGGGCGCGCTGATGGCGACGTCGCCCGCGAAGGAACGGTCGACGGTGCGGTTCATGGTCGCCTTCAGCGACGCCCCGAAAACGGTGAAGAGGGAGACCACGGCGACGCCGATCATCAGCGCGGTCGCGGTGGACGCCGTCCTCCGGGGGCTGCGCAGGGCGTTGCGCCCGGCCAGTCGGCCGGTGACGCCGCGCAACCGGTGGAGCGGGGCGCCGAGGGCCCGTACCGCGTACGTGGCGGCGACCGGGCCGAGCACCACGAACGCGGCGAGCGCCAGCACCGCGCCGATGGCCGACAGCCAGACGGACGGGGCGGCCAGGGTGCCGGTCAGGATGACGCCGAGCGAGGCCACAAGCAGCACGAGCCCGGCAAGGGCCCGCGTCCGGGACGTCCCGGAGTCGTCGACGGCGCTCTCGCGCAGTGCGGCGAGCGGAGCGGTGCGTCCGGCCCGGACGGCGGGCAGGACCGCGGAGCCGAGGCAGACCAGGACTCCCACGGCGAGCGGCAGCAGCAGCGAGACGGCGCCGATCACCAACGAGCCTTCGGGGAACGGGAATCCGACGGCGGGGAAGAGCGCCTGGAGTCCGGCGGCGATGCCGATGCCTCCGGCCAGGCCCGCGGCGGAGGCGATCACGGCGACCACGCCGGCCTCCACGAGTGTCGCGGCGAGGATCTGGCGGCGGGCGGCGCCGAGGGCGCGCAGCAGGGCGTTCTCGCGGGTCCGCTGGGCGACGACGATCGCGAAGGTGTTGTGGATGGAGAAGGTGGCGACGAGCAGCACGATGCCCGAGAAGACCAGCAGCAGTGTGGTGAACAGGCCGAGGAAGGCACCGGAGATCATGTCCCGGTTCTCGGCGGCCGCGGCCTGTCCGGTAATGACCTCGACGCCCCTGGGCAGCACCGGCCGCAGCGCGTCCACGAGTTCCCGCTGGCCGGTGCCGGGGGTTGCGCGGACCTGGATGGCCGATGCCTGGCCGGGCTTCGGCGTGAGGTACTTCTCGGCGTCGGCCCGTGTCATGGCCGTGTAGGTGACCTGCCCCATGCCGTCCTGGCCGCCGAAGGTGGCCAGTCCGACGATGCGGACGTGTACGGGGTCGGGGGTGCGCAGCACGGTGGTGTCGCCGATCCTGAGCCCGCCCCGCTCGGCGGTGCCGCGGTTCACGACGACCTCACCTGGGGCGGTCGGGGCGTGGCCGGCGGCGAGCCGGTACGGGTTGAGTTCGGGGTCGTCGATCCAGTTGCCGGCGAGGGTGGGCGGGCCCTGGCCGCCGACGGGCCGGCCGTCGGCGCCGACGAGCTGGCCGGCGCCCTGGATGTCGGGGGCCGCCGCGGCGACCCCGGGTGTCCGCTCGATCCGCTTCAGGAGTGCGGTGCCGACCGGCTGCCGGGTGCCCTGGGTCTCGCCGGCGACGGTGACGACGTCGGAGCCGCGCACGACGGCGTCGGTTCCGGCGTTGGCGTCGGCGAACAGGGTGTCGAAGCTCGCGCGCAGTGTGTCGCCCATGACGAGCGTCCCGGTGAGGAACGCGACGCCGAGCAGGACGGCGACGAACGTACCGGCGAAGCGGCGTCCGTGGGTGCGGAGCGAGGCGATGCTCAGGCGTACGGAGGCGCGGGTGCCGTTCATGCCGTCACCGCCTGCGCGAGGGGTGGGGGGCGAAGGACTTGAAGCGGTCGAGCACGCGCTCCGCCGTGGGGTCGGGCATGCGGTCGACGAGCCGGCCGTCGGCGAGGAAGACGACCTCGTCCGCGTGGGCGGCGGCGACCGGGTCGTGGGTGACCATGACGACGGTCCGGGCGGTCTGCCGGACGGTGCGGCCGAGCAGCCGGAGCACTTCCTGCCCGGAGCGGGAGTCGAGATTGCCGGTCGGTTCGTCGGCGAAGACGACATCGGGGCTGCCCGCGAAGGCCCGGGCCACCGCCACCCGCTGCTGCTGCCCGCCGGAGAGTTCGCCGGGCCGGTGGCGCAGCCGGTCGCGGAGCCCGACGGTGTCGACGAGGGCGTCGAGCCACTCCTGGTCGGGCCGCTCCCCCGCGAGGTCGAGGGGAAGGGTGATGTTCTCGGCGACGGTGAGCGTCGGCAGGAGGTTGAAGGACTGGAAGACGAAGCCGATCCGCCGGCGGCGCAGCAGGGTGAGCCGGCGGTCGTCGAGCGCGCTGATGTCGGTGCCGCCGATGAAGGCGGAGCCCGAGGTGAGCGTGTCGAGTCCGGCGGCGCAGTGCATCAGGGTGGATTTCCCGGATCCGGAGGGCCCCATGATGGCGGTGAACCGTCCGGCCGGGAAGTCGACGCTCACCCCGTCCAGGGCCCTGACCCGGGTGTCGCCCGTGCCGTAGAGCTTCACTGCGTCGACGACCCGGGCGGCGGAGGCGGGTACGGATGCGGGGGCGGGTCCGGAGACCGGGACTGTGGTGGTCATGCGAGGCCTCCCTTGCTGCCGCGGCCGAACTGTTCGTCCAGGACGGAGAGTCTGCGCCAGTAGTCCTCCTCGTCGATCTCCCCGGCCGCGAAGCGCCGCCCGAGCAGGGTGATCGGTGACGGTTCGGCGGGTGCCTCGGGGGTGGTACGGGCCTGGCAGGGGCCTCGTCGGCCGCGCCGGGCGGTACGGCGCAGCAGGGTGACGCCGCCGATGACGACGGCCGCCCAGAAGAGCGGGAAGAGGAGGATCCAGGGCCCGGGTCCAGCGCTGTACGCCAGGGTGTTCATCTCGGTCAGCTCCCTCGGTGCGGGGTCTGCGGTCAGGTGTTCCTGACCCTTGTGAGCCTCGCCCGAGGAGGGGGTCCGAGTCGTCGTACGGCCAGCGGCACTGCGCGTACCCCCTCGGGAGTACGTGGCGCTCCTGTGGCTGCTCCCGGCGGCGGCCGGGGGGCGAGGGCGCCAGTGGCGGCCCCTGGGACCGAGGGCCCCGGGGCCGTACCGTCGAACCGCTGTCAGGCCAGCGCGGCCAGCGGGTCGTCCAGCACCGGCTGCCAGGCCAACTCCGCAGCGCCCACCAGGCTGTTGTGGTCGAGCGTGCACGGCAGGATCGGCACACTGCCGCTGCGCCCCCACAGGCTGCGGTCGGCGACCACCGCACGCAGCCGCTCCGGGTCCGCGTCGAGCAGGGCGCGGTGCAGTCCGCCGAGGACGATGCGGTCGGGGTTGAGGATGTTGACCAGCCCGGCGAGCCCGAGGCCGAGCCGGTCGATCAGCTCCTCGGCCGCGCCGCGCACCGCCGCGTCCGCGTACTCCGAGCGCAGCAGATCACCGGCCTGCTTGAGCAGCGACTCCTCGGGGCCGGGCTCTCGACGGGCGGCGACGAGGAAGGCCAGCGGGTCGGTCTCGACGTCCAGGCAGCCGCGTCCGCCGCAGTGGCAGGGGCGCCCCTCGGGGTTCACCGTGAGATGACCCACTTCCAGAGCGAGGCCCGAACTCCCGGTGTGCAGGCGGCCGTCGAGGACCAGGGCGCCGCCCACGCCCCGGTGGCCGGTGGCCACGCAGAGCAGATGCTGAGCGCCGCGCCCCGCGCCGTGACGGTGTTCGGCGAGCGCGGCGAGGTTGACGTCGTTACCGGTGAACGCCGGTCCGGGGATGCCTGCTTCGCGTACGCAGTCGGCGAAGATCTCGCTCACCGGGGCGCCGGCCGGCCAGGCGATGTGCAGCGGGTTGAGCGCGGTGCCCTCCGGTTCGGCGACCGCCGACGGCACCGCGAGCCCCGCGCCGACGCAGCGCAGTCCGCTGTCCCGCAGCAACCGGGCGCAGTCGTCGACCACTTCACCGATGACCTGTGCCGGGTCGGCCGTGACGGTGACACAGCCGGGGGCGGTGGCCACGAGCCGTCCGCCCAGCCCGACGAGCGCGGCACGGAATCCGTCGGCGTGCACCTGAGCGGCGATGGCGACCGGTCCGGACTCCCGGACCGACAGCCGGTGCGAGGGGCGGCCCTGCGAGCCGGCTGCGGAACCCGGCCGGGAGTCGACCCGGATCAGGCCGAGTGCCTCCAGCTCAGCGGCGACCGCACCGGCCGTCGCCCGGGTGACGCCGAGCTCGGAGGTGAGGACGGCGCGGGTGGGCGCGCGTCCGGTGTGGACCAGTTCCAGCGCGGGTCCGAGCGCGCTGCGGCCCCTCTCCAACTTTGTCCGAGTGGTGGACACCTTGCCGTTCATGGGGGCGAGTCTCCCATGGTCCGCAGGTGCGCCCGACGCCCCGGTGGCACGGCTGCGCACCTGCCGACCGTCTTGCGTCCATTGTCGCCGCGCCCCTATGCTGAGTTTGTGCCGCAACTAAACAAACTGCGGACGGCCCTACCGGGGGGACCGGGCGGAAACACCACCGCACCCCCGTCGGCCCGCCTCCGTACCGCCCTGACCGTGTTCTTCGCCCTCGACGGCTTCCTCTTCGCCGGCTGGGTCGTCCGCATCCCGGCCATCAAGCACCAGACCGGTGCCTCCGCCGCCGCCCTGGGCCTCGCCCTGCTCGGAGTCTCCGCCGGGGCGGTGGTGACCATGATGTTCACCGGCCGGCTCTGCCGGCGCTTCGGCAGCCACCCGGTGACCGTGGTCTGCGGCGTACTGCTCTCGCTCGCCATCGCCCTGCCGGCGCAGACGAGTTCGGCGCTCGCGCTCGGCCTGGTCCTGCTGGTCTTCGGCGCCGCGTACGGCGGGATGAACGTGGCGATGAACAGCGCCGCGGTCGATCTGGTCGCCGCGCTGGGACGCCCCGTGATGCCCGGCTTCCACGCGGCCTTCAGTCTCGGCGGGATGGTCGGCGCCGGACTCGGCGGCCTGGTCGCGGGCGGCCTCTCCCCCGCCACCCACCTCCTCGCCCTGACCGCGGCAGGGCTCCTGGTCACCGCGGTGGCGGGACCGGTGCTGCTGCGCCACCCGGCGCCCCGGCCCGCGGTCGGGGCCGCAGGTTCCGCACCACCGCGGCGGCCGGACGGAAGGACCCGCCGACTGGTGGTCCTGTTCGGTGTGATCGCGCTCTGCACCGCCTACGGTGAAGGCGCGCTGGCCGACTGGGGCGCCCTCCATCTGGAACAGGACCTGCACGCCCACCCCGGCGTCGCGGCCGCCGGATACTCCCTGTTCGCCCTGGCCATGACGGCGGGCCGGCTCAGCGGCACGGCGCTGCTCGAACGGCTCGGCCAGACCCGCACCCTGGTCGTGGGCGGCGTGACGGCCGCCGCCGGGATGCTGCTCGGCTCGCTCGCCCCCACCACATGGGCGGCCCTCCTCGGCTTCGCGGTCACCGGTCTCGGCCTGGCCAATGTCTTCCCGGTCGCGGTCGGCCGGGCCGGCGAGCTGGCCGGAGCCGGCGGGGTGGCCGCCGCGTCGACACTGGGATACGGCGGGATGCTGCTCGGGCCGCCCGCGATCGGCTTCCTGACCGACTGGTTCTCGCTCCCGGTGGCTCTCACCACGGTGGCGCTGCTGGCCGTCGCCGCCGCGGCACTGGGATACGCGGCACGCAACGCGACCCATGCCCGAGCGACCGGACTCACAGCGCCGGAAGGCCCGTAGCACTGACACAATCGAGGCCATGGAGATCACGGACCACATCGAGTCCCTGGCCACCGAGGGACAACTGCTGGCGGCCGCCGCACAGATGGCGGGAACCGGGGCGCGGGTTGCGACATGTCCGGAGTGGCGGGTACGCGATCTGCTGCGGCACACCGGGATGGTTCACCGCTGGGCGACCGCGTTCGTCACCGAGGGCCACACCTCGTACCACCCCGACGGCGGGGAGCCGGAACTGGACGGGCCGGAGCTGCTCGACTGGTTCCGCGAGGGCCACGGCCTCCTGGTGGACGCGCTGGGCACCGCCCCGGCCGGCCTGGAGTGCTGGACCTTCCTGCCCGCGCCGTCACCGCTGGCCTTCTGGGCCCGGCGGCAGGCGCACGAGACCACGATCCACCGGGTGGACGCGGAGTCGGCGCGCGGGGCGCGGCCATCATCCGTCCCTGCCGCTCACGCGGTGGACGGGATCGACGAGTTGCTGCTCGGCATGCATGCCCGCCCCAAGAGCCGCGTGCGCACCCCGGAGCCGCGCTCCCTGCGGATACGCGCCACGGACACCGACGCCGCGTGGACCGTGCGGCTCTCGGCGGAACCGCCGCACACCGTGCGGGAGGGCGGAGCACCCGAAGAGGGGTCCGTGGACTGCGAGTTGAGCGGATCGGCCGAGGAGATCTACCTCACGCTCTGGAACCGGCTGCCGCTCACGGCGGTCACCGTGACGGGCGACCCGGAGCCCGCCCGGATCTGGCGCGAGAAGTCCGGAGTGACCTGGTCCTGACAGCGGGCCGGGGCGATCCGGCGTAGGGACCCGGCCTTCCCGACCGTCCCGGCTCGGGCCTCGGGCCCTCCGGGTCTCCGGGCCTCCGGTCCGTTCAGCATCCGGCCGCGGGCACCGACCGCTGCGGAGGTTCCGCCTCGGCATGGCGCGGCGGAACCGTTCAGCACACCGTGCCGGCCGCGCCTTTGGGACGGACCGCGCGGCGGGGGCGGCCGGCGCGCGGAAGGTGCCGGTGCGGGGCCGGCCGAGGGACGGGGAGGGCGGTGCGCCCGGGTCAACCCAGCCAGCCCGGACGCACCAGCCCCGACTCGTAGGCGAGGACGACGAGTTGGGCCCGGTCGCGGGCGCCCAGCTTCACCATGGTGCGGCTGACATGGGTCTTCGCGGTGAGCGGGCTGACGACCAGCCGCCGGGCGATCTCCTCGTTGGAGAGCCCTATGCCGACGAGCGCCATCACCTCCCGCTCCCGTTCGGTGAGTTCGCTCAGTCCCGCCGCCGCCGCGGGCTCCTTGGAACGGGCCGCGAACTCGGCGATCAGGCGGCGGGTGACCCCGGGTGAGAGCAGGGCGTCGCCGCCCACCACCGCGCGTACGGCGCGCAGCAGTTCGTCCGGTTCGGTGTCCTTGACGAGAAACCCGGACGCCCCGGACCGGATGGCCTCGAAGACGTACTCGTCGAGCTCGAAGGTGGTGAGCATGACCACCTTGACGCCGTCCAGCCGCGCATCCTCGGTGATGGCACGGGTGGCGGCGAGGCCGTCGAGATGCGGCATCCGGATGTCCATCAGCACGATCTCGGGCCGCAGCTCGCCCACCATGCGCACGGCTTCCGCGCCGTCGGCGGCCTCCCCCGCCACCTCGATGTCGGGCTGGGCGTCCAGCAGGGCGCGGAAACCCGCCCGGACCAGCGACTGGTCGTCGGCGAGCAGTACGCGGATCACGGTGTCTCCTCCTTCTGTTCCGGCGTGCCGGACGAACCGGGCGGCAGTGGAAGCTCGGCCCGTACCCGGAAGCCGCCGTCGGCCCGGGGGCCCGCCTCGATCGTGCCACCGAGCGCGGCGGCCCGCTCCCGCATTCCCGCCAGCCCGTTGCCGCTGCCTCCGGCGTCGCCGCCGGTGGCGGGTCCGTCGTCGTCGATACGGAGCCCGATGCGGCCGGGCCCGTAGACGATCCGGACCCGCGCGGTACGCGATCCGGAGTGCCGGACCACGTTCGTCAGCGCCTCCTGGACGATACGGAAGGCCGCGAGGTCGGCGCCGGGTGGGACCGACGGCCGTTCGCCGTCGGTCCTGACGGTGACGGTGAGTCCGGTGCTCGCCGCCTGTTCGACGAGTTCGGGGAGCCGGTCGAGTCCGGGGGCCGGGGCCCTGGGGGCGTCTCCGGGGGTACGCAGGGTGTCGAGGACCTGACGGACCTCACCCAGCGCCTCCTTGCTGGCGGCCTTGATGGTGGTGAGCGCCGCACGCGCCTGCTCGGGGTCGGAGTCCAGCAGTGCCAGACCCACGCTCGACTGGACATTGATGACGGAGATGCTGTGGGCCAGGACGTCATGGAGTTCGCGCGCCATCCGCAGCCGCTCCTCGTCCGCCCTGCGCCGCTCCGCGGCCTCCCGCTCCGCCCGCCGGTCCGCCCACTGTTCACGGCGTACGCGGACGAACTCGGCAGCGGCGACGATGGCCACCACCCAGGCGGCGACGCCCAGTTCCTGTCCCCAGCGGGCGGCCTGGTCACCGGAGGGCGGCAGCCACCGGTAGAGCCAGTGCGCCACCAGGACGTGTCCGAGCCAGACCATGCCGACGGCCGACCACGCGGCCCGCCGGTGCCCGGAGACGACGGCGCTGAAACAGCCGACGGCCACGGCCAGGAAGACCGGCCCGTACGGATAGCCGGCCACCAGATAGACCATCGCCGCGGCCGAGCTGCCGAAGACGGCCACCACGGGGTGCCGGTGGCGCAGCAGGAGCACGGCGACGGCCAGGAAGAGCAGCAGGCGCGCGAAGAGGTCCAGCGGGGCCCGCTCGTCCATCTGCCCCCGGGCCGCGACGGTCGAACCGATCATGACGACGGCGCCGAGCAGGATCGTCGACGGCCAGGGCAGCCGGGCGGCGGAACGCCCCGGCTCCCCGGTCAGCCACCGCGGCGGCTCGCCGTGCGCCCAGGGGGGACCGACGCCGCTTCCGTGTGAGCGCTGCTCTTCCATGCCGGCCACGCTAGACCGCGGGCCCGGGCGAAGGCGTCAGCCCGGCGTGGTGATCACCCGTACTCCGTGGGGAGTACGTCGTACGGGGCCGGGGACGGGCGAAGGGGTCCGTCAGCCCCTGCCCGCGGCGGCCCTGGCGCCGTTCCTCGCGCCGAGCAGGCCGACCGTGCGGGCCAGTTCAATGACGGCCTCCCGGAAGAAGACCTCCCTGGCCTCCACCACCCGGTGGAACTGGCCGAAGATCTCGAAGGAGATCAGCCCGAACAGCTGCGACCAGGCGGCGATCAGCGGGGCGGCGGCCTCCGGCGGAAGACCGGGGGCGAGGTCGGCGGACATCCGCTCGGCCTCGGCGCGCAGATCGTCGGCGAGCGACGGCAGGGCCAGGCCGTCCGTGCGGCAGGCCTCCGTGACCACGGCGATCAGGACGAAGCCGACGCGGGAGGCGGGGCCGATCGTGGCCTGCGGCGCGGTATAGCCGGGCACGGGCGAACCGTAGATCAGGGCGTACTCGTGGGGGTGGGCCAGTGCCCAGTCACGCACGGCACAGCTGACGGCGACCCAGCGGGCGAGGTGGGTGGCGGCGTCGGCGCGGGCGGTCCGGTGGGCGGCCTCCGCGATCTCGCCCACGGAGTCGTACGCGTCGACGATCAGGGCGGTGAGCAGCTCGTCCCGGCTGGGGAAGTAGCGGTAGACGGCGGACGACGCCATACCGAGCTCTCGTGCGACGGCGCGCAGCGACAGCTTGGCGGCGCCCTCGGCCGCGAGCTGCTTCTTCGCCTCGTCCTTGATCGCGGCGGTGACCTCGATGCGGGCCCGTTCTCTGGCTCCTCGGACAGTGCTCATGGTGCTCAGTCTGTCATGAATGCAGAGCACCGACCAAGAACGAGAGCAGTGCTCTTGCTTTTGAGCGCCCATCCCGTGCACACTGATCTCAAGCGAGAGCACCGCTCTCAAAACAGTGAGGGGTCACCATGTCTCAGCCGTACTACCTCCAGGGCAGCACCCTCAACGTCCGGATGAACGGCATCGTCGGCTGGCTCGCCCGCCACGGCCTCAGCCTTTTCGGCTCGGCCGAGCTGTCGGTGCGCGGCCGCAAGAGCGGGCAGATGCAGCGCGTCCCCGTGAACCCCCACACCCACGAGGGCGCGCAGTACCTCGTCTCCGCCCGGGGCCACTCCCAGTGGGTGCGCAACATGCGCGTCGCCGGCGGCGGCGAGCTGCGGGTGGGCCGGAAGACCCGCGGCTTCACGGCCGTGGAGATCGCGGACGACGAGCAGAAGGTGCTGGTCGTCCGCACCTACCTGGAGCGGTGGGGCTGGGAGGTCAAGGACTACTTCCAGGGCGTCACCGCGAATTCCTCGGACGCCGAACTGCTGGCGGCCTGCCCGGACCATCCCGTCTTCCGGATCACCGTGGAGGGCTGACCGTGCGGCCGGCCCCTCCCCGGCACCGGAGGCCGGACGACGTCCGCCCGGCCGGGCCCTGCGCGACCCCGATCCGCCGGACGGACCAAGGCCCCGGCCCCGGCCCCGATCCGGCCTGGTCCGGCCCGATCCGGTCCGAACGAAAGACCCTAACGGTCCATCGCGGACAGGGCCCGCTGCGCCAGCGGGTGCGTACGGACCAGCTCGCCGAGCGAGGTCGTTCCGCGGGTGATTCCGGCGAAGGCGTTCCAGGCCGGACGGAATCCGGTCAGCACCGCGTGCAGCACCCCCGGGCGGCGCTCGAACAGCTTCAGCATGCGTCGTCCGACACCCATCTCGACACCGAGGCCCGCCTTGATGGCGAACGCGTAGTTCAGTGCCTGGCGCCGGGCGTCCACCGCGTCGTGCGACTCCGCGATCCGGACCGCCCACTCGCCGGCGAGCCGCCCCGACCGCAGCGCGAAGGAAATCCCCTCGCGGGTCCACGGCTCCAGCAGCCCCGCCGCGTCGCCGCACACCAGCACCCGCCCGCGTGACAGCGGCGAGTCGTCGCTGCGGCAGCGCGTCAGATGCCCGGAGGAGATCTTCGGCTCGAAACCGGCGAGGCCGAGCCGGGCGACGAAGTCCTCCAGATACCGCTTGGTCCCCGCGCCGTCGCCCCGCGCCGAGATCACGCCGACGGTCAGGACATCGCCCTTGGGGAAGACCCAGCCGTAACTGCCGGGCATCGGGCCCCAGTCGATGAGCACCCGCCCCGCCCAGTCCTCGGCGACCGTCGCCGGAACCGGGATCTCCGCCTCCAGGCCGAGGTCCACCTGGTCGAGCTTCACCCCGACATGGGCTCCTATACGCCCCGCGCTCCCGTCGGCACCGACGACCGCGCGCGCCAGGACCGTCTCGCCTCCGGAGAGCACCACGGCGACCGTGCGCCGGTCGGGCACCGAGGCGCCGTGCTGCTCGACCCTCGTCACGGTCGCGCCCGTGCGCAGTTCGGCGCCCGCCTTCTGCGCCTCCTCGACCAGACCCGCGTCGAACTCGGGGCGGTTGATGAGGCCGAAGAGCATCCGCTTGGAGCGGCGGGTGCGCGCCAGCCTGCCGTTGAGCGAGAAGGTGACCGCGTGGATCCGGTCCCGCAGCGGAAGTTCGAACCCGGGCGGCAGCGAATCACGCGAAAACCCGATGATGCCGCCGCCACATGTCTTGTACCGGGGAAGCTCCGCCTTCTCCAGGAGCAGCACCCGTCGGCCGGCGACTGCCGCCGCGTATGCCGCGGAGGCTCCGGCCGGTCCGCCTCCGACTACGACGACATCCCACACGGACGACTCTTCGTGCTCCTGTACGGCGTCTGCGTTCTCGCTGCTCACGATGTGCTTCTGCTCCCGATCCCACCAGTGGCCCATGCTGCTCACGGCATCCTACGGCGCGTTGCTCCCGGCCCCCGCTGTGGGAGGATCGACCGTACGTTCATCCTGCATGCGACGCCGCACACTCGGTGCGCATGTAGCCGGATTCGTACACATAACGTCGCACCCACGAGGAGCGTGCCCATGACCGCCCGTCCGATTTCCGAGACCATTGCCTCGCTGATGCCCCGCGCCAAGGCGGAGCTGACCGAGTTGGTGGCCTTCCAGTCGGTGGCGGATCCCGCGCAGTTCCCGAAGAGCGAGTGCGAGGCGGCCGCCGACTGGGTCGCCGACGCGCTGCGCACCGAGGACTTCCAGGACGTCGCTCTTCTCGACACCCCCGACGGCACCCGGTCGGTCTACGGCTTCCTGCCCGGCCCGGCCGGCGCCCCGACCGTACTGCTCTACGCGCACTACGACGTGCAGCCGCCGCTCGACGAGTCCGCCTGGCTCTCGCCTCCGTTCGAACTGACGGAGCGCGACGGCCGCTGGTACGGGCGCGGCTCGGCCGACTGCAAGGGCGGCTTCATCATGCACCTCCTCGCCCTGCGCGCCCTCAAGGCCGACGGCGGCGTCCCGGTCTCGGTGAAGGTGATCGCCGAGGGTTCCGAGGAGCAGGGCACCGGCGGTCTGGAGCGGTACGCGGAGGCGCACCCCGAGCTGCTGGCCGCCGACACCATCGTCATCGGCGACACCGGCAACTTCCGGGTCGGTCTGCCGACGGTCACCGCGACGCTGCGCGGCATGACGATGCTGCGGGTCACGCTCGACACCCTCGAAGGGAACCTGCACTCCGGGCAGTTCGGCGGCGCCGCCCCCGATGCGCTGGCCGCGATGATCCAGCTGCTGGCCTCGCTGCGCGCCGAGGACGGCACCACGACCGTCGACGGGCTCGCCACTGACACGGAGTGGGACGGACTCCAGTACCCGGAAGCGGATTTCCGCCAGGACGCGAAGGTCCTCGACGGCGTCGGGCTGATCGGCACGGGCACGGTCGCCGACCGCATCTGGGCCCGTCCCGCCGTCACGGTCATCGGCATCGACTGCCCGCCGGTGATCGGCGCGACGCCGTCGCTCCAGGCGAGCGCGCGGGCCCAGATCAGCCTGCGGGTCCCGCCGGGCCAGGACGCCGCCGCGGCGACCGAGCTGCTGACCGCCCATCTCAAGGCCCACGCGCCGTGGGGGGCCAGGGTGACGGTGGAACAGGTCGGCCAGGGCCAGCCGTTCCGCGCGGACACCTCCAGCCCGGCGTACACGTCGATGGCGCAGGCGATGGAGGCCGCCTACCCGGGCGAGAAGATGCAGACGTCCGGCATGGGCGGCTCGATCCCGCTCTGCAACACCCTCGCCGCCCTCTACCCGGAGGCGGAGATCCTGCTGATCGGCCTGAGCGAGCCGGAGGCACAGATCCACGCGGTGAATGAGAGCGTCTCGCCCCAGGAGCTGGAGCGACTGTCCCTCGCCGAGGCCCTGTTCCTGCGCAACTACGCCGATTCCAAGCGTTCCTGACCACGCGTCACCGAGCGCGCCGCGTTCCGGCGAACCGGGTCCGGACCACCCTCCACGGGTCGGTCCGGACCCGGTTTCGGCCGACGCCCGGCGGGTTGCCGCCCTGGCATCGGGAGTGGACGCCCCCGGACGACGCCCATGGAACTCGCCGGCCGTGCCGCCAGAAGTGGTCCGGGAGCGTCATCCGAGCGCTGAGCCGGTGCGTTCGACTCAGCCACCGGTCCGGTGCAGACCAACGCGTCGCTCCGGCACATCATGCGGTACCGGGCGCGGTTCCAGGCCGACAGGCGGCTGCCGCCGGACGACATGGTCCCCACCGCGGTCGCCACTACTACGGGCGTGCCGTGAACCGGCCCGCCGGGGCTGTCGGCCCGGTTCCGCCACCCGTACGGGGCGGAGCAGGCGACCGTGCGCACGGGGGCGCCGAGGAGGCCGGCCGGTGCATCGTGGGAGAGCTGCTCCGCCGCGCGCCGGGCCGGGTGCTGCGCCCCGACGACGAGCGGTACGGCACGTACCACGAGCAGAACGTCCCCGCTCACCGTCTCCTGCGGAGGGCGCGGGAACTCCGTGGCGGACCATCCCTTGGCGGTGACCCCGTTTCATGCCCGGCCCGGCGGGCTCCGGGCCGTCCGCGCGGCCGCACCGCCGTTACGCGCTCGGCGAAGCTCGCCCAGAGCGTAGAGCGACTACTTCGCGCGGGCCGTCCGCGTACGTTCGTGGCATGGATCTCGTCGAAGTGCTCCCCCGGCTGCACATGTTCCGCTTTGCCATCGGCCAGGCGTACCTGTGGCGCGACGGCCCCGACCTGACGCTGATCGACGCGGGCGGCAGCGACGCGGCGTCCGCGATCGAGGACGGGATACACGGCCTGGGACTGGACCCGGACCGTATTTCCCGGATCGTCGTCACCCACGGGCACCGCGACCACTACGGCGCCGCGCAGGAACTCGCCGACCGTCACGGCGCCGAGATCCTGGCCCATCGGCTGGACGCCGCGGTGATCCGGGGCGAGGAGGAGATCGCCGATCCCGTCCTGCTCGACTGGGAGCTCCCGCTGTGGGAGCAGACGCGGACCGTGCCCCCGGCCCCGCCGACCCGGGTCGACCGCGAGCTGGCCGACGGCGACGAGCTCGGGTTCGGCCAGGGGGCCCGGGTGGTCCACTCCCCGGGTCACACCCCCGGCTCCATCGGGATCCATCTGCCGCACCACGGTGTGCTGTTCACCGGGGACTGTGTGGCCTCGGTCGGCCGGGTGATGCTCGGCGTGTTCAACATCGACCGGGAGCAGGCACTGGCCTCCTTCCGGCGGCTGGCGGCGCTGGAGCCGGCCACGGTCTGCTTCGGCCACGGCGATCCGGTCACCTCCGGCGCCGCCGCCGCGATGCTCGCCTCAGCCGACCGGGACTCCCGCCTCCAGGTTGAGCACGGCTGACCGCTCGCGGGCGCGCAGTGCCCAGCGCAGCCGTTCGTACCGGGTAGGGGGCAGCAGGGTGGCCGCTTCCGCCTCGGTGACGAACCGCCAGCCGCGCAGTTCGGATCCGGGCAGCAGCAACCGCTGGGCGTCCGCGCCGGTCAGCAGGCCGCCGTCGAAGAGCAGCCGCAGGCCGCCGTAGCCGGGCGGGCTGGGTGCCTCCCAGTCGACGACGAGGAGTTTCGGTATCCGGTCGAGACAAATACCTATCTCCTCGGCCACTTCACGGATCCCGGCCTGGGCGGGTGCCTCGCCGGACTCGACCACACCGCCGGGGAATTCCCAGCCGGGCTTGTACGTCGGGTCGACGAGCAGCACCCGGTCGTGCTCGTCGAAGAGCAGCACGCCGGCCGCCACGGTCTCCGCGGTCGGCTCGGGTGTCTGCACGATCTCGCACGGGGTGGCGGCGCCGCTGCTGACCGCCTCGGCGATGCGCTCGGCCGTTCCGTACGGGGTGAGCGCGCCGGTGTCGATGACGTGGGCGTCCCGGCCGAGCCAGCCGAGCGCCGCCCGGTAGGGCTCGATGTGCTGGTAGGCCCACTGCCGTACCCGTTCGCTGTGCTCCGGGTCTTCGGGGTACTCCACACGGTCGGCGATCCGCTTACGCAGGATCGTTTCCTCAGATGAGAGCAGGACATGGCGGACCGCGATGCGCCGGGAGGCCAGCCCTCCGAAGATCTCGTCGCGGTACTCCTGCCGCAGCAGAGTCATCGGCACCACCAGCACACCGGACACCTCGGCGAGCAGGGCCGCCGCGGTGTCCACGACCAGTCGCCGCCAGATCGGCAGGTCCTGGAAGTCCGTCACCTCGGCGAGCCTCTTCTGGGGCAGCAACTGCCGCAGTTCCCCGCCGATCAGCTCGGGGTCGTAGAAAGTGCTGTTCGGGATCAGATCGATCAGTTCACGCGCGGCGCTCGTCTTGCCCACGCCGAACGCACCGTTGACCCAGACGATCACGGTTCCCCCTCTTCCGTAGCCCCCTGTGGCTTGCCCGCAACACCCTGCCGCGAAAACCCGGCTGTGGCGATGGCTGTTTCCCGAACGGAACCTCCGGGTGCCCACGGCCGGCCCCCCGTTCGCATGCGTCCGGCCGTACGCACGGCCGTAACGGCGGAGCGGGAAGGTCGTTGGAGCGGACATGTCCGACCGACGACCAGGGGGTGCAGTGTGCGTCGCACCGTACTTGAGCGGTTTCCCGCAGGAGGGCCGCGGGGCAGTTGGCCTGCGGAGGAGTTCGCGGCAGCCCGTCGCTGCGAGGGTGTCGCGGCCGAGGTCGTGATGGATCTGGAGCAGGACGCGTTCCTGGTGGTCGTCCCGCAGCAGTCGCCGGACCGGGGCCGCTGAGACCGGGGCCGGGTCCGGTCCGAAGCCGCGTCCCGCTCGGCCGGACGGTCCGGGGACGCCCCCGGAAGAGTCACCCCGCCTCTCCCCTTCTCTCACCATTCCCACACCAGCGGAGCCGGAGGATCCGCCCGGGGCGGCTGCCACAGCCCCCTACCCCTTGCCGGCGCCCAGGGTGAGGCCCGCGATGAAGTGCCGCTGGAGCAGCAGGAAGACCACGAGCGTGGGCAGGGCGACGATCACCGAGCCCGCGGCGAGCAGGTTGTAGTCGGTGAAGAACTGGCCCCTGAGGTTGTTCAGCGCCGAGGTGATGGGGAGCTTGTCGCCGTCGGAGATGAAGACCAGTGCCCAGAGGAAGTCGTTGTACATCCAGGTGAACTGGAGCGTGCCGAGCGCGGCCAGGGCCGGGCGGCACAGGGGCATCGTGATCCGCCAGTACTGGGTCCACACACCCGCGCCGTCGACGACGGCCGCCTCCAGGATCTCCTGCGGCAGGGTGCGCATGAAGCCGGCCAGGACGAAGACGCAGAAGCCGAGCTGGAACCCGATCTGGACGACGACGACGGCCCAGTACGAGTCGAACATCGTCATCGAGTCGGACATCCAGTAGGGCAGCGGGACGTGGTTGAACACCACGTACAGGGGCGTCACGATCACCTGCTGCGGCAGCAGGTTGCCCGCGGTGAAGAGCATCAGCAGGACGAGCCCGCCGCGCATTCTCAGGCGCGCCACCGCGAAGGCCACGAACGAGGCGAGGAAGAGGGTGACGAGCACCCCGGGGATCGCGATGATCATGGTGTTGACGAAGTACTTCGTCATACCGGAGTCGGTGAACGCCTGCCGGTAGTAGTCCAGGGAGAGATGGCGGGGCAGCGAGAAGTAGCCGTGCTCCGAGGTCTCTTCGTACGGCCTCAGCGAGGCGTACACCGCGAGCAGGAGCGGGGCGAGAAAGGCGAGGGAGACCGCCATCAGGAAGGCATGGACACCGATCCGGCCGGCGCGGTTCCGGCGCCGGGCCGCGGCGGGAGACGGCGGCGCCGGCCGTGCGGCGGGGCGGGCGGGGGCGGCTTCGACGGTCAACGGTTCTTCTCCCCTCGGAGCTCCTGGACCAGATACGTCACGACGAATCCCAGGGAGACGACGAGCATGACCACGGCGATGGCGGAGCCGAAACCGATCCGGCTGGCCTCGCCGATGATGTTGTCGGTGACGAGCACCGAGAGCAGTTCGAGCCCGTTGCGGCCGTGGTTGACGGCGTACACGATGTCGAACGCGCGCAGGGACTCGATGACGGTGATCACACCGACGATGACGTTGACCGGCCGCAGGGTGGGCAGGACGATGCGGAAGAAGGTCTGGGCCTCGCCCGCCCCGTCGATCGCCGCGGCCTCCTTCAGCGAGGGGTCGACGGCCTTCAGCCCGGCGAGGTAGAGGATCATCACATAGCCGGTGTGCCGCCAGGCCGCGGCGAGCAGGACCATCCAGATGTTGAGGTCCGGGTCGCCGAGCCAGTCCGTCGGTGAGCCCGTGTCCCCGATGATCGCGTTCAGTGCGCCCTGGTCGCGGGAGAAGACCAGCTGGGTGATGAATCCGACCACGGCGAGCGACAGCACGACGGGCATGTACAGCGTCGACTGGTAGAACCGGCTGAAGCGCACCCCCCGGTCGATGAGCACCGCCAGCAGCAGCCCGAACGGGGCGGCGACCAGGCCGAGGAAGGCGAGCCAGAGCAGATTGTGCCGGGCCGCAGGCCAGAACTGCGGGTAGTTGGTGAAGAGGTTCTCGTAGTTCTGCGTACCGACCCACTTGATGTCACCGATGCCGTCCCAGCCGGTGAAGGAGAGCACCACCGAGGCGAGGGTCGGTCCCCAGACGATGGCGGCGTCGAGCAGAACGGGTATGCCGAGCAGCACACCGAGTACGGCGAGGTCGCGGCCGGTGAACCGCCGTGCGGCCCGCCGTCCGGTGCGCCGGGCCGGGATCAACGACACGGGAGGTACTCCAGATTCGGTCGGATGCCATCGGGGTCGTCCGGGTCAGTCCGAGGCGAAGATGGTCTTCTTCTGCCGTTCGATGTCGTTGACCAGTCCGTCCACGTCGTCCGGGTCGCTGATGAACTTCTGGATCGCCGGGATCATGACCGTGGAGGAGAAGTCCGGCCTGGTGTCCCGGTCCAGGAACTGGGAGATCTGCTTCGCGCCGGAGACCAGCTCCACGGCCTTCTTCTGGAGCGGTGAGTACGCGGAGATGTCCGCCTGGTCGCTGACCGCGATGTTGTTCGGGTCGCTCTTCAGGTAGACGTCCTCGGCCTTCCCGGTGGCGAGCCACTTGAGCAGGTCCTTGGCGCTCTCCAGGGTCTTCTTGTTCTTGAGGTTCTTCGACTTCTTCGCGAGCAGGAAACCGTCGATGGGGGCCTCGACCGCGTCCTGCCCGTGCGCCGGGTCGATGACGGGGAAGGGGAAGAAGTCGATGTCGTCCTGTTCACCCTTGGGGAACTGGGCGCCGGGGTGCGGCAGCCCGAAGACGGCCATGCCGGCCTCCTTCTTCTGAAGGCTCGTTGCGGCCTCCTGCCAGGTACGGCCGTTGGCGCCCTGCTGGCAGTACGGCAGAAGCCGGCGCCAGGTGTCGAAGACGTCCCTGACCCGCCTGTCGGTCCAGGCGATCTCGCCCGCCATCAGGCTCTTGTGGAAGTCGTAGCCGTTGGTCCGCATGTCGATGTAGTCGAAGGTGCCCATGGCGGGCCAGCCGTCCTTGTCGCAGAATGCGATCGGGTCCAGCTTGTCCTTCTTCATCTGCCGGGCGAGCGCCACGTACTCGTCGAGCGTCTTCGGCGCCTGATATCCGCGGTCGGCGAAGAGGCTCCTGCGGTGGAAGACGGCCCACGGATAGTAGTAGTACGGCGTGAGGTACTGCTTGCCGTCCGCCCCGGTGGACTGGGCCTTCAGTGCGGGTGAGAAACCTTTGTAGTCCTGCCAGTTGTCGCTGATGTCGTACAGCAGCCCCTTCTCGGCGAAGAACTGCATCCGGTTACCGGCGAACCACATGAAGACATCGTCCGGCTTGCCCTGGAGATACCGGCTGATGTTCTCCTGAAAGGTGTTGTGGTCGACGGTGTTGACCTTCACCTTCCGTCCGCCCGACTGCGCCTCGTACGCGGCGAAGGCGTCGGCGAAGGCCTTCTTCGGAACGGGGTCGGAGGAATTGGAGCCCAAGGTGATGGTCTTTCCGTCGCCACCGGGGCCTCCCCCGCAGGCGGTGAGCAACGCGGGCAGCGTCACGGCTCCGGCTCCGACGGCCGCACCACGCAGCAGACTTCGCCGGGACATCCGATGTCCCGCGACACTTCCCGGCACACCTGACCTGTCGTCACCTGACTGCGTCATGCTCAGCTCCTCCGGAGATGCAACCCAACACAACCGAACGCGCGATTGGATCTCACCCCCAAGTGATGGTGTAGTCAAGGGTTTTGACGAGATGTCGGGCAACCGCCGCCGCCCCTCTACCAACAGACTCCAACACGCTCTAACGTAATCGCACGCATTGGCGTGCACATGCCGTCATCCGATCATGCGCGAGTATGGAGGAACGTAACGATGCGTCATCTTCCAACCCGTACAACCCGAACCGGCCGTCGCGGAGTCATCGGAGCGCTGGTGGCCGGGCTGTTGTGTGCCACGGGCACGACCGTTCCCGCTCTCGCCGACTCACCGGATTCCGCTCCCGGTCGCACGGTGGCACCGCAGTCCGGAAACGGCCTTGCGCTCACCCCGCCGATGGGGTTCAACAATTGGAACTCCACGCACTGCCGGGCCGAGTTCGACGAATCGATGGTCAAGGGCATCGCCGACATCTTCGTCGAGAAGGGCCTCAAGGACGCGGGCTACACATACGTCAATCTCGACGACTGCTGGGCGAAGCCGCAGCGCAATGCGGAGGGCAAGCTGGAGGCCGATCCCCAGCGCTTCCCCAACGGGATCAAGGAAGTCGCGGACTATGTCCACTCCAAGGGCCTCAAGATCGGCATCTACACCAGCGCCGGCACCAAGACCTGCGACAGCGTGGGACTTCCCGGCGCACTGGGCCACGAGTACAGCGACGCACAGCAGTTCGCCGACTGGGGCATCGACTATCTGAAGTACGACAACTGCAACAACCAGGGCGTCGACGCGAAGCAGCGCTACACGACGATGCGGGACGCACTGGCCGCGACCGGCCGTCCCATCGTCTACAGCATCTGCGAATGGGGTGAGAACAAGCCCTGGGAGTGGGCCGGTGAACTCGGCAACCTCTGGCGCACGACCGGCGACATCAACGACAGCTGGGGCAGCATGCTGTCGATCATGAAGAAGAACCTGCCCCTGGCGGCCGCCGCCGGTCCGGGGCACTGGAACGACCCCGACATGCTGGAGGTCGGTAACGGCGGCATGACGGACACGGAGTACCGCACGCACTTCTCCATGTGGTCCGTGATGGCGGCACCGCTGCTCATCGGTTCCGATCTGCGCAAGGCGAGCCCGGAGACCTTCGAGATCCTCTCCAACCACGAGGTCGTCGCCGTCGATCAGGACCCGCTCGGCAAGCAGGGCACCGTACTCTCCTCCGCCGGCGGGCGCTGGGTCGTCGCCAAGGAGATGTCGGACGGCAGCCGCGCCGTCGCCCTCTTCAACGAGACCGGCAGCGCACAGCACATCGCGACGACGGCCGCGGCGGTGGGGCTGCCGAAGGCCCCCGGGTACACGATGCGCGACCTGTGGCAGCACAAGTCGTACAACACGGCGGGCACCGTGGCCGCGACCGTCCCGGCGCACGGAACGGTACTGCTGCGGATCGCCGCCGACGGCACCTGGGCCGCACATCCGCCGGCCGTGGAACTCGGCCTGGAATCAAGCCCGTTGACCGAGGCCGGACGCACCACCACGCTGACCACGACCGTGACCGACCTGGGCCGTACCCCCGCCACGAAGGTCTCGGCGCTGCTCACCGGCCCCTCGGGCTGGCAGGTGAAGGCGGTGTCGCCGACCGGTTCGCCGGCCCTGCCGACCGGGCGGTCCCTGACCACCCGCTGGCAGGTGACGGCTCCGGCGGGCACCCCCACGGGTGCGTACGATCTGGCACTCGATGCCCGGTACCGCTCACCGGACGGGACGCGCGTCCGTTCCACGGTCCCGCTCCAGGTCCATGTGGTGGTCGCGCCCCCGGCGGGCGGCAGTTACCTCGGCGATCTGCCGCAGCTCTCCGCCGCCAACGGCTGGGGCCCCGTCGAGCGGGACACCAGCAACGGCGAGAGCGGGGCGGGTGACGGGAATCCGCTGACCATCGGCGGCGCGGTCTTCGCCAAGGGCCTCGGCGTGCACGCCGACAGCTCCGTCGAGTTCTACACCGGCCGGGCGTGCGACACCGTGACGGCGCAGGTGGGGGTCGACGACGAGAAGGGCACAAAGGGGACGGTGACCTTCGAGGTCTGGGCCGACGGTACGAAGGTGGCGTCGACCGGTGTCCTGACCAACGCGATGCCCGCTCAGCCGGTCACCGCGGACGTCAGCGGTGCGCAGGTGGTACGCCTGGTGGTCACCGACGGCGGGGACGGCGTCGACTCCGACCACGCGGACTGGGCGGACCTGCGGATCACCTGCTGACGAGGGAACACGGGTGGTGGCGAGCCACGCGTGCGGCCGCCGGGCGGGTTCCAGGAGCGAGGTCCTGGAACCCGCCCGGCGCTCCTCGCATGGCGCGCCGGTCAGCCCTGTGCCGTCGCCACGCCGCCCGGACCGACCCGCGCCGCCGCGGCGGCCGCGCCGACCAGTCCCGCGTCGGTGCCCATCACCGCCGGGGTCACCTCGATCCGCCGGATGAAGGAGAGCGTGGCGTACTGCCGCAGGGCCCGGCGCAAGGGTGCGAAGAGGATGTCGCCCGCACCGGCCACTCCCCCGCCGATCACCGCGATGTCGATGTCGACGAGCGCGGCGGTGGCGGCGATCCCGGCGGCCAGTGCCTGGGCGGCGCGCTCGAACGAGGCGAGGGCGACCGGGTCCCCCGCACGCGCGGCGGCGGCCACGGCGGCGGCGGAGGCGTCGCCGTCCGGTCCGGGCCGCCAGCCGGCCTCCAGCGCCCGGCGGGCGATGTTCGGACCGCTGGCGATGCGCTCGACGCAGCCGCGCGATCCGCAGGGGCACGGGTCGCCGTCCAGGTCCACGCTGACATGACCGATGTGCCCGGCGTTGCCCGTGGGGCCGGGGTGCAGCTTGCCGCCGAGGACGAGCCCGCCGCCGACACCGGTCGACACGACCATGCAGAGCGCGTTGTCGTAGCCCCGGGCGGCGCCCAGCCAGTGCTCGGCGGCCGTCATCGCGACCCCGTCGCCGACCAGCTCGACCGGCAGCCCGCCGGCCGCCTTGCCGACCCGCTCCACCAGCGGGAAGTCGCGCCAGCCGGGGACGTTCACCGGGCTGACCGTGCCGGCCGAGGCGTCGACCGGGCCCGCGCTGCCGATACCGACCGCGGTCGCCCGCACCCACAGCGGGGAGCCGGACAGCTCGGCGAGGACCTCCGTCACGGCGCCCATGACCGTCTCGGCGCTCTCCCGGGCGGGCGTCGGCCGCTGCGCCCGTACGAGAAGAGCGCCGTCGCCGTCCACCAGCGCGGCGGCGATCTTGGTGCCGCCGATGTCCAGCGCGGCGACGAGGTCGGTATGCATCGGTGTGGCTCCGTGACTAGGGGGCGGGGACCTGCGGCTTCAGGAAACAGTCTGCCCAGTCTCCATTCAGCTGACAACGTTGTCCAGGGCCTATGCTCGACGGCACAGCCTCCGGCCGGCTCCGCGGCACCGCCCACGGACCCGCCGGACCGCCCGCACCCGAGGACAGGACAGCGCACCGTGGCCGAGACCGCCCGTCACTCCGAGACCCGTTACGGCAACCGGCCGACCATGAAGGATGTGGCGGCCCGCGCCGGAGTGGGGCTCAAGACGGTCTCCCGCGTGGTCAACAGCGAGCCGGGGGTCACGCCCGACACCGAGCGCCGGGTCCAGGAGGCCATCGAGGCGCTCGGCTTCCGGCGCAACGACAGCGCGCGCGTCCTGCGCAAAGGCCGCACCGCCTCGATCGGCCTGGTCCTGGAGGATCTCGCCGACCCGTTCTACGGACCGCTGAGCCGAGCGGTGGAGGAAGTCGCCCGGGCCCATGGCGCCCTGCTCATCAACGGATCGAGCGCCGAGGACCCGGAGCGCGAGCAGGAGCTCGCACTCGCCCTGTGCGCGCGCCGGGTGGACGGGCTCATCGTGATTCCGGCCGGTGACGACCACCGCTATCTGGAGCCGGAGATCAAGGCGGGCGTCGCCACCGTCTTCGTGGACCGCCCGGCGGGCCGCATCGACGCCGACATGGTCCTCTCCGACAGCTTCGGCGGCGCCCGCGAGGGCGTCGCCCATCTGATAGCGCACGGCCACCGCCGGATCGGCTTCATCGGCGACCAGCCGCGCATCCACACCGCCACCGAGCGGCTGCGCGGCTACCACGCGGCGATGGCGGACGCGGGGACCCGGGTCGAGGACTCCTGGGTGTCCCTCGGCCCGACCGATCCCGGCCGGGTCCGGGCCGCCACCGAGCGGATGCTCTCCGGCCCCGAGCCCGTCACCGCCGTCTTCGCGGGCAACAACCGGGTGACGGTCACGGTGGTGCGCGTCCTCGCCGAGCAGGAACGCCCTGTCGCCCTGGTCGGCTTCGACGACATCGAGCTGGCCGATCTGCTCGGCATCACCGTCATCTCCCAGGACGCCGCCGCCGTCGGCCGCACCGCCGCCGAGCACCTCTTCCGCCGTCTGGACGGCGCCGACCACGCCCCGGCCCGGGTGGAACTGCCCACGACGCTCATCGCGCGCGGCTCGGGCGAGCTGCCGCCCGCCTGAGCCGCGCGGCCGGCGGCTACGGTGCGGTCACCGTGAGATCGGCCCGCCGCGGCGACGCGAAGCCGTCCAGCTCCGCCCGTGTCAGCCCGGTCAGCCGGGCGACCTCGGCGGTGTCCAGGGCGCCGCAGTCGATGCCGCGCAGGAGGTAGCTGCTGAGCGCCTTGGCGGTGGCGGGTTCGTCCATGACGTCGCCGCCGGCCTTGGCCACGTACGCGGCGAGCCGCGCGGCGGCCTGCTCCAGGCCCTCGCGGTAGAAGGTGTACACGGCCGCGTACCGGGTCGGCAGATGGCCAGGGTGCATGTCCCAGCCCTGGTAGTAGGCACGGGCCAGGGCCCGGCGGGTGAGGCCGTAGTGGAGCCGCCAGGCCTCGTGGACGTGAGCGGTGGGGCCGACCGGGAGGACGTTGGTGGAGCCGTCCGAGACCCGTACGCCGGTACCCGCGGCGGCGACCTGCATGACCGCCTTGGCGTGGTCGGCGGCCGGGTGGTCGCTGGCCTGGTACGCGGCGCTGACGCCGACGCAGGCGCTGTAGTCGAAGGTGCCGTAGTGCAGGCCGGTGGCACGGCCCCGCGCCGCGTCGATCATGCGGGCGACGGCGGCGGTGCCGTCCGCGGCGAGGATGGACTGGCTCGTCTCGATCTGGATCTCGAAGCCGATCCGTCCGGCGGGCAGCCCGTGCGCCTGCTCGAACGCTTCGAGCAGGCGGACGAAGGCGGTGACCTGCTCGGGGTAGGTCACCTTGGGGAGCGTGAGGACCAGCCCGTCGGGCAGGCCGCCGGCCTGCATCAGGCCGGTGAGGAAGATGTCCGTGGTGCGGATGCCCCGGTCGCGCACGGCGGCCTCCATGCACTTCATCCGGATGCCCATGTACGGGGCCGCCGTGCCGTTCTCGTACGCCTCCGAGACCAGCCGGGCGGCGCGGGCCGCGGATTCGTCCTCCTCCGCGTCGGGGCGGGGGCCGTAGCCGTCCTCGAAGTCGATGCGGAGGTCCTCGACCGGCTCGCGCTCCAGCTTGGCGCGCACCCGGTCATGGACGGGCGTGGCGAGTTCGTCCGGGATGCCGAGGACGGCGGCGAACGAGGCCGCGTCGGGGGCGTGCTCGTCGAGGGCCCTGAGGGCCTGGTCGCCCCAGGAGCGGATGGTGTCGGCGGTGAACGTGTCGCCGGGGACGTAGACCGTGTGGACCGGCTGGCGCGTACCCGGGTCTCCCGGGTAGCGGCGTGCCAGCTCGGCGTCGACCGCGGTGAGGGAAGCGCTGATCTCCTCGCTGACCGCACCTGCGAGGCTCGTTGCCACCTTCTCCTGCTGACCCATTTCCACACCCTCCACAGTCACGCTGTTTCCGCTTCCCGGAATCAACAATCCGTATAGTGAAGTTATAAGGCCGTCGGACCTGCGTCAATGGTGGTCTCCAGCTGGTCACCGCTCTTGGCGGCGACCGAACGCCGGTTGACGGCCCCGCTGGACGGGTCGACCAGCGAGCCTCCCGGGGCGGAGGAGG
>NZ_JBEZLL010000038.1:0-75892 GCF_040652135.1 Streptomyces sp. NPDC048295
GGGGGGCGGGGTGGGGGGGGGCCCCCGCCCCCCCCCCGCGGGCCGCCCCCCCCCCCCCGCCGCCCCCCCACTGCCGATGGCCGCCCAACAATCTACGGAGCCCCCATGTTCCGCACATCGCCCTCGCTCCGACGCGCCGCGCTGCCGCTGCTCGCCTGTCTCTTCCTCGCCGGCTGTTCCTCCGACGCCACGGACGGCTCGTCCGCCGCGATGCCCGGCAGCGGCACCACCGCCACGGTCGGCACTCCGGCACAGGATGGTTCGACGGGGACCGGGAAACCCGGGGACTCCCCGGCGGCCGCCCCCGTCCGCATCAGCATCCCGTCGCTCGGCATCGACAGCGAGCTGATGCGCCTCGGCCTCAACCAGGACGGCACCGTCGAGGTCCCGCCCGCCGAGAAGGGCATGACCGCCGGCTGGTACACCGGCGGTACTGCTCCCGGAGAGCGCGGCGCCGCGGTCATCATCGGACACAACAACACCCGTTTCGGGAAGGCCGTCTTCCACGATCTGAAGAAGATCGGCAAGGGAGCGGACATCGCCGTCCGCAACGACCGCGGCGCGGAACTCCACTTCCGGGTCACCGCGACCGAGACGGTCAGCAAGAAGGCCTTCCCGACCGAGAAGGTCTACGGCGCGACCAACACGCGCACCCTGCGCCTGATCACCTGCGACGGCGCCTTCGACGACCGGGGCCACCCGGTGGACAACCTCATCGTGTACGCGAACCGGAGCTGAGGGCGGGGCCGGGGCCCCCGAGGTGTGCGAGACCGTCTCCGGTCCCACGAGCGGGCCGGGGGCCGGGGCGTCGCAGGGCCAGCGCCGCCAGCGCCCCGGGGGCACCCTTCGGGCCGCGGATGCCCGGGAAGGCGTTGATGTCGACGACGACGGGCTCCCCCTCGCGGTCCAGCAGGTCGACACCGTAGACGTCCAGGCCGAAGACCTCGCCCGTGCGCAGGGCGAGCCGGGTCCAGTCCCGCGGCAGCTCGCGGACCAGCGGCGCGGGCCGCACACCGTCCGGGGGTGCGCCCACCGGAGCGGGGCGCACCGCCGCGAACACCTCTCCCGCGATCACCCAGAGCTTGTGGTCCCAGCCGCTGTTCGCGATGAACTCCTGCAGCACGACGGGCTCGTCGGACCACTCCGCCGCAAGGGACCGGAGCCCGGCCGGGCCGTCCACGCGGGCGACCAGGTCCGCGCGGCGGCTGTGGCGGCTCTTGACCATGAACGGATAGCCGCTGTCCGGCAGTTCCGGGCCGTGGAGGACTTCGGACAGTGAGCCGAGGGTCCGGGTCCGGGGCATCGGCAGACCCGCGCCCTCCGCCACGGCGGCGATCCGGCTCCTGTCCTGGCACAGCTCCGTCGCCGCGGCGGAGTTCACCACCCGGGCGCCGAGCCCTTCGAGGGACCGGGCCAGCGCGAGTGCCCGGGGGGTGTGGGCCTTGAGGAGGTAGACGTCGGCGAGACCGTCCGCGGCCTCCGGTCGCGACGGGGATCCGGTTCCGGCGTCAGGGTCCAGGAACGTCACCCGGTGCTCCGCCCCGGTCAGCACGGAAGCGGCCGCGGCGAGCATCGGATGGTCCGGCTTGTCGGTCAGCACACAGACCCTCATGTCCGCGCGCCTTCCGGTACGGCTGCCGCCATGTCCGCCACGGGCCCGGGGCCGGAGGGGGGCGGACGGTGCCGGCCGTGGGAGATCTCCGGCTGCACGGGAATGCGCGGGGCAGGAGCGATCGCGCCCTTCCGGTGGGAGCCGCCGGTCCTGGCCAGCTCCAGAACGGCGCCGGCCAGCCGGGATGCGGCATCGGGGACGCGGCGGAAGCTCGGGAAGTCGTTGATGTCGACGATCACGGGGCCGTCGGGGCCCAGAACCACGTCGATGCCGTAGAGGTCGAGGCCGAAGACCGCTCCCACCTTCGCCGCCGCTTCGGCCACTTCGGCGGGCAGCGGGACGGCTCTTTCGTCGACCGGTGCGTCCGGGTGGAGCGGGGAGCGGCGCACGGTCGCGTGGAACTCGCCCGCGAGGCAGTAGACCTTGAGGTCGGAGCCCGCATTGGACACATAGGGCTGTGCGATGAGCTGCCCCTCGCCCGGCTGCTCCGCGTCCGCCAGCCGCCCGGGGTCCGACACCAGTCGCACTCCGCGCCCCGAGCTGCCGTCGGCGGGCTTGACCACCAGGGGGAAGAGCTCCTCGGGAACGTCCGCGAACAGCGTGGCCCTCGGTGCCGAATAGGTCACCGGGACCGGCAGCCCGTACTGCCGCGCGATGACCGAGGTGAGAACCTTGTCGCGCACCGCACGGATCGACCGTGCGTCGTTCACCGTGGTCAGCCCCACCGCCGCCGCGGCCTCCAGCAGGGTGAGCCCGGGTCCGCCGGACACGGTCTTGAGTACCCAGGCGTCGTGGGTCCCCGCCCGCACCTCCTCCGATATCCGCAGGAGTGAGCCGCCGGGGCGCACCACGTCCACGTGGTGTCCCCACGACGTCAGTTGCCGGACGACGTCGAGCGGCATGCCGTCATGCCGGTACAGCTCTTCGACGAGGAAGCAGAGCTTCATCCCAAAACCCCTCGGTGCCCCACAGCTGGTGGGGGCACAACGGTGCCTCGCGGTGCTCCTTCGAACACCACCAAAAGGGCAACGCTACGTCACGTCTGCCCCAAAGCAACCTCGGCCGTGGGTTACTGATGGTCCGTTCCTTCGCCGGTGATTGCCGTCAGAAGAAGACCCCGCACCGCAGCAGCACATTCGCGTACGGCCGCGCCTCCCCCGTCCGCACCACCAGCCGGGCACCCGCCGAGAGTGCCTTCAGTTCCTCATGGGGTACATGGGCGAGTTCCGGAAGGCGCTCCGCCAGGAGGCGCGCGGCCTCCGGGTTGGCCTCCCGTACCTCGCGCGCCGCTGTCGCGCCCTCCACCACCAGTTCGTCCAGCAGCCCGTCGAGCACCTCCGCGAACGAGGGGACACCGGCCCGGAAGGCCAGGTCGACGACGCGCGGACCGTCCGGGATGGGCATGCCCGCGTCGCAGACCAGTACGCCGTCGCCGTGGCCCAGTCCGGCCAGCGCTCCGGCCAGACGGCGGTTGAGGATCCCTGCCTTCTTCACAGCGCGGAGACTTCCTCTGCGGTCGGGAAGGACGCCTGAGCACCGCGCCGGGTGACGGCTGCCGCGCCCACCCGGACGGCGAACGCGACGGCGTCGGCGAGCTCCTCGCCCAGGCCCAGCCGCCAGGCCAGGGCGGCGGTGAAGGCATCGCCCGCCCCGGTCGTGTCCACGGCTTCGACCTCGACGCTCGGTACGCGTACGACCTCGTCCCCACGGCTGTCCGCGACCAGTGCCCCCGCCGCGCCCAGCGTGACCACGACCGACCGCGGGCCGAGCGCGAGCAGCGCCCGCGCCCAGTCCTCCGGCGTGGCGCCCGCTGCCCCGCCCAGCATGTAGCGCGCCTCGTGCTCATTGACCACCAGCGGGTCGCAGGCGGCCCGCACGTGGTCGGGCAGGGGCGCGGGCGGGGACGGGTTCAGCACCAGTCGGGTACCCGGTGCCATCGCAGCGGCCACCTCGGCGACCGTGTCCAGCGGGATCTCCAGCTGTACGGAGACGACCCGGGCCGCGCCGAGCAGGTGGCCGGCCGCCCGGATGTCCTGCGGGGTGAGGCGGGCATTGGCCCCCGGCGACACCACGATGCTGTTGTCACCCGAGGGGTCCACGGTGATCAGCGCGACGCCGGTGGGGGCCCCGCCCACGAGGACACCCTCGGTGTCGACGCCCGCCGCCCGCTGCGACTCCAGGAGCAGACGGCCATGCGCGTCGTCACCGACCCGGGCCAGCAGGGCCGTACGGGCTCCGAGGCGGGCTGCGGCGACCGCCTGGTTCGCCCCCTTGCCGCCCGGGTGGACGGCGAGGTCGGAGCCGAGCACGGTCTCGCCGGGGGCGGGGCGCCGCTCGACGCCGACGACCAGGTCGGCGTTGGCGGAGCCCACGACCAGCAGGTCGTACCGGTCGTGGTCGTTATCGCTCTCGTACATGGTTCCTGCTTTCCGTGTTCGGACGGCTGTTCGGGGCGGGCCGGGCCGTGCCCGCGAGTCCCGATCAGCCACGCCGGGGTCCCGTCGGGCCGGGCTCAGGAGAAATCGGCGACGTTGCTCTTGGTGACGACCTTGACCGGCACCATCACCGTGCTGCCGACCTTCTTGCCCTCTGCCGCCTTCACCGCGTTCTGCACGGCGATCCTGCCCAGTTCCTTGGGCTGCTGGGCCACGGAGGCGTACAGCGTGCCCGCGGCAACCGCCTTCAGGCCGTCCGGGGTTCCGTCGAAGCCGACGACGGAGACCGACTTTCCGGCCTTGCCGCCGAGCGCCTTGACCGCGCCGAGCGCCATCTCGTCGTTCTCGGCGAAGACACCGCTGATGCCGGGGTGGGACTGGAGCAGATTGGTCATGACGTCCAGGCCCTTCGTGCGGTCGAAGTCCGCCGGCTGCTCGGCCACGACCTTGATGCCGGGGTACGCCTTGAGGCCTTCGGCGAAGCCCGCGCCGCGCTCGCGGCTGGCCGAGGTGCCTGCCGTGCCCTGCAGGACGGCGATGCTGCCCCTGCCCCCGAGCTTCTCGGCCAGCGCCTTGGCCGCGAGCCTGCCGCCGGCGACGTTGTCGGACGCGACGAGCGTCGCGGTCCGCGCCTTGTTGACGCCCCGGTCGGCGGCGATCACGGGGATGTCCGCCTTGTTGGCGCCCTGGACGGCGGGGCCCGCCGCGTCCGAGTCCACCGGATTGACGATGATCGACTTCATGCCGGAACTCGTGAAGTTCTGGAGCTGGTTGGCCTGCTGCGAGGCGTCGTTCTGGGCGTCGGTGACGGTGAGGTCGACCCCGGCCGCCTTCGCCTCCGCCTGTGCGCCCGCCTTCATCTGGACGAAGAAGGGGTTGTTGAGCGTGGAGAGCGACATGCCCACCTTGGTGTTGCCGCCGGAGGAACCGGAGTTGAAGTACGACACCCCGCCCACGACGACGGCCACGCACAGTGCGGCGATGCCGAACTTGACCGCCCCCGCACCCTTGCGACCGGATCCCGGTGAGCCCGGCGCCGCGGACGAACCGCCCGGTGCGGCGGCTCCGGAACCGGCCTTGCGGCGCAGTGTGTCCAGCAGCACCGCGAGCGCGATGACGACGCCGATGACGACCTGCTGCCAGAACGCGGAGACGGAGAGGAGGTTCAGCCCGTTGCGCAGGACCGCGAGGATGAGTGCGCCGATCAGGGTTCCGGACGCCTTGCCGACGCCGCCGGCGAGACTGGCACCACCGATGACCACCGCGGCGATCGCGTCGAGTTCGTAACCCTGCGCGGCCTGCGGCTGCGCGGAGGTCAGCCGGGAGGCGAGGACGATGCCCGCCACCGCGGCGAAGAGCCCGGACAGGGCGTAGATGGCCAGCTTCTGCCGCTTGACGCGCAGCCCGGAGAGCCGGGCCGCCTCCTCGTTGCCGCCGATCGCGTACATCGATCGGCCGATGTAGGTGCGGGCCAGGATCAGTGCCGCGATCAGCCCCATCACGATCATCACGAGGACCGGGACGGGCAGCCAGCCGCCGAGCGTGTCACCGAGCGCCGAGACCGGGTCGGGGAAGTCGATCGGCTTGCCCTGGGAGATGACCAGGGACAGCCCGCGCGCGATCGACAGCATCGCCAGGGTCGCGATGAACGGCGGCAGTTTCCCGTACGAGACCAGCGCCCCGTTGACGAAACCGCACGCGATGCCGGTGGCGGCGGCGAGGACGAGCGCCAGCCAGACCGGCAGCCCCTCCGAGGTCGCCGTCCAGGCCAGGACGGTCGCCGAGAGCGCGGCGACCGAGCCCACGGACAGGTCGATGCCCGCCGAGACGATGACGAAGGTGACACCGAACGCGAGGATCGCGGTCACGGCGGCCTGCACACCGATGTTCAGCAGGTTCTGGGTGGTCAGGAAGTCGCCGGAGAGCAGCGACATCGCCACCAGCAGGACGACCAGGGCGCTCAGGGCGCCGTTGTCGAGCAGGAGACGGCGGACCGTGTGCCCTGCGGCGCCACTGGCGCCCGTATTGCTCTTGAGCGTGTCAGTGGCCACGGGGGCTCTCCTCAGTCGTCGTGGACGATGCGTCGGAAGGTGTTGTGGGGGGTGTTGTGGGAGGTGCGCTGACGGCGAGGGCCATCACCGCGTCCTGGGTCGCTTCGTGCGCGGCGAGTTCCCCCGCGATCCGCCCCTGGGACATGACCAGCACCCGGTCGCTCATGCCGAGGACCTCGGGCAGGTCGCTGGAGATCATCAGGACCGCATGGCCCGACGCCGTGAGTTCGTTGATGAGCTGGTAGATCTCGACCTTGGCGCCGACATCGATGCCGCGCGTCGGTTCGTCGAGGATCAGGACCCTGGTGTCGGCCAGCAGCCACTTGCCGATGACGACCTTCTGCTGGTTGCCGCCGGAGAGCGTACGGACGTGCTGGCCGAGGCCCGCCATCCGTACGCCGAGCTGTTCGGCGATCCGGGCGGCCGCCGCGCGCTGCCCCTTGAGGTCCACCAGCCCGGAGCGGCTGGCCGAGCGCAGGGTGACCAGGCCCAGGTTCTCCTGCACCGAGGCGTCGAGCACCAGGCCCTGCCCCTTGCGGTCCTCGGGCACGAGGCCGATCCCGGCGCCCATCGCCGCGGTGACGTCGTGCTTGGCCAGCCGCTCGCCGAGCACGTCGACGCTGCCGCCGTCGTAGGGGTCGGCGCCGAAGACGGCGCGGGCGACCTCGGTGCGTCCGGCACCGACGAGACCGGCCAGACCGACCACCTCGCCGGCCCGCACCTCGAAGCTGATGTCATGGAACACGCCGTCGCGGGTCAGACCTCGCACGGACAGCAACGGGCTGCCGGCCTCCGGTCGTTCACGCGGATACTGCTGGTCGATGCTGCGTCCCACCATCAGCTGTACGAGCTCCGCCTCGGGGGTCGAGGCGGGCACCTGGTCGATGCTCCGGCCGTCGCGCAGCACGGTGACCCGGTCGCCGAGTGCCGCGATCTCCTCGAGGTGATGGGTGATGAAGACGACACCGACGCCGTCCGCGCGCAGCTGCCGCACGATCCGGAAGAGCTTGTCTACCTCCTCCGAGGTGAGGACCGCGGTCGGCTCGTCCATGATCAGGACGCGGGCGTCCAGGCTCAGCGCCTTGGCGATCTCCACCATCTGCAGCCGGGCGATGCCCAGTTCGCGGATCCTGGCCCTCGGCGAGACATGCAGGCCGACGCGGCGCAGCAGCACCTCGGCGTCCGCCTCCATGCGACGGCGGTCGATCAGCCCGAAACGGCGAGGCTGCCGGCCGAGGAAGATGTTCTCGGCGACCGTGAGATCGGGGACCAGGTTGAACTCCTGGTAGATCGTGGCGATTTTGAGCCGCTCGGCGTCCTGTGCGCCGTGGATACGGACCTCGCGCCCCTGGGCGAAGATCCGGCCGCTGTCCGGGCGATAGGCGCCGGAGAGCATCTTGATGAGTGTGCTCTTTCCGGCTCCGTTCTCGCCGAGCAGGACATGTACTTCGCCGCTGCGCAGGTCGAAGTCCACGCTGTCCAGCGCGACCACGCCGGGGAAGGTCTTGCGTACGCCTTCGATGCGCAGCAACTCGTCGGGACTGCTCACCAGTTGCTCCTCTGGTCCGAAGTGGGTTCGCCGCAGGAACGGCGTACGACGAGGCGGGCCGGCAGGGTGACGGACTGCGGGGACCGGCCCTCGACGATGTCGACGAGTGCGCGGACGGCGGCGCGGCCGAGCTCACCGGTCGGCTGGGCGATCGCCGTGATCGGCGGGGCGGTGTGGACGAACCACGGGATGTCGTCGAAGGCGGCGAGCCCGATGTCCTGCGGGACACGCAGGCCGGCCGCACGGATGGCGTCCAGCGCGCCGAGTGCCATCAGGTTGTCGGCGGCGAAGACGACCTCGGGCGGTTCGGGAAGTGCCAGGAAGCGCTCGGTGACCCTCCGGCCGCTGTCCGCCTGGAAGTCGCCCTGGCCGATGTAGGCGTCGGGCAGCACGAGCCCGTACGCACGCAGCGCCTCGCGGAAGGCCTCGACGCGCTCGTTGCCCGTGGTGGTGGCCGCGGGGCCCGCGATGATCGCGAGCCTGCGGCGGCCCAGCGCGTGCAGATGGGCGACCAGGTCCCGGATCGCGAGGCGGCCGTCGGCGCGTACGACGGGGACGTCGACACCGGGCATCCACCGGTCCACGAAGACCATCGGGGTGCCGGCGCGTGCCACGTCCGCCATCAGCGGGGAGTCGCCGTCCGCGGGAGAGACGAGCAGCCCGTCGATCCTCCGGTCGAGGAGCGTGCGGACGTGGTGGTCCTGCAGCTCCGGCCGCTCGTCGGCGTTGCCGATGATGACGCTGTAGCCGAGGGCCCGGGCCTCCTCCTCGACGAAGCGGGCCAGTTCGGTGAAGTACGGATTGAGCACATCACTGATGACCAGGCCGAGGGTGCGCGTCTGGTCGGTGCGCAGCGAACGGGCGACGGCGTTGGGCCGGTAGCCGAGGGCGTCGACGGCGGCGAGGACTCGTGTCCGCGCGTCCGGGCTGACGGAGGGATGACTGTTGAGAACACGGGAGACCGTCGCGACAGAGACTCCCGCCTGGGCCGCGACGTCCTTGATGCTCGTCATGTCCGGACCACCTCCTTGTGGTTTCCATGAGCCTCGAAACCAGCGGGCCGGAGCTGTGGACCGGAACCGTGGAATCGATTACAAGGATGATTGGAAACGATTACACAGCCCGATACAAGACCCCACCCGACGTCCGAGACCGGATCGTAACGAGCGTGACGGAGGAGACGGGAGTGAGCCGAGCGCACGATCGGGCACGGCATCAGAGGGAACATCCGGGCGCGGGCCCGCAACGCGAAATGCCGATCGGGAGTAATCCCGACCGGCATTCGACCGATTTCCTACTGGTGTCCGAGGGGGGACTTGAACCCCCACGCCCGATAAAGGGCACTAGCACCTCAAGCTAGCGCGTCTGCCATTCCGCCACCCGGACCAGGTGGTCGGCCCCGGTTTCCCGTGGCGACATGGAAAACAATACCAGGGGTTCGGGGTGGCTCTCACCTGCGTTTCCCGTGGTCAGTGCGGTGCGGCGGACGCACCTGGCACGATCCGGCCCCACATCCGCCGTCGCGACCACCGTCCGCGTTCACGCCCGTACACACAGTGGATCGCCACCGGCCGCCCCATTCCGCGCCGGCCGGGCCGCCCACGCGGCCGAGAGCTGCGGCCGGACCGGCGGAAGGCCCGGCTGCGCGGCCGTCACGACGGCCCTCCCCGCCGCTTCGCGGGGAGGGCCGTCGTGCGTGCGGTGGGTCAGCAGCCCTTGCGACGCAGGGTGTGCAGATATGCGGCCGAGCGGCGGGCCGTGGTGAAGGAGTCGACGATCGGCTGGTCGTGCTCCACCTGCCAGTGGTGGTCACGGCGGCCGCCATGGGTCCTGGTGACGGCACTGAGGAACTTCTTGTAGTCGATGTCGCCGTCCCCGACGTCCACCATGCGGTAGCCGTCGCGGGCCGCTATGTCGTGCTCGCCGTCCTTGACGTGGAAGAGCGGATAACGGTCGGGCTGCTTCAGTACGTAGTGCAACGGGTCGAAGGTGTCGGGGGTGCCGTCGGCCCGCTTCCCGAACCGGAACTGTCCGACGTAGGCCCAGTAGATGTCCATCTCCAGGAAGACCAGATCGGGGTCGGTCTCCGCGAGCAGTACGTCGTAGAGGCGGACGTCGGGCCGGTCGGTGGCGAAGGAGAACTCCTCGGCGTGGTTGTGCTGGTAGAACTTCATGCCACGCTTCCTGGCCGCGGCGCCGTAGATGTTGAACTCCTCGGCGGCGCGCTTCCAGGCGTCGACCGTCGACCCGTAGCGGAACGGTCCCGACGCGGTTCCGACGTGCTTGAGGCCGAGGGCCTGGGCGTCGTCGAGGACCTTGGTCAGGTTCTGCGCGAAGGTGTAGGCGTTGGGGTTGTTGTTGTCGTAGTAGCCGACGTGGCTGCCGATGCCCTTGAGTCCGTGGTCGCGGGTGAGCTGCTTGAGCTGGGCGAGGGTGATGGCACCGGCCGAGCCCTGGGTGTATCCGGCGTACTCGACCTCGTCGTAGCCGTACGCCTCCAGTTCGGCGAAGACCTTGTCGAAGCCGAGGGTCGAGACCTTGTCGCGGAGGGTGTAGAGCTGGATCCCGAGACGGCCGGGCGGCAGCAGCGGGTCGCCCTGGGGCCGGCCCTGGGCGGTGGCGGACGGGGCGGCGGCACCGAGGAGGGCGGCTGCGGTGGCTCCGGCTGCGACGCCGAGCATGGAACGCCTGCTGAGCTTATGGGCGAGTTCGGCGTCGACGGGGGTGCGGCGGCTCATGGCGGAACTCCTTCTGGGGGCGGGACGTTGTCAGTGCAGTCCGGCAAGCTCGAGGAGCAAGGACTTCACTTCGGTGGCCCGGACGGGGCCGGTGAACGCGTGGGGGGTGGAGCACAGGATGAGCGGACCTTCTTCGTCGCTCTGCGGAAGTCGGCCGTGGCTGCCGCGAATAGGTGACGGGTCCAGGGGCACGACCGCCATGCGGTAGCGCATGCCGAGCTTCTTCCGGGCGACGGCCGCGGCGGCCTTGACCCGGACGTACGGGTCCTGGGGGTCCAGGAAGAGTTCGACGGGGTCGTAGCCGGGTTTGCGGTGGATCTCGACGAGCTGCGCGAAGTCGGGTGCGCGGTCGTCGTCGAGCCAGTAGTAGTACGTGAACCAGGCATCGGGGTCCGCGACGGCCACCAGTTCGCCCGAGCGCGGGTGGTCCAGGCCGTGCGCCTTCTTCCCCTCGTCGTCGAGGAGCTGCTCGATGCCCTGAAGGTCCTGGAGGGCTTCGCGGGTCGCTTCGAGGTCCTCGGGGCGGCGTACGTAGATGTGGGCGAGCTGGTGGTCGGCGACGGCGAAGGCGCGGGAGGCCATCGGGTCGAGGTACTCCATGCCGTCCTGGGTGTGGACCTCCAGGAGACCGGCCCGGCGCAGCGCCCGGTTGATGTCCACGGGCCGGTCGACCCGGGTGATGCCGTATTCGGAGAGGGCGACGACGGTGCGGCCCTCGCGGCGTGCGTCGTCCAGGAGGGGGGCCATGGCGCGGTCGAGCTCGGCCGCGGCGCGATGGGAGCGCGGGTCGTCGGGGCCGTAGCGCTGAAGGTCGTAGTCGAGGTGCGGGAGGTAGCACAGGGCCAGGTCGGGGTGGCGGGTGCCGAGGATGTGCCGGGTCGCGTCGATGATCCACTGCGAGGAGACGATGTCCGCGCCGGGGCCCCAGAAGTGGAAGAGGGGGAAGGTGCCGAATTTCTCGGTGAGTTCGTCGTGCAGAGCGGGCGGACGGGTGTAGCAGTCGGGTTCCTTGCGGCCGTCGGCGTAGTAGACGGGGCGCGGAGTGACGGTGATGTCGGTGTCGGCGCCCATCGCGTACCACCAGCAGATGTTGGCGACGGTGTAGCCGGGGTGGGAGCGGCGGGCGGCGTCCCAGAGTTTGTCGCCCGCGACCAGTCCGTTGTGCTGACGCCAGAGCAGGACGTCGCCGAGTTCGCGGAAGTACCAGCCGTTGGCGACGATGCCGTGTTCGGCGGGGGTGGTGCCGGTGAGAAAGGTGGACTGGGCGGCGCAGGTGACGGCGGGGAGGACGGTGCCGAGGGAGGCGTGGGTGCCTGACCGCCCCAGGGCCTTCAGGTGCGGCATGTGGTCCAGGAGCCTCGGGGTGAGACCGACGACGTCGATGACGAGGAGAGGGGTGGGGGTGGTGGGCCCGGTGGGCTGCTCGGCGGTGGTCACGGGAGCTCCTTGAGGCCGAGGTCGACCAGGAGGTCGCGGGCGAGGGTGAGTTCGGCGGCGATGCCGTCGGCGAGCTGGGTGCGGGTACGGGGGCGCTGCGCGGCCGGTAACGCCTGCCAGGTGTACGTCTCGACCTCCAGGTGCCTGGTGAGGGGCCGTGCGCCGCCCACCAGGCGGGTCAGTGCGGATCGGAGCACGGGAAGGGTGGAAGCGAGAGGTGGTGCGGGTGGTGTGTGCAGGGGGACGTGGAAGTGGGCGCGCCAGGGGGCGCCGTCCGGCAGGACCCGGCCGGTGACGGCCTCGCCGAGGTCGTCGGTGCCGCGCAGCCCGGCGGCGGTACGGGTGCGGGTCTGGTGCAGGAAACGGGGCTCCGCGAAGGCGGCGAGTGCGGTGCGCACTTCGGGGAGGTGGGGGTGTTCGGCGTGCAGGGCGGCGGAGAGTTGTGCCTTGGCGATCGGGATGTCCGCTGCGCCGAGCGCGTCGACGGCGGTGCCGGGGTCCTCGAAGGAGGTGGCCAGGTGGCAGGTGTCGATGCAGATGCCGATGCGTGGGTGCCCGACGGAGGTGAGGGGTGCGATGGCGTCGGCGGTGGTCTCGACCGTGCAGCCGGGTTCGGGTTCGAGGCCGATGCGGATGGACTTGCCGGTGAGCTCGGCGAGTGCGTCGAGCCGTTCGCCGAGGGTGGTGAGCGCGGTGTGTGCCGTGCGGGCCGCCTCCGGGTCCGAGTCGAAGGGTGTGCGCCAGGCGATCGGGAGGGTGGAGATGGTGCCTTCGGTGGCGTCGTCGGGGAGCAGGCCGGCCAGGAGCCGGGCGAGGTCGGTGGTGTGGGAGAGCCGCTCGGGGTCCGTCCAGTCCGGCTTGTACACCCGGTACTTGACCTCGTCGGCGCCGAATCCCTCGTACGGGAAGCCGTTGAGGGTGACCACCTCCAGGCCGCGGCGGTCCAGTTCGGCGCGCAGGGAGCGCAGTTCGGCCGGGTCGTTGATCAGGGCACGGGCCGCATCCCGGGCGAGCCAGAGACCGATGCCGAGCCGGTCGCGGCCGAGGCGTCTGCGGACCGGTTCGCAGTGGTCGCGCAGTTGGGCGCGGACGCCGTCGAGCGTTTCGGCGGGGTGGACGTTGGTGCAGTACGCGAGGTGGACGGTGGAGCCGTCGGGGTGGCGGAAGCGCATCGCCTCACTCCCCGCCGCGCAGGATGGAGTTGCCCTCGTGGAGGGGTTCCGGCGCGGCGACGCCGAGCTGGAGACGGCCGCTCTGTCCGTAGAAGGCGACGGGGTTGCGCCAGAGCACCCGGTCGACATCGTCGTCACCGAACCCGGCGGCGAGCATCGCGTCGCCCACCTTGCGGGTCTTGAGCGGGTCGCTCCTGCCCCAGTCGGCGGCCGAGTTGACCAGGATCCTCTCGGTGCCGTGGGTCCTGAGGATCGCGATCATGCGGTCCTCGTCCATCTTGGTGTCGGGGTAGATGGAGAAGCCTGCCCAGCAGCCGCTGTCCAGGGCGTCCTTCACGGTCGTCTCGTTGAGGTGGTCGAGCAGGACCCGTTCCGGGGAGAGGTGGGACTCGCGGATGACGTCGAGGGTGCGGTGCAGCCCGGCGAGCTTGTCCCGGTGCGGGGTGTGCACGAGTGCGGGCAGTTCGTGGTCGGCGGCGAGCTGGAGCTGGGCGGCCAGGGCGGTGTCCTCGGCCGGGGTCATGGAGTCGTAGCCGATCTCGCCGACGGCGACGACGGAGTCCTTGACGAGATAGCGGGGCAGGGCGTCCAGGACGGGGGTGCAGCGCGGGTCGTTCGCCTCCTTGGGGTTGAGGGCGAGCGTGCAGTGGTGGGCGATGCCGTACTGGGCGGCGCGGAAGGGTTCCCAGCCGAGCAGGGCGTCGAAGTAGTCGAAGAAGCTGGCGGGCGAGGTGCGGGGCTGGCCGAGCCAGAAGGAGGGTTCCACGAGGGCGCGGACCCCCGCGTCGTACATCGCCCGGTAGTCGTCCGTGGTGCGGGAGGTCATGTGGATGTGCGGGTCGAAGATGCGCATCAGGACTCCTCCGTGGGGGCGGCGGCACCGGGGGTGGTGAGTGCGAGGACGTGGGTGAGGTCGGCGGGGACGGCGCGGCCCGCTGCGATGCGTTCGGCGGCGAAGTCGCCGAGCATGCGGGCGAGTTCGGCGTCGCCGCGCGCGCGTCGGGCCAGTCCGTCGACGGCGTCGACGGGGACCTCGGTGAAGAGGCACTTGAGGATGGCGTGGCGCCAGTTGTGCGGGTCGAGATGAACGGCGGCGTACGGTCCGACGGCTGCGGCGACCAGCCGGGTGTCATTGGTGCGCAGGGCGTCCTCGACGAGCGGAAGGGCGGTGGGGCCGAGGTCCAGCCGGTGCAGGGTGAGCAGGACGGCGCGCCGCTCGGCGGCGGTGCCCTGTTCGTAGAGCCTGGTCAGGGCGGGCAGCGCGACCCGGGCCTCGATGAGCAGCAGGGCGCGTACGGAGTCGGCGTGTTCGAGTCCGCAGTGCCGGCCGGCCGCGGCGTACCGCAGTTCCCACGACGGGGCGGCATACGGTCCGCCGGGCTGTTCGGCGTCCTGGTGGGCGGCGGAGTGCTCCGCCTCGGCGAGGGCCTCGTCGAGCCAGGCGCGTGCGGCTCCGCCGAGCTGTGCGTCGAGTTCCTTGCGGGTCAGCAGTGGGGGGTTCGTCGGGGACATCGGCATGGCCTCGCTCCCTTCGGCGGTTCAGCGGCTCGACGGGCTGTGTTTCGACCGGCTGTGTCGCGACGGACTGCGGCCCGGCGGGTTGTGGCTCGGTGGGCGGTCCTTCGACGGACTGTGGTCGCGGAGGAATTCGATGGAGGTGCGGGCCAGTTCGGGGCCGGCGTGGGAGTGGCGGGGCAGTTCGACGACGGCGAGGCCGCGGTAGCCGGTGTCCGAGAGGGTGTCGAGTGCTTCGAGCACGGGCGGGAAGTCGATCTCGCCCTCGCCGAACGGGAGGTGTTCATGGACGCCGCGGCGCATGTCCTCGATCTGGACGTGGCGCAGCCAGGGTGCGGCGTCGCGGACGCAGTCGGCGGGCAGGGCGGGCTCCAGGCACTGGCAGTGGCCGATGTCGAGGGTGAGCCCGAGCGGTGCCGGGTCGCCGCTGAGGACGCGCAGATGGTGGAAGTCGGCGAGGTTGGCGAGGAGGTGTCCGGGCTCGGGTTCGATCGCCAGGGGAATGCCGACGCGGTCGGCGGCCTCCAGGACCGGGGTGAGGGAGCCGGTGAGCCGCTGCCATGCGGTGTCGGGGGTGGTGTCCGGCGGGGTGATGCCGCTGAAGCAGTGCACCGCGTGGGCGCCGAGGTCGGCGGCGATGCCGACGGCCCGGACGAGCAGCCGGGTGCGGGCGGCGCGGGCCTCCGGATCCGGGTCGAGGAGGGACGGGCCGTGCTTGCGGCGCGGGTCGAGGATGTAGCGGGCACCGGTCTCCACGGTGACGCCGAGCCCCAGTTCCTGGAGCCTGGCCGCCACGTGGCGGGTGCGGGCGGCTGCGTCCGGGGCGAGGGGGTCGAGGTGCATGTGGTCGAGGGTCAGGCCGACGCCGTCGTAGCCGAGGTCCGCGAGGAGTCCGAGGGCGTCGTTCAGGCGGAGGTCGGTGAGCCCGTTGGTGCCGTAGCCGAAGCGGATCGTCATGTCGGGCTCACCTTCCGGGCGAGGGTACGGGCGATCGGGACGAGTCCCATGACGGCGAGGCCCGTCCCCAGTGCTCCCGCGCGGGCGGCTAGGGCGGCCTGGAGCGGGATCATCGCCCGGATGCCGCCGCCGACGGCGCGCTGGGTGAGCGGTGGGGACGGGTTGAGCGCGGCGTGCAGGAGGGGGACCGCGGCGGTCCTGAAGTAGGAGCCGGTCAGCGCGGTGCGCACGAGACCGGGGACGGTCGGGGCGGGGGACACCGGCGAGCGGTGCGAAGGGTGTGACCGGGGTGGCTCGTTCCTGCTGCCGTCGCCGGTGCGCGGATCCGTCTCCCGGGCTCCGCGCCGTCCACGCTGCTCGTGCACGGCCGCGGCTCCCAGGGCGGCGACGGCGGCGAGCGCGGCGAGGGGTGCGGTGGTGGATCCGCCGTGCGCCTCGTGCCGGGAGACTGCGGTGACGGCGTAGGTGTGCGCACCCAGCAGGCCGGCGGCCGGAAGGGCGGCGCGGACGGAGCCGCGCCCAGCAGGATCCGAACCTCGGGCGGACCCCGTGCCCGGCATCGCCTCCGGACCCGGCCCCCCACGGGCCGCCCCCGTCGTCCGCCGCGCCGCCCCGGTCGCGGTGGCGCCGAGGAGCAGGTCGAGCCCGCGCGCCGCCGCCATGGCCGCCGGACCGGCCGGGGTGTGCTTCAGGCGGAGGTCGTACGCCCATACGGTCGCCGCCAGCCCCGTGGCCACCGCGAGGGCCGGGCGGCCGGCCCGGGCTGCGAGGCCCAGCCCGGCGGCCGTCAGCGCGCCCGCCGCCGCGAGGGCCGCGGCGGGTGCGATCCGGCCCGAGGGGATCGGCCGGTGCGGGCGGTCGATGGCGTCCTCCTCGCGGTCGGCCCAGTCGTTGAGCGCCATGCCCGCCTCGTACAGGCAGAGCGAGGCTCCGACGGCGAGCGCGGTTCCGCGGTCGGGACGCCGGCCGCTCGCCGTCGCCCCGGCGAGCGCGTCACCGGGGACGGTGAAGAGCGCGGAGATCCGTAGCAGCTCCGCCCAGGCGCGTGCGGTCACCGTTCCCCCCGCAGCGTCCCGGCGAAGGCGAGCAGCGCGAGGTACTGCTCGAAGAGCGCGGCCGGGCCGCCGTCCGGGTCCTTGAAGTAGAAGCCGAGCTGGGGAAGCGGGCCGCTCATGCCCCGCTCGTGGGCGCGGGCCACCAGTCTGGCGAGGTCCAGGACCAGGGGAGCGGCCAGCGCGGAGTCACAGCCCTGCCAGGTGGTCTGGAGCACCATCCGCGCGCCGAGGAATCCGTCGAACGCGATGTGGTCCCAGGCGGTCTTCCAGTCGCCGAGGGCCGGTACGTCGTCGATGTGGACCTCGCCCTCGGGGGCGGCGCCCAGGGTGTCGGCGAGGACGCGCTCCTTGCCCGCGTTCTTGGCGGCCGCGGCAGCGGGGTCGGCCAGCGCCGCTCCGTCCCCGCCGCCCAGCAGGTTGGTTCCGGACCAGGCCCGTACGGGCAGGGCGCGCTGCACGAACATCGGGGCGAGCACGGAGCGCAGCAGCGTCTGGCCGGTCTTGCCGTCGCGGCCCGCGTGAGGAAGTCCGCAAGCCGCGACGGCGTCCTGGAGGGCGGCGGTGCGCAGCCCGGTGGAGGGGGTGAAGTTGATGTAGGGGCAGCCGGCCCGCAGCGCCGCCGCCGCGTAGAGCGAGCTGGCGGGCAGCCGCTGTTCGCCGGGGGCCGGGACGGGTTCCGTGGACGCCACATTGACGACGACCGTCCTGGCCAGGCCGTTGCGGTGCCCGAAGCCGGTGAGGTCGGCGGCGAACGCGGTGATGAGTTCCTCGTCGTCGCGGGTGTCGCCGGGCAGTGGCCCACCGGGCCGTATCTCCGCGTCCGCGGCGGCGAGTTCGGAGTGCACCGCCGAGGGCAGGCCGTGCGGCAGCACTCCCCCGGCCGCCAGTGCCTCGGCCCGTTTCGGCAGCGGGCAGCCGGCCGTGTCGTGTCCGCCGAAGACGAGTGACGTCAGTGCGGGCAGCCCGCTGCCGGTGAAGGGCGGGGTCTCGGTGACCATGCCTGCCGCCGGGTGCAGCCCTGCCGCGATCGCCGCGCACCCCGCGGTGGCGGTGGTGGCGACGGAGCCGCGTGCTCCGATGAACCAGACTCCGGTACGTACGGCGGTTGCTGACACGGGCTGCCTCCCTGGCTGGGGGTGCTGGCTGGGCAGAGCGGGTGGCGCTGTACGACAGGGGACCGGGATCGGGCGGGGACGGCGGGCGGGGAGGGTGTCCCTTCCTCGCCCGCCGTCACCGGGACGGGCGCCCTACGCCGAGGGCAGTTCCTTCAGCTGGATGTTGCGGAAGGACACATGGTCGTCGGCACCGTGGTTCTGGATGCCGATGTAGCCGTTCTTCAGGCTCCGCACGGGATCGGTGTTGGTGAAGTCGTTGATCTTCACCCCGTTGAGGAAGACCTGGAGGCGTTCGCCCTGGACCTTGATCTCGTAGCTGTTCCACTGGCCGGGGGGCCGCAGGACCTGGTCACGGGCCTTGGCGTTCGCCGCCTTGAAGGTGTAGACGGAGCCCGTGGTGCGGTCGGGCGCGTCGGTGGCGTCGATCTGGACCTCGTAGCCGTTGTTCACCGCGGACCAGGGGTCGTCGGACTCCGGGAAGCCGACGAAGACACCGGAGTTGTCGTCGCCCTGCATCTTCCAGTCGAGCTTGAGGGAGTACGAGCCGAGCTCCTTGGCCTGGTAGGTGAGCAGGCCCATGCCGCCCTGCGAGCGGAGTTCACCGTCGACGACGTCGAACTTTCCGGGGCCCGCCTGCTTCCAGCCTTCGAGCGTCTTGCCGTTGAAGATCGACCGGTAGCCGGTGTCGGGCTTGCAGTCGGCCTTCACCTGTCCGGCCGCGTACCGCATGCCGCCCTGGAGCAGCTGGCGGAAGGCCGGTTCGGCGTACGACTCCTTGGTGTGGCCGAGGCCGGTGTAGAAGGAGCGGCCGCCCTGGTAGGTCTGGCACCAGGTGATGGGGTGGTCGCCCTTCATGGAGCCGCCGGTGTAGGTCGTCTCGTCGAGTGTCGCGAGGACCTTGGCCTGGCCTCGCGGATTGGTGCGGTAGTTGTACCACTCGTCGGTGCGGTTCCATTCGTCGTCGAGGTGCGCGGTGGCCGGATGCTTGTGGTCCTCGACGCGGACGGTGGCGGGCTGGATGGCGGGGTGCGAGGAGAAGTAGGCCCCGACGAGTCCGCCGTAGAACGACCAGTCGTACTCGGTGTCCGCCGCCGCGTGGACGCCCATGTAGCCGCCGCCGGTGGCCACGTAGTTCTCGAAGGCCTTCTGCTGGTCGGCGTTGAGCACGTCACCGGTGGTCGAGAGGAAGACGACGGCGTCGTAGCGGGCCAGGTTGCTGGTGGTGAACTGGCCTGCCGCCTCGGTGGCGTCGACGGTGATGTTGCTGTCCTTGCCGAGTTCCTTGAGCGCCGCGATGCCATCAGGGATCGCGTCGTGGCGGAAACCGGCCGTCTTCGAGAAGACCAGGACCCGCTTGGCGGTCTTGTCGGGGGCGCTGTTGGAGAGCTCGAAGTCGTCGATGTCGAAGAGCGCCCCGTCACCGCCCTTGAAGACCAGGAAGAGTTCGGTGCTCTTCTGCGGGACGCCGCGCAGCGGTACGTCGATGTCCTGGAAGTTGTCCCAGGCACCGGTCACCGGGACGGGTGCGGAGCCGAGGATCTTGCCGGTCGCCGAGCCGGCGCGCACTTCGAGGAAGCCGCCGGCGCCGCCGGAGGAGATCCGCGCGGTCAGCTTGGTGGAACCGGCCAGGAGGTACGGCTTGAAGGAGATCCAGTCGTCGTTGTGGATGTCGCCGACCGTCTTGCCGCCATGGGCGGTCGCCTTGTTCTGCGGGGCGACGCCCTGGGAGGCGCTGTAGTGCTCGGCCTGCCGGTGGCGGGGCTGGAGCTCGGACTGGTCGTGGCCGGACAGGGGGGCCTGGCCGCCTCCCCCGCCGTCCGTGTACGAGGCGTCGATGACACCGAAGATGTTGGCGTTGGGGTCGTGTCCGCCGTCCATCTCCGTCTTGATGGTGCCGGTGCAGCCGTGCGCCGAGGTGATGGGGTGGCCGTGGCTGTCGTGGCCGAGGATGAAGCGGACCTCGATCTTCGAGCAGTCGATGGTCCCGTCCTCGGGGTCGGTGACGGTCACCTTGAACGGGATGTCGTCGCCGAAGGAGAACAGCTGCCCGTCACCGGGGAGTTCCAGCTTCACCACCGGAGCGGTGTTGCCGACCGTCACGTGGACGTTCGCCGAGCCGGTGCGGCCGGTGGGGTCCGTGGCGGTGACGGTGGCGGTGTAGGTGCCGTTCTTCTTGTACCTGTACGTGGGGTTGGCGGCGGTCGATGTGCCCCCGTCGCCGAAGTCCCAGCTGTAGCTGAGCGTGTCGCCGTCGGCGTCGGTGGTTCCGGCCGAGGAGAAGGCGACCTTGAGAGGTGCGGTGCCCGAGGTCTTGTCGGCACTCGCCTCGGCGATCGGCGAGCGTCCGCCGGTGGCGTTCTCGATGCGGTAGAGCGCCGAGTTCTGGTCGCCGCCGAAGTAGCCGGTGCCGTAGTCGAGTACGTACAGCGCGCCGTCGGGACCGAACGTCATGTCCATCACCTGGGTTCCCGACCACGGGAAGGCGTTGATGGACTTCACCGTGCCGTCGGTGTCCTGGTCGATGCGCTTGATCCAGCGCCGGCCGAACTCACCGGCGAAGAAGTTGCCGTCGTAGGCCTCGGGGAACTTCACGGGCGAGTCGAGGTCGGCGTCGTAGTGGTAGACGGGGCCGCCCATCGGGGACTCGGATCCGGTGCCGAACTCGGGCACCGAACCGCCGTCGTACGGGATCCAGGCGGGCTGGGACGGCGGCAGGTCGACCAGTCCGGTGTTGTACCGGGAGGTGTTCTTGGGCGCGGCGCAGTCGAAGGTCTCGCCGGAGGTCTTGGTCGCGAAGTCGTAGTCGACGAACGGGTCGTTCTTGCCCGTGCAGAACGGCCAGCCGAAGTTTCCGGCCTCGGTGACGCGGGCGAACTCGACCTGGCCGCCGGGTCCGCGCTTGGGGTCGGCCGCGCCGGCGTCGGGCCCGTAGTCACCGACGTACACGATGCCGGTGGGCTTGTCGACGGTGAAGCGGAAGGGGTTGCGGAAGCCCATCGCGTAGATCTCGGGGCGGGTCTTGTCCGTGCCCGGGGCGAAGAGGTTGCCCTCGGGGACGCTGTACGAGCCGTCGTCGGCGACCTTGATGCGGAGGATCTTGCCGCGCAGGTCGTTGGTGTTCCCCGAGGTGCGCCGGGCGTCGAACGCGGGGTTGCGGTCGGGCCGGTCGTCGATCGGGGTGTAGCCGTCGGAGGCGAACGGGTTGGAGTCGTCGCCGGTCGACAGGTACAGATTGCCCTGCGCGTCGAAGTCGATGTCACCGCCGACGTGGCAGCAGATGCCGCGCGAGGTCGGGATGTCCAGGACCTTCTTCTCGCTGGCGGTGTCGAGCGTGCCGTCGTCCTTGAGGACGAAGCGCGAGAGCCGGTTCACTCCGTCGAACTTGGCGAAGTCGGCGGCGGTGCCGTTCTCGGGGGCGTCTCCGGACGGGGTGTCCAGCGGGGGCGCGTAGTAGAGGTAGATCGCCCGGTTCCTGCTGAAGTCCGGGTCGACGCCGACGCCCTGGAGGCCTTCCTCGTCGTGGGAGTAGACGGGGAGGACACCGGCGAGCGTGGTGTCGCCACCGCTGTCGGTGAGCCACAGCTCGCCGCCGCGCGCGGTGTGCAGGACGCTGCGGTCGGGGAGCACCGCCAGCGTCATGGGCTCGCCGGTCTCGGCCACCCCCTTGGCAAGGGTGACCTGCTGGAATTCCTCGGCCGCCGCGTCCGTGGCGGCCGGCGAGGAGGGCCCTGTCGCGGCTGCTCCGGGCGTGGCGCCCAGGGCCAGGGTGGCCGCGGCGAGCAGGCCGCCGGTGAGCAGCGCGAGGGATTTGCGTACGCGGAGCCGTGTTCTGCTCCTGTTTCCGGTTGGGGTTCTGTGCACGAGTGTCCTCCGGAGAGTGCCGGTTGTACGGGCGGGGTGCTGCCGTGCCGTTCTGCGCGGGGACTGCCGCGCGGGTCGTCCGGGGTGTGTGGGACACCAGCGACCCGAGTTATGCCATGTACACGCTGTGGACCGTAGACCTGTTCGTCCGGAACGGAAAGCCCTTGCGCAGCGGTCCGGTGGAACTTTTTCCTGCGTCAGGACAAAGCGGGGTGAGGGCAGGGGTGGGTACGGGGCGGTCGCGGAGCTCTCGCCTCCGGTCCGCCCCTGCCCGGACCGGAGGCCCGGGGACGGTTGGTCCCCGGGCGGGGGTCGGTCAGTCGCCGCCCCCGAACGCCGCGTCGAACGACGCCGACGGCGGCTCGAAGTCGTACCGCTTCAGCGTGGCGAGTGCCTCCGGCGCGCCGGCCAGCCGGTCCATGCCGGCGTCCTCCCACTCCACGGAGACCGGCCCGTCGTAACCGATGGACCGGAGCATCCTGAAGACGTCCTCCCAGGGCACGTCACCGTGCCCGGCCGAGACGAAGTCCCAGCCGCGCCGGGGATCGCCCCAGGGCAGATGCGAGCCGAGCCGGCCGTTGCGGCCGTCGAGGCGCTTGCGTGCCTCCTTGCAGTCCACGTGGTAGATGCGGTCCCGGAAGTCGTACAGGAAGCCGACCGGGTCCAGGTCCTGCCAGACGAAGTGGCTCGGGTCGAAGTTCAGTCCGAACGCCGCCCGGTGGCCGACGGCCTCCAGTGCGCGGTGCGTGGTCCAGTAGTCGTACGCGATCTCGCTGGGGTGCACCTCGTGGGCGAAGCGCACGCCCTCCGCGTCGAAGACGTCCAGGATCGGGTTCCAGCGCTCGGCGAAGTCCTCGTAGCCCCGCTCGATCATGTGCGGCGGCACCGGTGGGAACATCGCGACCAGGTGCCAGATCGACGAGCCGGTGAAGCCGATGACCGTACGCACCCCGAAGGCGGCCGCCGCGCGGGCAGTGTCCTTGAGCTCCTCGGCGGCCCGGCGGCGGACCCCTTCGGGATCGCCGTCCCCCCAGATCCGCGCGGGCAGGATCCCCCGGTGGCGCTCGTCGATCGGGTCGTCGCAGACGGCCTGCCCGACGAGGTGGTTGGAGACCGCCCAGCACTTCAGCCCGTACTTGTCGAGAAGCTGTCGCCGGCCGTCCAGATAGCCGGGGTCGGCCAGCGCCTTGTCGACCTCGAAGTGATCGCCCCAGCAGGCGAGTTCGAGCCCGTCGTATCCGAAGTCCCGGGCGAGCCGGCAGACCTCCTCCAGCGGCAGGTCGGCCCACTGGCCGGTGAAGAGTGTGAAGGGACGGGGCATGGGCAGGGCCTCCTAGAGAACCACGGGGGTGTGTACGGAGTTCTTCTCGGCGCTCTCCTCCACCGCTGCGAGCACCCGCTGCACCTGCAGTCCGTCGGCGAACGACGGTGCGGGGGAGGTCCCTTCGGCGATCGCACGCACCAGGTCGCGGGCCTGGTGGACGAAGGTGTGCTCGTAGCCGAGGGCGTGGCCCGGCGGCCACCACGCCTCCAGGTAGGGGTGTTGGGGTTCGGTGACCAGGACTCGCCGGAATCCTGCCGTGGCGGCGGGTTCGGTGTGGTCGTGGAAGGACAGTTCGTTGAGCCGTTCCAGATCGAAGGCGAGCGAGCCGAGCTCCCCGTTGATCTCCAGCCTGAGCGCGTTCTTCCGTCCGGCCGCCATCCGGGTGGCCTCGAAGGAGGCCAGTGCCCCGGAGGCGAGCCGTCCGGTGAACAGGGCCGCGTCGTCGACGGTCACCGCTCCCCGCCCGGCCGTGTCCGCGGTGCCGGAGAGCCCGGCCGACGGGCCCGCGAGCCGGGGCCGTTCGCGGACGAAGGTCTCGCTGACCGCCGATACCCCGACCAGCGGCTCCCCCGCCAGATACTGGGCCAGGTCGACGATGTGCGCGCCCAGGTCGCCCAGGGCGCCCGAGCCGGCGCGTTCCCGCTCCAGTCGCCAGGTGAGCGGCGATTCGGGGTCGACGAGCCAGTCCTGGAGGTAGGCGGCACGGACATGGCGCAGGGTGCCGAGCCGTCCACCGGCGATCAGCTGCCGGGCGTAGGCGATCGCGGGCACCCGGCGGTAGTTGAAGCCCACCATCGCGACCTGGCCGCGGGCGGCCGCGCGCTCCGCGGCCTCGGTCATCGCCTCGGCCTCGGCGACCGTGTTGGCGAGCGGCTTCTCGCACAGCACGTGCTTGCCCGCCTCCAGGGCGGCGATGGCGATCTCGGCGTGGCTGTCGCCCGGGGTGCAGATGTCGACGAGTTGCACATCGTCCCGGGCGATGAGGGCCCGCCAGTCGGTCTCGGCCGCCGCCCAGCCGTGACGGGCGGCCGCCGCGTCGACCGCTGCCCGGTCGCGTCCGCAGATCGCGGCGAGAGCCGGTCTCATCGGCAGGTCGAAGACGTGTCCCGCGGTGCGCCAGCCCTGTGAGTGGGCGGCGCCCATGAACGCGTATCCGACCATGCCGACCCCGAGCGCCGGCACACTCGGTGCCGGCCGGTGCGTCGGCGGCGCTGCGGCCTGCTGATCCGTCTCTTCCCTACGGGCCATCCGGGCTTCCTCCTCGTCGGTCGTTCGATGGGTACGGCAGGAGGGTCAGCACCCTCCTGCGGGGCGGATCAGCTGAAGCCCGTCGGCAGGTACTGGTCGACGTTCTCCTTGGTGACCACGGCCGAGTAGAGGGTGAGGCTGGTCGGGATCTCCAGCTCGGCCAGGCCGCTGACGCCCTTGCCCTGGGCCAGCGCGCGGGCCAGGTCGATGGCGGACGCGGCCATCGTGGGCGGGTAGAGAACGGTGGCCTTCAGGACACTGTTGTCGGCCTTGATGGCGTCCATCGCGGACTTGGCCCCGGCGCCGCCGACCATCAGGAACTCGTCCCGGCCGGCCTGCTGGATGGCGCGCAGCGCGCCCACGCCCTGGTCGTCGTCGTGGTTCCAGACGGCGTCGATCTTCTTCTGGGCCTGGAGGAGCTGTGCCATCTTCGCCTGGCCCGACTCGACCGTGAAATCGGCGGCCTGACGGGCCACCAGCTCGATGTTGGAGTAGTTCTTCAGCGCGTCGGCGAAGCCCTGGCTGCGCTGTTTGGTGAGCTCCAGATTGTCGATGCCGGCCAGCTCGACGACCTTGGCTCCCGCCTTGTCCTTGAGCTGCTCGCCGATGTACGTACCGGCGTTGAGGCCCATGCCGTAGTTGTCGCCGCCGACCCAGCAGCGGTAGGCCTGCGGGGAGGCGAAGACCCGGTCCAGGTTGACGACGGGGATGCCCGCCCGCATGGCTTCCAGGCCGACCTGGGTGAGCGCCTTGCCGTCGGCCGGGAGGATGACGAGGACATCGACCTTCTTGTTGATGAGGGTCTTGACCTGGCCGATCTGGGCGGCGGTGTCGTTGGAGCCCTCGGTGGTCTCCAGCGTCACCTCGGAGTACGTGGCCGCCCGTGACTTGGCGTTCTCATTGATGGCGTTGAGCCAGCCGTGGTCGGCCTGCGGACCCGCGAAGCCGATGGTGACGGGCTTGCCGGGCTTGTTGTCGGCGGCGGGTCCGGTGCTCTTGGCGGTGTCCTCGCTCTTGGGGTCGTTGCTGGTGCAGGCGGTGAGGAGGGCACCCGCGGAGACGGCCGCGGTGCCGAAGAGCAGTCGTCTGCGGCTGGTTTCTGGCATGGCTGTCAAACCCTTCATCCGGTGCGTGACATGTCACATGAGGCGAACGGGGCGGTGGGTGGGAGGCGGAGCGTCAGGTCTCCCCGTGCGCCGATGTGCGGCGCTGGACCAGGACGGCGGCGACGATGATCGCGCCCTTGGCGATCTGCTGGACGTCGCTCTGCAGATTGTTGAGCGCGAAGATGTTGGTGATGGTGGTGAAGACCAGGACACCGAGTACGGAGCCGACGATGGTGCCGCGCCCGCCGCTGAGCAGGGTGCCGCCGATGATCGCGGCGGCGATGGCGTCGAGCTCGTACAGATTGCCGTTGGTGTTCTGCCCCGAGCCGGACAGGATGATCAGCATGAAGGCGGCGATGCCGCAGCACAGCCCGGAGAGCAGGTAGAGGAAGAGCCGCTGGCGCCGTACGTCGATGCCCGCCAGCCTGGCGGCTTCGGCGTTGCCGCCGACCGCGACCGTGCGCCGCCCGAAGGTCGTACGGTTCAGCACCAGCCAGCCGATGACGGTGACCGCGGCGAACATCATGACCAGCGGCGGGATGCCGAGGACGTAGGAGTCGGGCAGCCCCAGGTCGAGGACCGACTTGACGGTGACGATCTGGGTCTTCCCGTCGGTGATCTGGAGGGCGAGCCCGCGGGCCGACGCGAGCATGGCCAGCGTCGCGATGAACGGCACCATCCGCCCGTACGCGATGAGCAGCCCGTTCACCAGCCCGGTGGCGAGTCCGACGACCACCGCGGTGAACAGGATCCCGGCGAAGCCGTACTCCTGGGTGGCGACCGTGGTCGCCCAGACGGAGGCCAGCGCGACCATCGCTCCGACCGAGAGGTCGATGCCGCCGCTGGTGATGACGAAGGTCATCCCGACGGTGACGACACCGATGACGGACGACTGGGTCAGGATCAGCTGAAGGTTCCCGGTGTCCAGGAAGGCGTCGGGCTCGGTGAATCCGCCGACGGCGACCAGTACCGCGAGGACGCCGAGGAGCGAGAGGTTACGGACGTCCAGGCGCAGGCCCGGGGTGCGGGCGGGTCCGTCCTTCTTCCGGAGATCGGGGACCGGCGAGGGGGCGGCCCCCTTGTCCGGCCCGCCCTGCTGCGCCGAGGAGACGGGCTGCGTCATGACGTCGGGCTCCCTTCCATCACTAGGTCGAGTACGCGGTGCTCGTCGAGCTCCCGGGCGTCCGCCGTATGCACGACGCGGCCCTCGCGGAGCACCAGCACCCGGTCGGCGAGGCCCAGCACTTCGGGCACCTCGCTGGAGACGAGCAGGACGGCGAGGCCTTCGTCGGCCAGCCGGCGGATCACGGCGTACAGCTCGGCGCGGGCGCCGACATCGACACCGCGGGTCGGTTCGTCGAGCAGCAGGACCCGGCAGCCGCGCAGCAGCCAGCGGGCCAGGACCGCCTTCTGCTGGTTGCCGCCGGAGAGCGTGCGGACGGGGGTGTCCGGGTTGTCGGGGCGCAGCGAGAGTTCGCGGGTGGCTTCGCGGGCCGCCCGGCGTTCGGCCGCGCGGTCGATCCAGCCGGCCCTGGAGAAGCGGGACATCGAGGAGACGGAGACATTGCGGGTGACGGATTCGAGCATCAGCAGGGCCTGTGCCTTGCGTTCCTCGGGGGCGAGGCCGATTCCGGCGGCGACGGCCGCACGGACGCTGCCGGGCCTCAGCTGTTTGCCGGCCACGGTCACCCGTCCGGCGCTCGGCCTGCGGGCGCCGTAGACGGTCTCCAGGATCTCGGAGCGCCCCGAACCGACGAGCCCGGCCAGGCCCACGATCTCTCCGGGCCTCAACTCCAGGTCCACCGGATCGAATTCACCCTTCCTGGACAGCCCCTCGACCTTCAGGACGGGCTCCGCGACGGTGGCTTCCGCACGGTCCGCGGTACGGGGCGGGAAGACGTACTCGACGTTGCGGCCGGTCATCATGGCAACGATGTCGCGTGTCGGTGTGGAATCGGCGGCCAGCCCGACGGCCACGGCGCGGCCGTCCTTGAGCACGGTCACCCGGTCGCCGATCCGGCGGATCTCCTCCAGGCGGTGCGAGATATAGACGACGGCGACGCCGTCGGCGGTGAGCGCGGCGACGATGCGGAAGAGGTTGTCGACCTCGTCCGGGTCGAGTGCGGCGGACGGCTCGTCCATGACGATGAGCCGTACGTCGTGCGAGAGCGCCCGTGCCATGGAGACGATCTGCTGCTGCGCGGCGGACAGCTCGCCGACCGGGCGGGCCGGGTCGATCTCCGGGTGGCCGAGCCGCTTCAGCAGCGCCGCGGCGGCGGTGCGGCCCTCGCGGGTGCGGACGACGAAGCGGGCGGTGGTGGGTTCGTGGCCGAGGAAGACGTTCTCGGCGACCGACAGGCCCTCGACCAGGTCGAGTTCCTGGTAGATCGTGGCGATGCCCAGCCGCATGGCCGCGATGGGCGACTTCAGCGCGGCCGGTTCGCCGCGCCAGGTGATCTCGCCGCCGTCGGGCTGGTGGGCCCCGGCGAGCACCTTGATGAGGGTGGACTTGCCGGCGCCGTTCTGCCCGAGGAGACAGTGGACTTCGCCGGCCTGGACCTCCAGGTCCACGCCGTCCAGGGCGCGCACTCCGGGGAACGACTTGGTGATGCCGGACATGGTGAGCAGGGGTGGTTCTGGTGCCATGACGATCCCCTCGGCGAATGGGGTCTCCCCTGCTCGAACGCAGCCGAGAGCTTGGGGAGGGCCGGTGAGCGGGCAGGGCTGTACCAGGTGCGGTGGTGCGGTGGTGCGGGTGTTCCCGGCGCTCCCGGTGTTTCCGGGGGCGCCCGTACATGGCCGGCCCGGGGTCAGGCCGGTGAGAAGAGGTGGTCGCTGATGAGGCGGGCGGCGCCGATCACTCCGGCGGCCGGTCCCAGCTCACCGAGCACGATGGGGAGATTCCCGGTGGCCAGCGGCAGCGACTGCCGGTAGACCTGGGTCCGGACACTGGCCAGGAGCGTGTGGCCGAGGCCGGTCACGCCGCCCCCGATCACCACCAGGCCGGGGTTGAAGAAGCTGACGAGTCCCGCGATGACCTGGCCGACCCGGTTGCCGCCTTCGCGGATCAGGTCGAGCGAGGTGGCATCACCGGCCGCCGCGGCGGCGGCCACATCGGCGGCGGTGAGTCTCCCGGCGGCCTCCAGCCGGCCGGCGAGCTCCGCCGACCGCCCGGTGCGCGCCGCGTCCTCGGCGTCGCGGGCGAGCGCGGCACCGCTGAAGTGGGCCTCCAGGCAGCCCCGGTTGCCGCAGGCGCAGGCGCGGCCCTCGGGTTCCACCTGGATATGGCCGATGTCCCCGGCGCTGCCGGTCGTACCGCGATGGACGTCACCGCCGACGACGATGCCGCAGCCGATGCCGGTGCCGATCTTGACGCAGAGGAAGTCGCCCACGGAGCGTGCGACGCCCGCGTGCTGCTCCCCCATCGCCATCAGGTTCACATCGTTGTCGACCATGACGGGGCAGCCCAGTTCCTGGCTGAGCGCCTCGCGGACCGGGAAGCCGTCCCAGCCGGGCATGATCGGCGGTGCGACCGGGACGCCTTCGGGGAAGCGGACCGGTCCGGGTACGCCGATGCCCGCGCCGTCGAAGCCCTCGGCGAGCCCGGAGGCCCGGAGCTTGGCCGCCATCGACAGCACCTGCTCGAAGATGGCGACGGGGCCCTCGCGTACGTCCATCGGATGGTTGAGATGGCCCAGGACCTCCAACTCGGCGTTGGTGACGGCCACATCGACGGATGTGGCACCGATGTCGACTCCGAGAAACCGGAGTTGTGGCGCGAGCCGGATGTTGTGCGAGCGGCGCCCGCCGCGGGACGCGGCGAGTCCGTCGGCCACGACGAGCCCGGTCTCCAGCAGTCGGTCGACCTCGACGGCGAGCTTGGAGCGGGAGAGATCGATCTGATCCCCCAGCTGTGCCCGTGAGTTGGGCCCGCCGTCGCGCAACAGCCGGAGCAGTCGCGCCTGATGCGCATTCGCGGGTCGTGCCGTCATACGTCTCACGCGCCCCTCCCCGCCACATCGGCCTGTCCGTCGGGCTTTCGAGGGGAACGTAGCAGCGGTTGCCGGGAGTGGGAAGAAGTTGCGCAGGAATCCACTACAACTTTCTCCACACCGAGGACAAAGCCGGTCGGCCGTGCGGTGGGGGGGCCGGCCCGTTCAGCGCAGGATTCCGGCCTCCCGGGCGGCCCGCAGCCAGGACGGGAACTCTGACAGGACCCTGTCGTACAGCTCCTGGTCGGAGATCCTCTCGATGTCGTCGACGGCGAAGAAACCGACGTTGTCGACGCGGCGGCCCGGCATGGTGTCGAACCGTTCGAGCACGCCGTACCGAGAGCTGCCCAGGCCGACGAACTGCCAGAACACCGGCTCCTCGGCGGCCGCCCGCAGCTCCTGCTCGATCTCCCTGTTGCGGTGCACACCTCCGTCCGAGAAGAACAGGACCAGCGTGGGGTCGGGCACCGGGTGCGCCCGCACGAAGGTCCGCACCTCGGCGATGACCTTCTGTTCCTCGTTCTGGATCCCGACCGTACGCATGTCGATCTGGCCGGGTTCCAGTTCCCTGGGCGGCTTCCTGCGCCCGAACCCGAAGGTCTGTCCCACGCGTACGTGCAGCCTGAGCCACTCGGGCAGGTCGCCCACGGCGAGATCGGGAAGCCGGGCGGGGTTGCTGGCGAACGTCCACGCCTGCATCCGGCCGTCGTCGTCGAGCTGCGCCGCGACGGCCACCATCCGCTCGGCGACACCCGCGACCGTGCCGCGCCGGTAGAGACCGCCCATCGAACCCGACGCGTCGAGGACGAGGACCACCCGTGCGTGCAGCTCCGGTACGCCGTGTTTACCCAGGCTGACCAGGACCTGCTGCTTGCGCAGCGACAGGCGCTTGCGCATGTCCACGGGCAGGTGCTCCTCGCCCTTGGTGAGCCGGGGCCCGGGCTCTCCCTGGACGCGCCCCGGCGCGGGGGCACCGGCCGGCGGCACAGGGGCGTGGAACGAGGGCGCCCGGGTCGGGTACGGAGGCGTCACGGGCCGGGAGCCGGGCCCGGCCGCGGGCCGGTCCTCGTCGACACTGATCCCGAAGTCGGTCGCCAGTCCCGCCAGCCCGCTGGCGTAACCCTGACCGACCGCACGGAACTTCCAGCCGCCGTCGCGCCGGTAGAGCTCGCCGCCGACCAGGGCGGTCTCCGTCGCGGCAGTGATGTCGAAGCGGGCCAGTTCGGTACCGGACACCGAATCGAGCAGTCGCAGACACAGCCCCGGCACCTGACCGAAGGTGCCCCCGTCGGCGGAGGCGCAGAGCGCGACGCGTTCGACGTCCGGCCCCAGCGCGGCCAGATGGACGTCCAGCGAGTCGCCACCGGACCGTTTGCCGGCGTGACTCACCGCGCCCGAGGCGTGCCTCGGCTGGTTGTAGAAGACGAAGTCGTCATCGGATCGCACCCGTCCACCGCTGCCCAGCAACAGGGCGCAGGCATCCACGTCCGGCACTCCGGCCCCTGCCGACCAGTCGAGTACGGCCCTGACCGCGGGTGCCGCGACAGGCACGTTGGCGCCTTTGCTCAGTATCGTCACACCGGCAAGTCTGCCTGCTGCCCGTCACACCCGTACCGACGCCCGCGCGGCTCCCTGCCCACCGGACGCGGCCGGATCGCGCCCTACCGCGCCTCACGGCCTGCCCGCACCCTTTGACCATGGGGGTTTCCGGAACGCCGCGGACCGCTGAGGAATGGACCGATCTCCAACACTCGACCGATCACGAGCAGGGCCTCCGGGACGGGGCGCTCCCCGGCCCGGAACCCGCGCCCGACTGCCCGGACTGCGGGCTCACCGTCGATATCCGCCCCACCCACTACCGGTGGTGGGTCCGCCTCGAACCGGCCGGCCCCGCCCCGCTCCTCGCGCACACCGTGCCGCCCGGACAGCGGTGGCACCTCGACCGGGACGGCACGGCGTGGAACGCCCAGGACCGCGAACCGGGCCCCGGGGAGTGCTGCCGGATCAGCCACCACCTGGTCTGCCCACGCGCCGCTCCGTCACCGGGCCGGCCCGGTGGCCGACTCCGGTCCCGGCGCCAGATCCTGTCCCCTCGGCCGTGAACGGAGCCCCGACGCATCGACTGCGGACAGCCCTGCCCCGAGGACCGAGCCGACCGGAGTCCGTTGTCGGCCGACAGCCGAGAGTGTCGTACGCCCCGCCGCAGCGCCTCCCGCCCCGGCCGACGAGGCGCCCCTTGCCTGTTGTCCACGGTCCACCGGGCGCGCGATGCCCGCTAGGGGCAGCGGATCACCTGGCCCGCGTAGGAGAGATTTCCGCCGAAACCGAAGAGCAGGACCGGCGCGCCGCTGCGGACCTCGCCGCGTTCCACCAGTTTGGACAGGGCCATCGGGATCGAGGCCGCGGACGTGTTGCCGGAGTCCACGACGTCCCTGGCGACGACCGCGTTGACCGCGCCGATCTTCCTGGCGACGGGTTCGATGATCCTCAGGTTGGCCTGGTGCAGCACCACCGCTCCCAGCTCCTCGGGCGTCACACCTGCCTTCTCGCACACCTTGCGGGCGATGGGCGGCAGCTGCGTGGTGGCCCAGCGGTAGACGGACTGCCCTTCCTGGGCGAACCTCGGCGGCGTCCCCTCGATCCGTACCGCGTTCCCCATCTCCGGCACCGAGCCCCACAGGACGGGACCGATACCGGGCCGGTCGCCCCCGTCCGGCTCCGCGACGACGACCGCCGCACCGGCTCCGTCGCCGAGCAGTACGCAGGTGCTGCGGTCGGTCCAGTCGGCGATGTCCGCCATCTTGTCGGCGCCGATGACCAGGACGCGCTCGGCGGCCCCGGCCCGGATGGCGTGGTCGGCGGTGGCGAGGGCGTGGGTGAAGCCGGAGCAGACCACGTTGATGTCCATCACCGCGGGCGAGCCCATCCCGAGCCGGGCGGCGACGCGCGCCGACATGCTCGGCGAGCGGTCGATCGCGGTCGAGGTGGCGACCAGGACCAGATCGACCTCGGCCGGCCGCAGCCCCGCGGCGGCCAGCGCCTTGCCCCCCGCGTGCGCGGCCATCTCGTCCACCGGCTCGTCCGGCCCCCCGACGTGGCGGGTCCTGATGCCGACGCGGCTGGTGATCCACTCGTCGCTGGTATCGACCATGGCCGCCAGGTCGTCGTTGGTGAGCACCTTGGCGGGCTGGTAGTGGCCGAGCGCCACGACACGTGAGCCGGTCATGTACGGGATCCCCTCGCTACGTATGGCAGGAACCATCCAGTCTTGGTCGCTACTGCCCGGTACAGGGGCACGTGTTCCCACAGGAATAGCGCCCGGCCGTTGGAGGCTTGACAACATGGCTTGACGACAGCGTTGACAGCTCGCGGGGAATCCGTGGACAGTATTGCGTCGACTTGCCGCCGTTTGCGGCACCTCGCCGGGTCCGCTCCGTACAGGACAATGAGATCCTCAGAGGCCGGTTCGGCCTCCCACACGGACAGAATCGGGTTCAACCACCATGGGACGGGTCACCGAGCGCCGCCGCACCATCCGCATCCGGGACGGGGCCGTCTCCACCCGCCCCGACACGCTCGTCGCCGAGGAGCCCCTGGAGATCCGGCTCGACGGCAGGCCGCTCGCCATCACGATGCGCACTCCGGGCGACGACTTCGCCCTGGCGGCGGGGTTCCTGGTGAGCGAGGGCGTCATCGGTGACGGCTCCGAGGTGCAGTCCATCGTCTACTGCGCCGGAGCGACCGCCGACGGCGTCAACACGTACAACGTGGTGGACGTGAAGCTCGCCCCCGGTGTCCCGGTCCCCGACATCACGCTCGAACGCAATGTGTACACCACCTCGTCCTGCGGGCTGTGCGGCAAGGCGAGCCTCGACGCGGTGCGCACCACGACCCGGCACCCGGTCTCCGACGCTCCCCCGCTGCGGGTCGAGCCCGCCCTGCTCGCCGCCCTCCCCGACCGGCTGCGCGCCGCACAGCGGGTCTTCGACCGGACCGGCGGTCTGCACGCGGCAGCGCTGTTCTCCGAGGCGGGCGAGCTGCTCGACGTCCGGGAGGACGTCGGCCGGCACAACGCGGTCGACAAACTGGTCGGCCGGGCCCTCACCGACCACCGGCTGCCGCTGTCCCGGGCCATTCTGCTGGTGTCGGGGCGGGCCTCGTTCGAGCTGGCCCAGAAGGCGGTGATGGCCGGGATCCCGCTGCTCGCGGCGGTCTCGGCACCGTCGTCCCTCGCCGTCGACCTGGCGGCCGAGACCGGACTGACCCTGGTCGGCTTCCTGCGGGGTCCTTCGATGAACGTGTACGCGGGCGAGCACCGCATCGCCCTGGAGACGCCGGTCGGCCGCGGCTGAAGCCCCTCGGGCCGCCCCGGCCCCCGCCCCTCCCGGCTCAGCCCACCGCGGCGGCGGGCTCCCGTGACACCGCTGCGCTCGCCGGGCTCTCCTGCTCCGCGTCGCGCGAACGGCGCTTGGCGATCACGGCGCACACCATCAGCTGCATCTGGTGGAAGAGCATCAGCGGCAGCACGGCGAGCGAGGCCTGCGCCCCGAACAGCACGCTCGCCATCGGCAGTCCCGAGGCCAGGCTCTTCTTCGAACCGGCGAACTGGATGGCGATCCGGTCCTCCCGGTCGAAGCCGAGCCGCTTCGCCCCGTACCAGGTCAGCATGAGCATCAGCGCGAGCAGCAGCGCTTCGGCGCCGAGCAGCGCCCCGAGCCGGGCGGGGGTGACCTGGTGCCAGATGCCCGCGACCATGCCCTCGCTGAAGGCCGTGTAGACGACGAGCAGGATCGAGCCGCGGTCGACGTAGCCGAGGACCTTCTTGTGGCGGGTGATGAAGCCGCCGATCCAGCGGCGCAGCAATTGCCCGGCGACGAACGGCAGCAGCAGCTGGACGCCGATCCTCAGCAGTGCGTCCGCCGAGAATCCGCCGCCGTCGTTGCCGAGCAGGGCGGCCGCGAGCAGTGGGGTGAGGAAGATCCCGGCGATCGACGAGAAGGATCCCGCACAGATGGCCGCGGGCACATTGCCCCGGGCGATCGAGGTGAAGGCGATCGACGACTGGATGGTCGACGGGACGAGGCAGAGGAAGAGGAAGCCGCTGTACAGCTGCGGCGTCAGAACGTACGGAACCAGTCCCCTGCCCGCCAGCCCGAGCAGCGGGAAGGCCACGAAGGTGCAGATCAGCACGGTGAGGTGGAGCCGCCAGTGCCTGAGCCCGTCCAGGGCCTCGGTGGTGGAGAGCCTGGCGCCGTACAGGAAGAAGAGAAAGGCGATCGCACCGGTGGAGGCACCGCCCGCCACATCGGCCGCGGCCCCCGAGGCGGGCAGTATCGCCGCGAGCACGACGGTGCCGATCAGCGCCAGGATGTACGGGTCGAGCGGCAGCCAGGACGGCAGTTTCAGGGTGCGGCGGCTCATGTGCTCCACATGTTCTCTTGGTTCCGGTCGTGCCCGCCCCATGCTGCTCCCGATCAGGGCGATCGGGAATCCCGCACACCGCTCTCACTGTCATCACGGAGCGCGATAGCCTGGTACTCATGTACGACCCCGCACAGCTCCGTACCTTTCTCGCCGTCGCCCAGACGCTGAGTTTCACCCGGGCCGCCCGGCGGCTGGGGGTGCGGCAGTCCACGGTGAGCCAGCATGTGCGGCGACTGGAGGAGGCGGCGGGGCGGCAGTTGTTCACCCGGGACACGCACCGCGTCGATCTCACCGTGGACGGCGAGGCGATGCTCGGCTTCGCCCGGACGATACTCGCGGCCCATGAGCGGGCCGCGGCCTTCTTCACCGGCACCCGGCTGCGTGGGCGGCTGCGGTTCGGCGTCTCCGAGGACTTCGTGCTGACCCGGCTGCCGGAGATCCTGGAGTCGTTCCGCCACGACCATCCGGAGGTCGAGCTGGAACTGACGGTGGAGCTCTCCGGGACGCTCCAGCAGCGTCTCGCGGCCGGCCGTCTCGATCTGGTGCTGGCCAAGCGGCGCACCGGTGACACGCACGGCGAGCTGGTCTGGCAGGACGCGCTGGCCTGGATCGGCGCACCGCAGCTGCGGATCGACCCGGACCGTCCGGTGCCGCTGATCGTCTTCCCGCCGCCGGGCATCACCCGGGCCCGCGCCCTGGAGGTCCTGGAGGAGCACGGCCGGTCCTGGCGGATCGCCTGCACGAGCACCAGCCTGAGCGGGCTGGTCGCGGCGGCCCACGCGGGGCTGGGCGTGATGGTCCACAGCCGGGGCCTGATCCCGCCGGGCCTGGTGCCGGTGCCGGCCAGGGCGGGGCTGCCGGAGCCGGGCGGGGTGGACTTCGTCCTGTCGCACGGCCGCCGTCGCGACGGGGCGCACGAGGCCGCCGACGCGCTGGCCACGGCGATCCTGGCGGGCGGCGACCGGCTGATCCGCGGCGTCGGCCCCCTCGCCCCGGTCAACGGCCGCGACGGCGCACTGCCACACGCATGACCCCCCGCACGCACGGGAGCCCCGGAAACACCGGCGGTCGCACACACGTCCGCCCGATCGCGGCGAATGCGGATGAACCACCGCGCACGCCCCCGTAATGGGAGTGGCAGTGGCGTACAGATTCGGTGGAGATTCCGGCGCCCGCCCTTCGCTCCGCGGTCCCGGTCATGCCCGAGCCTTGCCCATCTGGCCGGATTTCGGTGGCTGACCTGTGCATATGCCACATTGTCCGCCGGTTCGGGGCCCTCCCGCCGCGCCGCCCGGTGGGGTAGCGTCACGGCGCTGTGCGGAGCGCCACAAGGAGCAGGTCATTGCGCGAGTTCACTGTCCCACCCATGGCGGCCGCGCCCCTCGTGGGCGGGCTGGCCGACGTGGTCTTCGACCATGCCGAGGAGGACCCGCACCGGGTCGCGCTCGGCCGCAAGGACACGAACGGAAACTGGCGGGATGTCACCGCTGCGGCCCTTCGTGACGAGGTGCTGGCGCTCGCCAGGGGTCTGATCGCCCACGGCGTCAGATTCGGCGACCGGGTGGCCCTGATGTCGCGCACACGTTACGAGTGGACGCTCTTCGACCTCGCGCTGTGGACGGTGGGCGCCCAGTCCGTACCGGTCTACCCGACCTCCTCGGCCGAGCAGGTGCTCTGGATGCTGCACGACTCCGGGGTGTCCGCCGTCATGGTCGAGCACGAGGACCACGCGATGACGATCGCCTCGGTGATCGACCGGCTGCCGGGCCTCAAGCGGCTCTGGCAGCTGGACGCCGGCGCGGTGGCCGAGCTGGTCGAGGCGGGGGCGGACGTCGAGGACGAGGTGGTGCACCGCCACCGCCGCGCCGTGACGCCCGAGTCCGTGGCCACCGTCATCTACACCTCGGGGACGACAGGACGCCCCAAGGGCTGTGTGCTCACCCACGCCAACTTCATGTTCGAGACGGACACCATGGTCGCCCGCTGGAAGTCGGTGTTCCGCTCCCGGCCGGGTGACGAGGCGGCGACGCTGCTCTTCCTGCCGCTGGCCCATGTCTTCGGCCGGATGGTCGAGGTCGCGGCGATCCGGGGCCGGGTGAAACTGGGCCATCAGCCGGAGCTGTCGGCCAAGGCACTGATGCCGGATCTGGTGTCCTTCCGGCCGACGTTCATCCTGGCGGTTCCGTACATCTTCGAGAAGGTCTTCAACGCCGCCCGGCGCAGGGCCGAGGCGGAGGGCCGGATCGGGCCGTTCGACAAGGCCGTGGACATCGCGGTGAAGTACGCCGAGGCGCTGGAGGCACGGGCGTTCGGGACCGGCCCGGGGCCGTCGGCCGGGCTGCGGATGCAGCACCAGTTCTTCGACAAGGTCGTGTACAAGAAGGTGCGCGACGCGATGGGCGGCCGGATCCGCCACGCCATGTCCGGGGGATCCGGGATGGAGCGGCAGCTCGGGCTGTTCTTCGAGGGTGCGGGCGTCACGGTGTACGAGGGGTACGGGCTGACCGAGTCGACCGCTGCGGCCACGGCCAACCCGCCGGAACGCACCAGGTACGGCACGGTCGGGCTGCCGATCCCGGGGACGACCGTGCACATCGCCGAGGACGGTGAGGTGTGGGTGCACGGCGACAATGTGTTCGCGGGCTATCTCGGCGCCCCGCAGGCCACCGGGGCGGTGCTGCGCGAGGGCTGGCTGGCCACCGGGGACCTGGGCTCGCTCGACGAGGACGGGTATCTGACGATCACCGGTCGGAAGAAGGAGATCCTGGTGACCTCGGGCGGCAAGAGCGTGGCGCCGGCCGGTCTGGAGGAGCGGGTGCGGGCGCATCCGCTGGTCGCGCAGTGCATCGTGGTCGGCAACGACCGGCCGTACATCGCGGCGCTGGTCACGGTCGACCAGGAGGCGGTGGACCACTGGCTCGAGATGCAGGGCCGGACGCCGCTGAAGCCGGAGGACCTGGTGCGCGATCCGGAGCTGGAGATGGAGGTCCGGCGGGCGGTGGTGGCCGCCAACACGGCGGTCTCCCAGGCGGAGTCGATCCGCACGTTCCGGATCCTGGCGCACCCCTTCAGCGAGGAGCACGGTCTGCTCACCCCGTCGCTGAAGCTGAAGCGCCGGGCGATCGAGACGGCGTACGCGGCGGAGGTCGACGCGCTGTACCGCTGAGGCCCGGCGTGCCCCGGCGGTACAGCGCGTACGGCGTCCCGCGCTACGTGATCGAGACGCGGAACAGCTTGTCCGAGCCGTCGGGCTCGTTGCCCTTGTTGTCGCAGTTGGTGGTGGAGAGCCAGAGCTGGTCCTGGCCGGGCACCTTGGTGACGGTGCGCAGCCTGCCGTACGTCCCGACGTAGTACGCGCTCGGCGTGCCGAGGTTCTCGGTGTCACCGGTGATCGGCACCCGCCACAGCCGTTCGCCCTTCAGCGCGGCCATGTAGATGACGTTGCGGACGATGGCGATCCCGCTGGGCGAGGCCTCGGAGATGTTCCAGGTCTTCTTCGGGTTGGTCATGCCGTCGGTGGTGCAGGTCCCCTCGCAGACCGGCCAGCCGTAGTTCTTGCCCGGCTTGATGAGGTTGAGCTCGTCCTTCTTGCTGTCGCCGAACTCCGCCTCCCACAGCCGGCCGTTGCGGTCGAACGTGAGCCCCTGCGGGTTGCGGTGGCCGTAGCTGTAGACGTAGTTGCCGAACGGATTGCCCGGGGCGGCCTTGCCGTCCGGCGTCATCCGCAGGATCTTGCCGTTCAGCGAGTTCTTGTCCTGGGCCAGGTCGGGGGTCTGTGCCTCGCCGGTCGACACGTACAGATAGCCGTCGGGGCCGAACAGCAGCCGTCCGCCGTTGTGGTACCTGCTCTTCTTGATCCCCTGGAGCAGGACCGTGTACCCGCCGAGCGAGCTGCCGTCGTAGGTCATGCGTGCCACGCGGTTGCCCTCGGACGCGGTGTGCATGAAGTACACGTAGTGGTTGGTGGACCACTTCGGGTCGACGGCGACGCCGAGCAGACCGCCTTCGCCGTCGGTCGTGACGGCGTTGGGCACGGTCCCGATCTGGGTCCTGGCGCCGTCGGGGGTGGCCTTGAGGACCTTGAAACTGTCCCGTTCCGTGACCAGCGCGCTCTTGCCGTCGGGCATCCAGTAGGTGCCCCAGGGGATGGACCAGCCGCCGGAGACGGTGGCGATGCCGGACGGCACACCGCCGTCGGTGGCGCAGTCCGGGGTGGTGAAGGTGACCGTGTTGCTCGGCGGTGAGGTGTTGCCCGCCGCGTCCCGGGCGACGACGTCCAGGCTGTACGGGCTGGCGCAGGCGAGCCCGGTGAGGGTGGTCGTGGCGGCCGGCGGGGTACCGGTCACGGTCTTGTAGACGGTGCTCCCGCTGCGTACCTCGTAGGCGGTGACGGCCTTGTCGTCCGTCGAGGCCCCCCAGGTCAGGGCGACGCTGTTCGCGGTGAGGCCGGAGGTGGACAGGGTGCCGGGTGCCGAGGGCGCGGTGGTGTCGGAGCTGCGCAGGGTGGTGCAGTCCACGATCGGGCTGACCGACGACACGTTGCCGGCCGCGTCACGTGCGAACACCGTGAGGTTGTAGGTGGTGTCGGGGGTGAGCCCGGTCAGGTTCTTCGTGGTGGCGGTGCCGGGTGCCTCACCGAACTTGTTGCCGTGTTCGTAGATGTCGTACGCGGCGACTCCCACGTTGTCCGTGGCGGCGCCCCAGCCGAGTGTGAGGCTGTTCTCGGTGATCCCCGAACAGCTGGGTGCCGTGGGCGCGGTGGGCGCCTCGGTGTCCGAGGAGGTGACCGTCACGTCGAGATAGTCGAGGTTGGGCAGCCCGTTGGCCGTCGTGGAGGTCAGCCGGATCTTGTTGCTGCCCGCCTTGACCGGAGTGGTCAGGGTGGAGGTGGCCCAGGTGTTCCAGTCGGTGGTCGCGTCGAAGGCGCGGGCGGCCGAGACCACCGTGCCGTTGACCGCGACATCGGCGGGCCTGGCGTCCGCCGTGCCGTTGGAGTAGCGAACGGCTATCTTCCCGGTGCCGGCGAAGGCCGTGTCGACGGTGAACTCCACATAGCTGCCGACGACGTTGTCGCCATTGACGAATCCGGTGCCCGAGTAGCCGGAGTGGTTGGACTCGGCGGCGCCCTTGACGATCGTCGCGGACTCCGCCTCGTAGCGGGTGGCGGCCGCGGAGGCCGTCTGCGGGACCACCTGCACCAGGGCGGTACAGAGCAGTACAGCGGCAAGGGCCGCCACTCTTCCTCGTGATGTGGTGAGCGTACCGGTGTGCATCTGCCCCTCCATCAGGGAACCCAGTAGTTGCCGGACGCGACGATCATCGACTGGAGCTGGACGCTCCCGCCGTAGTAGAGATCCGGGTCGATCGGGGTGGTGGCGAGCTTGTTCCAGAGTGCGTCGAGCCAGGCCTGGGAGCCGGGGTCGGTCAGCGCGGTCACGGCGAACGGGGCGGTGAACGCCATGTCGTTGCCGCTGTCGAACACCGAACCGTTCAGGTGGTAGCCACTGGCGATCCTGCCCGGGTCGCCGCCCGTCCTGGCCTTGATCCAGGTGTTCAGCTTGCGGGCTGCGGCGAGCGAGGCGCTGTCCCCGCTGGTGACGGCGTCGGCGCCGATGCGCCACGGGTCGCGGCAGGCGTTCCAGGAGTAGTCGCCGTCGTTGGGGCTTTCGAGCACCTCGCCCGGGGCGGGCTTGGCCGTGGTGTTGGTGTTGACGACGAAGTCCGCCAACAGCCCTGTGCCGGATGCGTACTTGGACTGCTGGGAGGTGATCAGGTTCTGGTGCGCGGTGCGGACGGTGTCCCAGGTGCTGTCACCGGTGGCGGCCCTGAACGCACGGAAGTGGTCGATCATCCAGTCGGAGGAGCGGGTCATCCAGTAGTGGGACTCCCCCGAGTCCGACCAGTCGCCGAACAGCATCAGGTGCGTGGTCGGGTTGACCTCGCTCTTCTTGATGGCGTTGATGTGTTTGACCGCGAGGTCCTTGTAGTTGTACGTCCCGGTGGAGCCCCACTGCCTGTCGGCGAGGAGCAGCCCGTAGGCGACGTCCAGGTCCCCGTCGGTCGCCGAGTCGGAGCCGTCGACGCTCTTGCAGGAGGCGTCCTGTTCGGCGGCGAGGAGGTTGGCGTTGTTCACCGAGGGGTGCGCGAGCATGTACTTGACCAGGCCGTCGAAGACGGTCTTCGCCTCCGGGTCGGCGCCCGCCATCGTCGCGGTGACGACCATCCCGTAGCCCTGGGCCTCGGCGACGTAGGGGTGGTCGGCGTCCGGCGAGATGACCTCGTACCAGCCGTTGCCGCAGTTCTTCTTCACGAAAGCGGACTTCCAGGCGTTGTACGTCTTGACCACGGCCTGGTCGAGTGCCGACTGCGAGCCCGAGGGCTTCAGCGTCCCCGCGGCGTACGGGATGGTGTGGCTGCCGAAGGGAACGGCGGGACCGCCGGTGGCGGGGATCGCGGTGTCGAGGCGGTCGAGGTTGGGACCGCCGTCGGCCGTGGTCGCGGTGGCCCGCACGGTGCTGGTTCCGGCGGGGAGCTGTGCGCTGATGTTCTTCGTCGCCCAGGTGTCCCAGGATCCGGTGGAGCCGAATGAAACACCGGAGGCGACGACCGTGCCGTTGACGCTGATGTCCAGTGGGCGGTCGGTGGTGGTTCCATTGGCGTAGCGGATGGCCAGCGAGTTGCCGGCCGCAGTGGCGTTCACCGTGAACTCCACGAAGGATCCAGCGACGTTGGTGTAGTCGACGAAGCCGGTTCCGGAGTAGCCGGTGTGGTTGGTCGCCACGGCCGCCTGGGAGAGCTTCGCGCCCTCCGCCTCGTATCGGGTGTCCGCCGCGGCGGCCGACGGCGCGCCGAGCAGTGGCATCAGCAGTCCGGCGGCGGCGAGTGCCGCTCCGGCGAGGGTCACTCTGCTCGTGGTGGTACGCATGGGGTCTCCTCAGCCCTTGTACTGGACGACGATCTTGGTGAATTCGTACGGGGACTGGGACACCCCGCTGCAGGTGTCCCCGTCGCTGCCGGAGCCGCAGGAGCGGTCCCGGTTGACCGACCAGAAGGCGAAGCGCGCGATGTGGTGCTGCTGCGCGTAGCCGAGGATCGTACGGAAGTCCTTGGTGGTGACGGTCTCGTCCGGCTCGTCCGTCTTCCCGTTCATCGAGGAGACCCCGATGTGCCGGTAGGCGGCGTCGTCGCTGTAGCCGTAGGCGCTCTTCACGGCGGACTTCAGCCCGTCCAGCGCACCGACCGTGGCCGCGCCCATCGTGCCGGTGTGCCCGCCGAAATCGAAGGGCATGACGACCCAGCCGTCGTTGTCGAGCCCTGCGGCGGCGCCCCGGCCGATGAGGTCCTTGCCGGCGGCGTCGGGACCGGTCGGGGTGGTCCCCATCGTCACGTACGTCACGAGGCCGGGGTTGGTGTTCCTGACGATCTTCAGGGCGTCGACCACCCGCTGCCGCACGGCGGCCCTGGAGAACTCGGTGTCCTCGATGTCGATGTCCAGCGCCTTGAGGCGGTAGGCGTCGATCACCTTCTGGTAGGCCCCGGCCAGCGCGGCGGCGCTGGTGCACTTCTCGCCGAGCTTGTCACCGCTCCAGCCGCCCACCGAGACGACGACGTCACCCCCGGCCGCACGGATGGAGTCGATGGCGGCCCGGTCCGGGCCGCCGTTCAGCGGCCGGTCCCCGTCCCACTTCGGATTGCAGGTGCCGTCCGAGAGGACGAACGCGAGCGTGAACCACTTCACGCCGGTGGCCGCCATCACATCGGCCGGTCTCTGCGGGTCTCCCCAGCCGAGGTATTCGTACGGGGCCGCGGCCATGGCGCCGGGAGCCGCGGCGGTCGCGCTCGTGGCCGGGGAGTCGTGGGCGCCGGCGGCCTCGTCCGCGGCGGCGTAGGCCTTCGGCAGATGGCCCAGCAGGGGCAGGAGCAGACAGCTGAGTCCTGCGAGGGCTGCCGCCAAGCGGCGTGGGGGTGCGGCAGGGTGCACGGTGATCCCTTCCCGTTCGGTGTTAGGAAAGGTTCCTAACCGACACTGCATAGGATTCCCTGCGGAGCTTTCTGTCAATGCCCCTCGCGGGCCCAAATCCCGGGCGACGTAGGCGGGTTGGGTGGAGCGCGGGCAGCCCTCGGGGGCGGCGGGGCACACCCCGCCGCCCGGCCGTGCCAGGGCGTTCCGCCTCCTGTTCCCGGGACCGGTCAGACCAGCTGGTACCCGCGCATCCCGGTGAGCAGCAGGTGGGTGTCCTGCAGCGATCCGGAGGTGTCGCCGAGGGACCGGTAGATGCCCCACTTGGGCCGGACCCGGTCGGCGAGAAGGGTGTCGACGCCGGACTTCGACCTGTCGACGACGGTGGTCGCCCTGTCCTTCAGGATCCAGCGGACCGAGCCCGACGCACCGTCGCCGATCGTGATCCGGAAGTCGACGTCGATCCACTTGTCCTGGAGCGGCACGAGGTCGGTGCGGCCGACCAGGACGTCGGCGAGCGGCAGCTTGAGCTCGATGGTCTGCACCCCGTCCACCCGGCGCAGGGACTGCACGACGATGGGCGAGGTTCCGTTGCCCGGCTGCTTCATCTGCATGATGTGGGTGAAACTGGTGGTCGCCTTCAGCGAGCCGGGGATGTACATGCGGTACGCGACCCGCCAGGCCTCCCCCGGCAGCCACTTGAGGTACGAACTGCCACTGGTGCGCAGCCCGGTGACTTCCTGGCGCTGGCGGTCGGCCGAAGTGTCCCGGTCGACGGTGTGCATGTTGAACCGGAAGTTGTCACCCTCGGCGAGGATGTGCGGCCGGGCCGCCGGATGGGAGCCGGCTCGGTCGTCCTCGACGGTCTCGAAGGCGCCGAGTCCGCCACGGCTCGCCGAGGGCGACCAGCGCAGTTTCCAGCTCGCCGCGTGGGCGGCGGCGGGGAGCCCGGCGGTCACGGCGACGGCGCCGCCGATGGCCGCACCCAACAGCGCCCGCCTGGAAGGGTTCGTCATGTCGACCTCGCTCGGAGTCGCTCGCCGTGATCCCGAAGTGCACGTTCACAAGAGTGTCCGGTGTTCAGTGACGTGCTCCAGAGTTGCGTGCTGACCGGACGCGGTCAATGCCCTGGACGGATGAGGTCTGCGGGGAATGCCCGGCGGCCGGTGATCGTTGTCCCTGGGAGTACCAACCGACGACGTAAGGATCGACCGCTCGTGAGCCAGGTCCCCTCCATCACCCTCAACAACGGTGTCGCGATGCCGCAGCTCGGTTTCGGTGTCTGGCAGGTGCCGGACGACGAGGCCGCGAAGGCGGTCACCACGGCCATCGAGTCCGGGTATCGGAGCATCGACACCGCCGCGATCTACGAGAACGAGCAGGGCACCGGCCGGGCGATCGCGGCCTCCGGGGTCGCCCGCGAGGAATTGTTCGTCACCACGAAGCTGTGGAATTCCGAGCAGGGCTACGACTCGACCCTGCGCGCCTTCGACGCCTCGCTCGACAAGCTGGGGCTCGACTACGTCGACCTGTACCTGATCCACTGGCCGGTGCCGGCCAAGGACGCGTACGTGGACACGTACAAGGCCCTCGAGAAGATCCACGCCGACGGCCGCGCCAAGGCCATCGGCGTCTCGAACTTCCTGCCCGAGCACCTGGAGCGCCTGCTCGGCGAGACCTCCGTGATCCCGGTGATCAACCAGATCGAGCTCCACCCGCAGCTCCAGCAGGCCGAGTCACGCGCGTTCCACCGCGAGCACGGCATCGCGACCGAGGCCTGGTCGCCGCTGGGGCAGGGCAAGGGACTCCTGGAGGTCCCGACGGTCGTCGCGATCGCCCGGAAGCACGACCGCACGGCCGCCCAGGTGGTGCTCCGCTGGCACATCCAGACCGGCAATGTGGTGATCCCGAAGTCCGTGACGCCGTCGCGCATCGCGGAGAACCTCGATGTCTTCGGCTTCGAACTGGACGCCGACGACCTCGCCGCGTTCGCCGCACTGGACGAGGGCAGGCGTCTGGGCCCGAACCCCGGCGAGTTCAACGCCGGCGCCTGAGAGGCTGCCGGGTGGCCTCGGACCGGAGAGCGGACGCGGTCCGGGGCGGAGGAGGGAGTCAACGCGGAGCGTTGGCAACCGACGACAACGCCGGAAGCGCGCGTGCCGGGGCGTGGCCGCCCGGTCGGAGGTCACCCGGCAGCCTCTGAGCCCAGCCGTCACGCGGTTGACCCACACGGACCGCCGCCCGGCTGCCGAGCCGGGCGGCGGTCCGCCCCGCGGGAGGCGACCGGAACGGCAGCAGCCACTGGTGACAGTGGGAGCCGATGCGGGAACACCCCGGCGGGGCATGGACCGGACACGGGCCGGCACGGGGACCTGTGCTGATGCGTACGGATGTGTACGGACCAGAACTTCGAACGGCCCTTCGACGCCGTGCCGTCAAGGCCATCACCCACCCGGGCCAGTACGACCCGTCGGCCCCCTGACGGACGGGACATGGGCGGCGTCTGCCACGCCGACGCCATGTTCTGCCGCCCGGTTGCCGGGCCCCGTCGAGGGCCGCGGGCCGAGAAACGAATCCGGAAGCCGAATTCCGGAACCCGGACCGAAAGGCGCCGACCCGACATCGGCAGCCGCGTGCGGCGCGGCCGCTCCAGTCGACTGGCAGTGCCTCACCGTCCGGATTTAGTATGACCTGGCAGGTGTTTGAGAGTGTCAGTCGTCGATCAGGAGCGGTTATCCGACCGGATCACTCCAGTCGGATACCCTGACTGGAGCCCCGGCCCGATTACGGCGGGCCGGGGCTCACGTCAACCTGGTGACTCGGTCACCAGTCCCGGCCACCGCCCTCACGGCCCTCGTCGAAGTGACGCTCGATGACGCGGAAGCTGCCCACGACACCGTTCTTGACCCACACGCCGCCCTTGACGTGACCGGGGAACACCCCGTCGCTGGAGCTGTGCGGACCGACGGTGGCGATGGGGGCGCCGTTGTCGCAGGTGGCGCCGCGGAAGACCTCAACGGTCCGGCGGCTGTCGTTGCGGATGTTGAGGCTGTTGGAACCGAGGCCGCTGACCACGGTCACGCAGCCGCCGAGCTCGTCGGCGTACGTCCGCTCGTTGATGTGGATGCGGCCCTCGTAGTGGCCACGGCCCTCGCCGCCGCCACGGCCGCCCTCGTTGCCGCCACGGCCGCCCTCGTTGCCCTTGCCCTCGTTGCCCTTGCCGACGTCGCCGCCGCCGAGAGCCGAAGCGGGAACGGCCTGCTGGACGGCCTGCTGGACGGCCTGGGTCGACTGGGCCGGCTCCGAGGTAGCGGCCGAGGCGTAGGTGATACCGGTGGCGGCCAGGGCTGCAGCGGCCGCAACGGCGGCGGTGACGACGGTGGAACGCGTAATCATTTCGCTTCTCCTGTCTCAGATAGGTCGGCTGAGCAGTCGACCCGTGGATGAAATTACTGAAGATCTTCATACGTGTCATATCGGACACGACGAAGGTCGGCACCCACACTCCGATCGAGGTACATAAATGCGCCATATGCGATATTCGCATAATTTGATGAGCTGCCAATTGCCCCCATTTTTAGGCGAATTGATCCGCGATTAGACCGCACAGGGGACTTCCTGATGCCCGCTCACCCTGGCAGCAGCGTGTCTTTTCTTGACACGGCCCGAGCAGCGGCCTGAGCCCGTGAATATCCGTCACCCGCGACCCGCCCGCACTTCTCCTACACGGGCCGTGGCGGGGCACGGGAAGGCCCGGGAATGCGCCCCCGAACGGGCCCGAAGCCCTGATGGGAGCCGGGCTCGACCCGACTCCCGTCCGATGCGGCCGCGCGCGGTCAGCCCCGTCGGCCCAGGTGCACGGTGCGCGCCGAGAGCAGGTGGACATCGGGGCGCCGACGCAGCCCCGCCGGGTCGTCGGGGTCGAGCAGCCGGTCCAGCACGGCGATGTCCTCCGCCGTGAGCTCCTCCTCGAACATCTGGCGCCGCCGGGCGAACTCGGTGACGACATGGTCCCGGGCCCGGTCGGAGAGCGGCGCCGGAAGGTCGAGCAGGAAACTGCGGGTGCCCTGCGGGGCCAGTCCGACCGCGGTGAACAGGGCGCTCCAGTCCTCGGTCTCCCGCGTGGTGCCGGGCAGTGCCGCCCGCATGTCCTCGAACCGGGCCGTGTTGATCGCTTCGAGCCTGGCCTCCAGACCGGGCCGCCCGATGCCGATGTCGCGCGGGAGCCGACGGGGCTGCAGCCCGCCCTCGACCAGGGCGACGGTCCCGCCGGGGCGCAGCAGTGCGGCGAATCCGGCCAGGGCGGCGCGCTGGTCGCCCATGTGGTGCAGGGCATTGCCCACCCAGATCAGGTCCGCCTCCGCCAGTTCGCCGAGGCCTTCGGGGAGGTCCGCCTCGTGCGTGCGGACCCGGTCGCCGAGACCGAGGCGCTCGGCGTGGCTCCGGGTGCGTTCCAGGAGTGCCGGGGTGCCGTCGACGGCGACGACCTCCGCCTCGGGGAACACCTCGGCGAGCAGGCAGGTGATCACACCCGGTCCGCTGCCGATGTCGAGCACGCGGCGGACCTTCGGGGCCGTGGGGAGCCCCGCGATCCAGCGGGCCGCCGCCTCGTACTGCGGGCGGCTGATCTCGGCTTCCTGTTCCAGTTGCGGCCCCATCACATCCCAGTCGATGTCACCGGCGTCGTGCTGATGACCGTGGGTCCGGTCGCCGTGCCGGCCGTGGGCCGCGTCCGGGCGGTGGCTGTGGGCGGTGTTCTGGTGATGACCGTGTCCGGTGTGCTGGCTCATGGAAACAGCGTCACCACCGGACCGACTGAATGGCAAGTTTTATTGCCGGTTCGGCAAGTCATTCTCCCGGGCGGCGCGCACGCCCGGCACCCGCCCGAGTCCGGACACATCCCACTCAATGGACACCGGCATATTGCCGGTACGCCGCCGGGCCCATAACTTGCGTTTATGGAGCTGGAGTTACGCCATCTGCGAACCGTACGTGCCATCGCCGACACCGGGAGCCTGACCAAGGCGGCCGCGACGCTCGGGCTCGCCCAGCCGGCGTTGAGCGCACAGTTGCGAAGGATCGAGAAGGCGCTCGGCGGCCCGCTCTTCGACCGCGACCACACCGGCGCCCGGCCCACGCTCCTCGGCGAGCTGGTGCTCGAACGGGCCCGGGTGGTGCTGCCCGCCGTGAGCGAGCTCCAGGAGGAGGCGGTGCGGTTCGCCAACGCGTGGGGGACGATGGAGCGCTTCCGGCTGGGCGGTACGCACGGCCCGCTGCTGGGCGGCCTCGTGGACCGCCTGGTCACCGCGCACCCGACCGCGCCCGTGTCCACGTACACCTCCTGGTCGGTCGGCGAGATCGCCTCGCAGCTGGTGGACGGAAGACTCGACTTCGCCCTCATCGGGACCTGCGGGGAGAGCCCGCCGCCCGGCAGCGACCGGCTGACATGGCAGGTGATCGGCGTCGACCCGGTCTTCGTGATGCTGCCGGACTCCCACCCGCTCGCCGGTGAACAGGAGCTCGACCTCTCCGCGCTGGCGGACGAGTGCTGGGCGGACGTGCCGGGCGAGGGCTGTTTCGCCGACTGTTTCATCGGCGCCTGCGCACGGGCCGGATTCAGCCCGGTCTCGGTGTACGAGACGGATACGGCCTCCGTCGTCCATCTGGTGCAGGTGGGGCGGGCGGTCGGGCTCTGCCGGGCGACGTTCCCGCCCACCCCTGGGGTGGTCACCCGGCCGATCACCGGCTCACCGCTCAGCTGGCGCCACCTGCTGGGCTGGCATCCCCGTTCGACGGCGGCCGGCGCGGCGGCGGGTGCGGTGAGCGGGTACACCCGGGCGGCGTACACGGAGGCGGTGGAGCGCAGCGAGAGCTATACGCGCTGGCTCGCCGCGCATCCGCGGTTCGGCGCGGCGATGTGATCTGCCGCCCGGGCCGCCGTGGCTACCGCACGCCGTGCCCGTCGGCGATCGCCGCCACCCGCGCGGCCAGGTTCAGATCGTTCTCGGTGACCACACCGCCCGCGTCGTGCGTGTTCACGGAGAGGGAGACGGTGTTGTATCCGAGGGTCAGATCGGAGTGGTGGTTCAGTTCGTCCTGGATGGCGGCGACGTGCACGGTCAGCCCGAGGGCGGCGAAGTGGGTGTGGAGCCGGTACGTACAGGTGATCCGGTCCCCTTCCAGCGACCAGCCGGGCAGTCCGGCCAGACGGTCCTCGATCTCTTCCTGCGACAGCGGTGCGGCGGGCATACGGCGACTCCCTCGTCGGCGATCGGTGCCGGTCGGCGGTGCCGGTGACGTTACGGTCTGGGTATGACAACTGTCGCGCTTGACACGGGGGTAGGGCCGCTGCTGCGCAGCTGGCGTGAGCAGCGCCGGATCAGCCAGCTGGAGCTGGCACTCCGTGCCGATTCCTCCGCCCGGCACATCTCCTTCATCGAGACCGGACGCTCCCGCCCCAGCGAGGAGATGATCCTGCGGCTGGCCGAGCATCTCGACGTCCCGGTCAGAGAACGCAACGCCCTTCTGCTGGTGGCCGGTTACGCACCCCGCTACGCACAGACCGCGTTCGACGACCCGGCCCTGGACGCGCTGCGTGAGGGGATGGATCGGCTGCTCCAGGCGTACGACCCGTATCCGGCGCTGGTGGTCGACGGTACGTACAACGTGGTGGCGGCCAATCGGGGCATGGCGACGCTGCTGGAGGGAGTGGCCGATCACCTGCTCGTACCGCCGCTGAATGCCATGCGGATCACGTTGCACCCGGAAGGTCTGGCCCCCCGCATCCGCAATCTGCGGGAGTGGCGGTCCGATCTGCTGGACCAGATGGACCGCCAGATCGCCCTGGCCCGTTCGACACAGCTGCGTGAGCTGTACGAGGAGGTCGCGGGCTATCCCGTACCGGAGGGCACCGGCCCCGGTCCCGGCCCCTCGCTGCCCTTCGCACTGCCCCTGCTGATCGAGCACGACGGGCGAGTGCTCTCCTTCGTCTGCTCCATCGCGACGTTCAACACACCGATGGATGTGACGGTGGCCGAACTGGCGATCGAGACCTTCCTGCCCGCCGACCGGGCCACCGCCGACCATCTGCGCGCCCTCGCCTCCTGAGACGCGTGACCACGGGCCGCGCGGTCACCGGGCTGCGGGTGCGGGGCCGTCGTACCGCTCGTCGGTGACCTTCTCCAGCCGGGCTGTCCGCGGCCGGCCGCCGTCCGGGGCAGTGTGTTGCCGCGGCGCGATCCCGGCGACGACAGGCACGGCCGACCGGCCGGCCGGCCGGACAGCACGACCTCGCCCGCCGCCTCTTCCTCCACCCCGCCGCCCCGGACCCGTTCACCGACCGGGAGAACCGGATCCGGTGCCGCGTCGCCCGGCTGCGCGCCCTGGCCGAGACCTCCCACCGCCCCACGGCCGGCGCCCGAAGCGGACTCCGAGCGCCGGCGCCGATCCGGAGCGACCGATTCCACGACGTCAGACGCGTGCTCCGTTGTCGAGGGGATCCCGGCGTGCCCGCCCCGTGCCGGAACGGCGTCCCGGTGACCGTTTGCGGGCCGGTGGCGGGGCCTTGCTGCTGCGCTCAAGGACGAGGGCGGCCGGTACCGCGGTCAGCACCGAGGAGTACGTGCCGACGCAGATGCCGATGAGCAGGGCGAGGGCGAAGTCCGCGAGGGAGTCACCGCCCAGCACCGCGAGTGCGACAAGGATGAAGAGCGCACCCATTCCGGTGTTGACCGTTCGCGGGACGGTCTGGAGAACGGCCCGGTCGGCGATGGTGGCCAGCGGTGCACGGCGGGCCTTCGCCCAGAGTTCCCGCACCCGGTCGAAGACCACCACCGAGTCGTTGACGGAGTATCCGATGACGGTGAGGAGCGCGGCCAGGAAGATGCCGTCGACGGTGCGGCCGAGCCAGGCGAAGGCGCCGACCAGGATGATCACGTCGTGGATCAGCGCCCCGACCGAGGCCACGGCGAACGTCCAGCGGAACCGGACCGCGAGGTAGGCCAGCTGCACGAACACGGCGATGCCGAGCGCGATCAGGGCGTTGCGCCGCAGTTCGTCGCCGAGGCTGGGGCCGATCAGCTCGTCGCGGACCTTGGTCGTGCTGCCGCCCTCCTTCGCGAGGGCGGCGCGCAGGGCGTGTTCGCCGTCGTTGTCGAGCTCGCCGGTCCGTACGGAGAGGTCGCCCGCCCCGGCCGTGGTGACCTCGGCGTCGCCGAAGCCCGCGCCGGCCAGCGCGGTGCGGGCCCGCTCCACGTCGACGGGCCGGCTGGTCGAATACTCGATGAGCCGGCCGCCGGTGAACTCGACGCCCAGGCTCACACCGCGTACGACGATGCCGAGGACCGCGACGGCCACCAGCGCGGTGGAGACCATCAGCCAGCGGCGCGGGAACCGCATCAGCCGGGGGTCGCGGCGGGTCAGCCAGGTGCGTACCCGGCCGGGGAACGCGATGCCGTTGACGCCCCGGTAGGCGCTGACGAACCGGGAGCCCGCGGCGATCTCGGTGAGTGCGCGGGCGACGACGAGGGCGGAGAACATGGAGGCGATCACACCGATGGCGAGGGTGATACCGAACCCCTTCACCGGTCCGGAGCCGAGGAAGAAGAGCAGCCCGGCCGCGATCAGCGTCGTCACGTTGGAGTCGGCGACGGCGCTCCAGGCGCCCTTGAATCCGGCAGTCAGCGAGGAGCGCAGGGAGCGGCCCGGATGCTGTGCGTGTTCCTCCCTGGCACGTTCGAAGACCAGTACGTTGGCGTCGACCGCCATCCCGATGGCCAGGACGAATCCGGCGAGGCCGGGCAGGGTGAGGGTGACGCCGAGGCCGACCAGAGCCGCGTAGGAGATCAGTCCGTAGGCTGCGAGCGCGACGGCGGCGAGTGCGCCGAAGAGCCGGTAGACGACGGTGATGAAGAGGGCGGTGGCGGCGGCACCGATGAGGGCGGCGCGGGCGCTGGCGTCGATCGCTGCGGCACCGAGTGTCGGTCCGACGGTCCGCTGCTCGACGATCTCGACGGGGAGCGGCAGGGCACCACCCTTGATCAGCAGGGCCAGTTCGCGGGCCTCGTCCGCGCTGAACGATCCGGTGATCTGGGTGGATCCGGAGGGCAGGCCGGCGTTGCAGGCGACCGTCGGGGAGACCTGCGGCGAAGAGATGATCTGCTGGTCGAGGACGATGGCGACGCGGCGGCGGTCGTCCTGGACCGGGTGGCAGGCGGCTTCGCCGGTCAGCCGGGTCCAGTCCCGGCCGGCCTTCTTGTGGAAGTCCAGGGACACGGTCCAGCCGGCGCCCTGCTGGGCGTCGAACGCCGCGGCGGCGTCCTTGACGCCCGCGCCGGAGAGCCTGGCCGGTCCGAGGTCGAGGGCGCGCCCCTGTTCGTCGGGGAGGGCCGGCCCCGCGCCGGCCCTGTCTTCGCCGCCGCTCCCCGGGCCCTGGACCGCGTGGAAGCTGAGCTGGGCGGTTCTGCCGATGACCTCGGCTGCCTTGCGGGGGTCCTGGACGTCCGGAAGTTCGACGATGATCCGGTCCTCGCCGGAGCGGGTCAGCGTGGGTTCGGCGACGCCGAGCGAGTCGATGCGCTGGCGCAGTACTTCGAGGGTGCGGTCGGTGCTCTCCCGGTCCGCCTTCGCGGTGTCCGAGTCCTTGGCCTGGAGCACCATTCTGGTGCCGCCCTGAAGGTCGAGGCCGAGTCTGGGCGACATGGTCAGCGTGATGAGCACGGAGACGAGCAGCACGGCGGCAGCCAGCACCGCTCGCACCGTGGTGGCGCGAGTCATGGGGTTCCTCCGAGGGGGCGCCGGGCGCCCTCACCTCGGCGGGGGCGGCACGGCGGTTCTGTGGGACGGGACCGGTGGCAGGACCGGTGGCCGGTGGACGGCCGTCCGTGGAGGCCCGCGTACGCCGGGGAGCGCGATGCGCGCGTGGTCGGTGGCACGAGGGGGTGCGGTGGGGGCCGGGCGGTCGGCCCGGTGGTGTGTGTGGACGCCGGGCGTGCCGGGAAGCAGGGCGTCGGTGCCGGGCGGCGGGAGGTGGTGCGCGGTGCGGGCCTGGTCGCTGCCGGCCCGGGGCTGGGGGCGGGGCGCGGTCGGCGGCCCGGACCGGTGGTGGTCGGTGGCCGTGGCCGTGCGGGTACGCCGCGTGTCGTGGGTGGTGCCCGTGCGAGCGGTCCGGTCGGTGTGCGGGGTGGGCTGGTGGGCGCCCGGGGTGTACGCGGCGGACGGCGGCACGCCGGCGAACGGCCGGGCCGGCAGTGCGGATCCGGCGGCTGCGGGGGTGGTGCCGACGACAGTGAGGACGGCGAGCAGGAGGGCGGCGAGGAGCCGCCGGGCCGCCCGCGCGGTGCCGTGGTGTGCCGGGTGGCCCGGCCGTTCGCCCGGGCCGGTCCGGCCCCGATCCTTCGGACAGGCCCCGGGGGGCACGTTCCCCGGGGGCGGCCCCGGGAGGGGGGTCACCCGGTTCGGCCGGTCAGGGCCGGGGCCGCGCCGGCCCGGCGGAGCACGGAGTCGAGGACCATCCCGGCGCCGCGTACGACGGCGGTCGCCGGGTCGTCGGCGAGACGCACGGGAACCCCGAGGCGGACCGCGATCCGGTTGGTGATGTCGGGGCGGGCCGCGCCGCCTCCGGTGAGCAACGGGCCCCTGCGCAGGGCCCCGAGGACGGCGCCGTGCCGGTCCTGCTTCCACATCTCCATGATCATGTCCAGGACGGTGCGGACCACCGCGGTGGGCGGCTGTGCCGGGGCGAGGTCGCCCAGCCCCGTCTCGGCCTGGCGGGCGTCGCGGACCTGCCCGTCGACGAGCAGGGTCGCCTCGGTCAGTTCGGCGCCGATGTCGACGACGAGCAGCGGGCCGCCGTCGCGCGGTCCGGCGTATGCGGCGGCGGCCCTCGCGCTGTCGAGGGCGATGACGGTCGTCGGTCCCAGGGCCGCGATCAGTTCCCTCGCCTCGGCGCGCTGGCGGGCTCCGGCGAGGACGGGGTGGCTGAGGACGATCACGGTGCCGGTGCGGTCCGCGCCCAGTGCCGTGTCGGCGATGCGGCCGAGTATCCGGCCGCAGGAGGCAGGGTCGACGATGCGGCCCCGCCGGACCGGGCGGCCGTGCCCGGCGCCCGTACCCGCTTCGCCGCAGACCTCGGTGTCGGCCAGGACGCCGTGTCCGGGCACCCAGACGCGGGTGCGGGAGCTGCCGAGGTCGAGGGCGAGGCCACGGGTGACACCGCGGTGGTCCCGGTGTACGGAGGAGCCGAGTCGTCGCCCCTCGTGCAGAGAACGCATCGCCCCTCCCACCGGCCGGCCGTCGCGGCCGCGCACACACCCATGAACCCGCTGATAGCGAGGCATGGCCGAGCCCTCACTATGCAATAGGGAGGCAAAGAAAGCCACTCCCGGGCAAAATCCAAGGGCCGGCCACGCGGCGCCGTGCCTCAGACCTCCGACGGCAGGAACACCGCGACCAGTTCGGCGAACTCGTCCGGCGCGGCTATCCGGATACCGAGATCCTCCGCCTTGGTGCGCTTGGATCCGGCCTTCTCCCCGGCGACCAGGAGCGAGGTGCGCTTGGAGACGCTGGACGAGGACTTTCCGCCGGCCCGCTCGATCAGCTCGTTCATCTCGTTCCGGGAGAGCTTCTCCAGTGCGCCGGTCATGGCACCGGTGACCACCACCGTCATCCCGTCCAGCGGCAGGGCGCCGCTCTCCCCGTCCGTGGCGGCCGCCTCCGCGTCCTGCTCCCCCGGCTCGGGCGGCGGCGTGGCGCCGGGCTCCGTCATGGTGACCCCGGCGGCCACCAGCTTCTCGATCAGCGGGGCCAGCTCCACCAGCTCCGCGACGACACCCGCGGCCTTCTCCTTGCCGATGCCGTCGACCCGCTGGAGCTCCTCGGCGTCGGCCGCCCTGATGCGGTCCATGTGCGCGAAGTACCGGGCGATCCGCCGCGACATGGAGCGCCCGGTGCCGCGCACCCCCAGCGCGCAGAAGACCCGGGAGAGCGGCTGGGCCCGTGCCGTCTCGATGGCGGCCAGGAGGTTGTCGGTGCTGGTCTCGCCCATCCGCTCCAGGCCCAGCAGCTGCTCGCGCTCCAGGGTGAAGAGGTCGGCGAAGTCGGCCACCAGACCGGCGTCGACGAGCTGGACGACCCGGGTCGCGCCGAGACCCTCGATGTCGAGCTGGTCGCGGCCCGCCGCGTACGAGATGGAGGCGACGAGGCGGCAGTCGCGGCCCCGGACACAGCGCCAGCGCTGCTCGCTGGTGTCGATCTCGGAGCCGCACTGCGGGCACGACTCGGGGAAGTCGATCGGCTTCTCGTCACCGGTCCGCAGATGGGCGACGGGCGCCTCGATGCGGGGGATGATGTCGCCCGCCTTGTAGACCATCACCCGGTCGCCCAGGCGCAGATCGCGGCGGGTGATGTCGGCGGGGTTGTGCAGTGTGGCGTAGCTGACGGTCGAGCCGTCGATCTCCACCGGTTCCAGCACGGCGCGCGGCGCGATGATGCCGGTGCGCCCCACGTTCCACTCGACGCCGAGGAGCCGGGTGACCTTCTCGACGGCCGGGAGCTTGTAGGCGATGGCCCAACGCGGCGCCCGGCTGCCGGAACCGGCCTCGCGCTGGTCGGCCGCGAGATCGGCCTTGATCACGATCCCGTCGATGCCGAACGGCAACGAGGCGCGCAGGGCGGCGACTTCCCCGACCCGGCTCTGCGCCTCCTCGACGGTGGCGACGGTGCGCGGCGCCACATCCGTGTCCGCGGCGGTGTGGACGCCGAGGCGGGCGACGTACGCGAGGACCTCGCTGTGCGGGAGTTCGGCGAGGGTGTCGGTGAGCCCGCCGGAGTGGGGCAGCGGCAGGGCGCCGTAGGCGAAGAACGTCATCTCCACCGTGTACGCGCGGTCCTTGGCGCGCAGGGTGCCCGCCGCGCCGTTCCTCGGGTTGGCGAAGGGGGCGCCGCCGTGTTCGGTGCGCACCGCGTTGGCCTGCTCGAACTGCTCGGTCGTCATCAGGATCTCGCCGCGCATCTCGATCGTCACCGGCTCGGCGAGCTGCTCGGGCAGCCCCACCACGGTGCCGATCGCGTGGGAGACGTCCTCGCCCGCGGTGCCGTCGCCCCGGGTGATCAGCTGCTCCAGGCGGCCCGCCCGGTAGCGGGCCGCGACGGCCAGGCCGTCGAGCTTCGGCTCCACGCTCCAGGCCGCGACGGGCCTGCCTATCCGGCGTTCCAGCGACGCCGTCCAGGTGACGAACTGATCGGCCGAGAACACATTGTCCAGCGAGAGCATCGGCACCGTGTGCGGTACGTCGCCGACCGCGGCGCCGCCCGCCACCTTGCCGGTCGGGGAGGCGTCCAGCACCTCCTGCGGGTGCTCCTGCTCGTATGCGGCGATCCCCCGCACCAGCCGGTCGTAGGCGTCGTCGTCGAGCGTGCTCTCGCCCGTGGCGTAGTACGCGGCGGCCGCCTTCGTCGCTTCTTCGACCGCGGCGGCGTAGGCGGCGGTGTCGGCGAGCACAACAGCTGAGTTCGTCATGGCCCCCATCCTGCCGTCCACCACTGACAACGCCCCTCAGCCGGCGGCCCGGACCGTGCCGTCCGCTTCGTCGGCGCCACCGGCCCCGCCCGGCACCGACAGGGGAATCTGCGGGCCCGGGCACTCCCGCAGCCAGCGGCGCAGCACCTTGTGCACCTGTTCGGCGCCCACCAGCTCCGTGCCGGGTGCCACCGGTGCGGACAGCTGGGACGGCCACAGCAGGAACGGGTGGGACTGCTCGCCGCCCAGGCCGCCGTGCGAGCCGATCTGCTCCTCGAAGGCGTGCACACGGCCCGTGGCGCCGTCGTACATCGAGTTGACCATGATGTCGGCGACGTGCGGGAAGGTGTCCGTCCGCCGCACCGCCGCGGCCGCCCCGGGCCCGAACGGGGCCAGCGGCCCTTCCCCGTCGGCCAGCTCCGAGACCGGGATCTCCGCGCCGCCGCGGCCCAGCACCACCGATCCGTGGCGCTCGCTGCGGACCAGCAGGAAGCCGATGCCGGGGTGGTTGGCGAGGGTGCCGAGCAGGGCGGGGTGGCAGTGGTCGAGCTGTTCGCGCGAGGCCCGCCCCTGGATGTCGGGGAAGGAGATCAGGCCGAGGTTCCCGGAAGCGAGGACCACGGGGTCGGACGGCTTCGCGAGGTGCTCCGCCACCCCCTCGTCGACCGGCCGGTGCAGGGCGATCCGTACCGCGTCGCGCGCCTCCGAGCCACTGCGGGTGCGCTGCGCCCGACGGGGCACGGGCAGCCCGCAGCCCGCCCGCACCAGGTCCTTGAGGGTCAGCCCGTACGCCCCCGCGAAGGTCTCCCCGGGGCTCTGGCCGTGGTCGGAGAGGAGCACGATCCGGTAGGTGCGCGGGGTGTGTTCGGCGACCTTGACGATCAGGGCCAGCGAGCGGTCCAGGCGCGCGAGCACCTTCTCCGCGTCGCGGCTGTCCGGTCCGGAGTGGTGCGCCACCTCGTCGTAGGCGACCAGGTCGGCGTAGACGGCGGTGCGGCCGGCGAACATGTCCCCGATGACGGCGGCGACCACCACATCGCGTTCGACCACGGTCGCGAAGGCCCGGATGAAGGGGTACAGCCCGCCGCGCTTGATCCGGGGCGTGACCTTCCGCATCCGTGCCCGGGTCGACTGGCCGATCTCGCGGCAGACCTCGGCGGCGAACGACACCGCGGTGCGCACGGCGTTGGCCGGGTCGGAGAAGTACGCGAAGTACCCGGCCCTGGAGCGGCGGCCCTTGCCGAACCGGGCCGCCATGGACAGGACGAGCGCCAGCTGGTCGGCGCCGCCGCTGAAGAGGTTGCCTCGGCTGGCGCCGTCCCGCGTGAGCAGTCCGCCGTCGTGGGTGCGCGCGACGGCCCTGCGCTGGAGTTCGAGTGCGCTCGCGGGCCTGCTGGAGACCATGACGTCGCCGGTCTCCTTCTCGTACCAGCGGAAGGCGGGGACGTCGTGGTTGCTGCCGTGCAGGATGCCGAGCTGACTGGCCCCGGTCTGGCTGGACCAGTCGGTGCGCCACGGGGTGAGCCGGTGCCCGTCCCGGTCCGCCAGCCATTGCGCGACGGTCGGCATCAGCCCCTCTTCGGCGGCGCGGGCGAGCACGTCGTGGCCGACGCCGTCGAGCTGTATGAAGACGGTTCCCGGCGGCCCGCTGCGCCCGTTGTCCGCGCCGCTGCGCCGTCGGCGGCGGACGGCCAGCCGGGAGAGCCTGCGCCGGTAGGCGTTGTCGTCGCGGACGGCGAGCGCGGTGGAGGTCGCCGAGGCGACGGCGGACATCACGGCCGCGACGACGACGGCCGTCTGTGGGTCGGCGGCGCCGCGCCCGTCCGGGATGAGCCGCAGGGCCACCAGCAGCAGCGAGCCGTTCAGGAAGAAGACGAGCAGCCCGAGGACCAGTGCGGGCACGATGAGCAGGGCCCGCACCAGGGCCGGCCACACCAGCGCGGAGAGCAGACCGAAGGCGCCGGCGCCCCAGGCCGCGGTGAACGCGATCTTGGTTATGCTGTCGCCGTCGGCCGACTGGAGCTGGAAGTCAGGCAGAATCCCGGCGAGCACCAGCATCGTGAGCGTCGAGACCGCCCACACCACGACCACTCGCATCAGGGCGCTCCCGGCTGTTCGCCATCGCCCGTCACCCACGCCGTTCCACCTCACGTCCGGACCCCGCCGTTCCGGGTCCTGGCCCCCCAGCTTTTCACAGCGGGCCCGCGGCCCCGGCCGCAGCGGCCGGGAGCCGGGTCAGCAGCCGTCGTAGCCGGCGGTCGGCATGGAGAGCCTGCGGTGCACGCTCGCCTTGGTCCGGGCGTTGTACGGCGGCTCGTCCAGCCCCGCGATCTCCAGGCGCACACCGCGCCGCTCGCACTCCGCGGCGAACTCCGGCACCGAGGCGAGTGCCCGCGCCAGCACCCGGTCGTTGGCGGCGACGAACAGCTCGACCTCGCCGCTCTCGACATCGGCCCACAGGGCGTGGTGGTCGGGGCGCAGCCCGTAGAGCCGCAACTGCCGGGTGACGACGTATCCCTTGTCGGCGGCCCAGCGGGCACACATGTCGTGCTGGCTGCGGGTGTCCACCAGGAACGGATCGCTGTCGAGTTCTTCGAGCGGTGTGAGGCTGGCGATGGCCGCCACCCGTACGTCCGTGACGTCCCCCATGGCCGTCCCCCCGTGCTAGTCCGTGTCGGCGACCCTACCTTCCGGCCCCCCGCGCAAGAAGGCGCGCGCGGGTACGGCGGGAGCGCGGAGGACGGGAACGGAACATCTGTGCGCCCCCGCTCCGGTCCGACGCCCGGGCTCCCTCGTTCCGATCGGGCCGGACCCCTCCGGCCCGGCATGATCCGAACGAGAGACCCTAAGCTCGATGGCGGGGCCGGAACCGAGGAGCCCGGGAACGAGGAGGCGTCGCGTGCCGGTGGAAGTCACCTGGTGGGGTCATGCCACCTGCACCATCGAGGACTCCGGGGTGCGGGTGCTGACCGATCCGCTGTTCGTGCGGCGCTTCGCGCATCTGCGCCGCCGGCGCGGTGAGCTGCCCGGTCCCGAGGCGGCGGTCGCCGATGTCGTGCTCGTCTCGCATCTGCACTCCGACCATCTGCATCTGCCGTCCCTGTCCAGGCTCGCCCCCGGCAGTCGGCTGATCGTGCCGCTGGGTGCGGTGCGCGCCGTGCCGGGGCTTCGGGTGTTGCGCTCGGTGCGCGGGCTGCGGATCACCGAGGTGGCCCCGGGCGACGAGGTACGGGTCGGCGAGGTGCGGGTACGGGTGGTTCCGGCGATGCACGACGGCAGGCGGCTGCCGGTGGGCCCGCACCGCTCCCCCGCGCTCGGCTTCGTGGTCGAGGGCGAGGCGCGGACGTACTTCGCCGGTGACACGGGTCTCTTCGACGAGATGGCGCAGGCGGTCGGTCCGGTGGACGTGGCGCTGTTGCCGGTGGGCGGCTGGGGTCCGTATCTGGGCCACAGTCATCTCGATGCCGGCCGGGCGGCGCAGGCGCTGGCCCGGCTGGCGCCCCGGTCCGCGGTGCCGGTGCACTACGGCACGTACTGGCCGATCGGCCTGGACGGGGTCAGGCCGCACGAGTTCCACTCACCGGGTGACGAGTTCGTCCGGAAGGCGGCGCTGCTGGCGCCGGAGGTGGCCGTGCACCGGTTGTCCCACGGCGAGCACGTGCGGCCGGAGGCCGCCAGGTGATCCCGCAGGTCGTGGGGCAGCTGCCCCCGGAGTCGACGCAACAGGCGGTCGGCTATCCGTCCTTGTTCCTTCTGGTGGCGCTGGGCGCGCTGGTGCCGGTGGTGCCGACGGGCGCGCTGGTCAGTTCGGCCGCCGTGGTGGCGCTGCATCAGTCGTCGCCGTTCGCGCTGCTGATCGTCTTCGTGGTGGCCTCGGCGGCGGCGTTCCTCGGTGACATATGTCTGTACTGGCTCGGCCGGCGGGGGGTGCGGTCGAAGAACGGTTCGAAGTGGCTGCGGGCGATCCGCGACCGGGCCGCTCCGGAGCGGCTGGCACAGGCGCAGCAGAAGCTGGACGAGAACGGTGCGACGGTGCTGGTGCTGTCCCGGCTGGTGCCCGCGGGGCGGATTCCGGTGATGCTGGCCTGTCTGCTGGGCCGGATGCCGCTGCGCCGGTTCGCCCGTGGCGATGTGCCGGCGTGTCTGGCGTGGGCGGCGACGTACCAGCTCATCGGCATCCTGGGCGGTTCGCTCTTCCCCGAGCCGTGGCAGGGGGTGGTCGCGGCGGTGGGTCTGACCGTGCTGATCAGCGCGGCACCCGCGATGTGGCGGAGGACGCGGGCGCGGTTCAGCCACTGACCGTGCGGGGCGCCGGCTCCAGTACGCGCGAGGCGCCGATCGGCAGGTCCCAGAGCTGTGTCCGGGGGTGCCCGGCCCGTTGCCAGGCGGTGCGCAGCCGGGTCAGCGGTTCGAGCACGGGTTCCGCGGAGAGCAGGAAGGCGGCCCAGTGCATCGGTGCCATCGCGCGGGCGCCGAGATCCTCGTAGGCCTGCACGGCCTCCTCGGGGTCGGTGTGCACATCGCTGAGCCACCAGCGCGGTTCGTACGCCCCGATCGGCAGGAGGGTCAGGTCGATGCCGGGGTACCGGCTGCCGATCTCGCCGAACCAGTGCCCGTACCCGGTGTCCCCGGCGAAGTGGATCCGCTGCGCGTCGGGGCCGGGGGTGTCGATGATCCAGCCGCCCCACAGGGAGCGGCAGGTGTCGGTGAGGGTGCGTCTGGACCAGTGGTGGGCTGGTACGAAGTCGAAGCGGACCCCGTCGAGCTCGGCCGATTCCCACCAGTCGAGTTCGGTGACACAGGTGAAGCGGCGACGGCGGCACCAGCGGCCGAGCCCGGCGGGGACGAAGAGCGGGGTGTCCCTGGGCAGTCTGCGCAGGGTGGGGGCGTCCAGGTGGTCGTAGTGGTTGTGGCTGATGACGACGGCGTCCACGGGCGGCAGCTCCTCCCAGCGGACGCCGACCGGGGTGATCCTGGCCGGGGTCCCGAGGATGCGCCGGGACCAGACGGGGTCGGTGAGGACGGTCATCCCGCCGGTGCGGATGATCCAGCTGGCATGTCCGGCCCAGGTGACACAGGTGCTGCCCGCGTGGACGGCCGGGAGGGGTTCGGGGGCGTAGGGGAGTTTGTGGATGCCGCGCAGTCCCTCCGCGTTGGGCCGCAGAGCGTGCTCACGGGCCAGTCGGGACATGCCCATGACACCGGGGAGGGGCGCGGTGAGCCGGTCGGCGAAGCTCCTGGGCCAGTCCCGGATCTCGCCGAGCGGACGCGGTCCGACGATCCGGCCGCGGACCGCGCGTCGTGGCTGCGCGGTCCCGGGACGGGAGCGCTCGGTCTGTTCCGTCATCGAGAGAATCCCGTCTCGCAGTTCCTCATCGGAGTTCGTCGAGTGCCGTTCCGAAAATGCTCAGCGCTTCGGCCACATGCGGCAATTCCAGGGGATCCACAGCGGTGAGGGACTCCAGCTGCTGCTCCGGGGTCGAGCCGAGCAGTGTCCCGGTGCCCAGCCGTACGCGCAGCGCCCCCAGTTCGTCGCCGAACCGGTGCCCGCCCGGCGTCGGGGCGCCCAGACGTTCCGTCAGGTACTCCTCCAGCTCCAGCGAGTCCGTGACCCCCCGGCTCGCCAGCCGGGATCTGAGCGGGCCGAGATCGGCGTAGAGGTGGCGGCCCGCCTGCGGGGGCCTGGCCAGCGCGCCCGACGCCAGGACCGCGCGGTGGGCCGCGGCGGCGACCCGCGCCTGGAGCGCGGCGGCCCGGCGGACCCGGTCCGTCACGGCGCCCGGTTCGCGCAGCGCGTGGGCGGCGGCCCGGGCGACCGGCCCCGCGACGAGCGCCCCGAGCGCGGTGAGGATGTCGAGCGTACGGGCGTGGCGCGCCGCCGCCCGTGCGGTGTCCGGGAACCGGGCGACCGCGACCGGCCAGGCGGACGGGGTCAGCGCCCCGGCGAGATCGCAGACGACCGTGACGTCGTCGGGGCACATCTCGGCCGGGCTGAGCAGGACCGTGTCGTGCGGCCGGTGCAGGGTGTCGCGCCAGGTCTCGTCGCTGATGACGTGCAGCCCCTCGGCGACCGCCGCCTCGCAGGCCTCGCGCACCAGCTCCGGCGGTGCGACGGTGGCGGTCGGGTCGTCGACGACGGAGATCAGCAGCAGCCGGGGCCTGCCGCCCTCGGCGCGCACCCTTCGCACGGTCTCCAGGAGCGCGTACGGATCGGGGACGCCACCGCACTCGGCCGGAGTCGGCACATGGTAGGCGGGTCTGCCCAGCAGCCGGGCCTGCGGGATCCAGGTGGCGGTGCAGGGGCGCGGCATGAGCACGTCGCCGCCGTGCGCGGCGATCAGTGCGAGCAGGAGCGGCGAGGCGCCCGGGGCCGCGGCCACGCGCTCCGGGCCTCCGTGCAGTCCGCGCCGCTCCCAGTAGGCGGTCGCGGCCTCGCGCAGGGTGTCGCCGCCACCGGTCGGTTCGGGTTCGCCGCGGCCCGCGGCCGAGGCGAGCACCTCGGCCAGCTCCGGCAGCACGGGCAGACCGGCGTCGGGGGCGGGCGGCCCGTACCGGACGGGGCCCCGGTCCTCACGCAGGGAGCCCCGTCCGGTCCGCTCGGTCCGCTGCCGCGCCATCCGGGCCTCCTTCGCCGCCGCCCCGTCACCCTGTCGCGCCGTCACGCACTCAGGGCCCTTTATACGAGGGATCGGCCGGCCGCGCCCGCCGACGGGGCGGCGGGTGAGGCGGGATCAGCCCGCGAAGGCCGCCTGGGGCATTCCGCGCCCCGCGTCCGGCAGCACCAGCAGCGAACCGGAGAGCGGGTGCGGGGCTGCGAGCCCCGTGCGGGCCGACGAGATGTAGAGGTCGCGCAGGCCGGCGCCGCCGAAGGCGCAGGCGGTCGGGCGTCGCACCGGCAGTGCGACGACCCGGTCCAGGGCTCCGTCGGGTGTGTACCGGCGCACAGCCGCACCGTCCCACAGGGCGACCCAGACGGCCCCCTCGGCGTCGACCGTCAGCCCGTCGGGGAACCCCGCCCCCTCCTCGACGGTGGCGAACGGGCGCCGGTTCACGGCGTGCTCGCCGTCGGAGTCGAAGACGTCGATACGGCGGGTGGGCGTGTCGATGAAGTACATCAGCCGCCGGTCCGGGCTCCACCCGATGCCGTTGGCGCACGCCGCGACGGGCAGCACCGGGGTCACCGCCCCGTCGGCCGCGATGCGGGTGAGGCCGCCTCCGTCCGCCGCCCCGTCGTAGCGCATGGTGCCCGCCCACAGCGCCCCGTCCGGTGCGACCGCCGCGTCGTTGCCGCGCCGTCCCGGCACCGGGTCGTGGACGAGCCAGCGGAAGGCGCCGTCGGGGTCGTACAGGCCGATGCCGTCGCGCAGATTGACCACGAGCCCGCCGCCGACGCGCGGCTTGGCCGCACCGACGTGCTGTTCGGTCGCCATCACCGTACGGCGGCCGCTCACCGGGTCGTAGGTGTGCACGCGCGCGGAGACGATGTCGACCCAGATCAGCCGGCCGGTGGCCGGGTCCCAGGTGGGGCCCTCACCGAGCTCGGCCTGTTCGGGTACGGCCACGTCCAGGCCTGTGCCACTCATCGTCCAGCCCCTCGTGGTGTCCGAGCCGACCGGAGAGCCCATCGGCACCCTGGGCCGCGAGGCCCACCGGCTCCCTCTCGTGTTCCTCGGTCCGGCGGATCACCGGAATCACGCACTCAGCGTAGACGTGCGACCCCGGCGTCGGCACAGCGGCCGTGCGAAGCCGGGGGCACGGACAGCGGGCAGGGCCTTCGGCCGGGCGACCCGGTCCGCCGGCCGACATCGGCGAGGACCTCGACGGGCGGGCACGCGGACCGATCCGCGAGAGGTCCCGCGCACCCGGTCCGGCCGCGCGGCGCGCGCCTCCTGGTTCGGCGCGGCCGGGCGGGGTATGCGCTGTCCCATGTCCGCACCGTTCTCCGCCTCCCGCATCCCGTTCACCGTCCCGTCGTCCACCGCGCTCCGCGATGTGCTGCACCACCGCGATCTCGCAGTGTTCCGGGGCCTGGCCCGTCGGAACTGGCCGGGCGCCCGGCCGGTACTGCCACGGCTGAGCCGCAGCGCCGATCACGGACTCCTGTGGCTGGGCGCCGCGGCCGGACTGGCGGCGCTGGGCGGCAATGCGCGGGCACGGCGGGCCGCCCTGCGCGGGATCGCCTCACTGGGCGTGGCTTCGGCCGTGACCAACATCCTCGGCAAGAGCGCGGTGCGCAGACAGCGCCCGCTGCTGGACGCCGTGCCGGTGGTACGGCGGCTCGCGCGTCAGCCGTTCACCACGTCCTTCCCCTCCGGACACGCCGCGTCGGCCGCGGCGTTCGCCACGGGCGTCGCCCTCGAATCGAAGGGCTGGGGAGCGGTCGTGGCGCCGCTGGCCGTTTCCGTCGCCGCGTCCCGCGTCTATACCGGAGTCCACTATCCGAGTGATGTGCTGGCCGGTGCGGTGCTCGGTGTGGGCGCCGCGCTGGCACTGCGCGGTGTCGTACCGACCCGTGGACAGCTGCCGGCGCCGGGCCGCCCTCCCGGTCACGCGCCCGCGCTGCCGACCGGCAAGGATCTGGTGGTCGTGGTCAACCAGGAGTCGGGCACCGCGGCGGCGACGGCCTCGCTGGTGCGCAGTGCGCTGCCGGATGCCGAGGTGGTGGAGTGCGCCCCCGATGAGCTCTCCGCCGAAATGGAGAAGGCGGCGGGCCGGTGCAGGGCCCTGGGGGTGTGCGGCGGGGACGGCACCGTCAACCGGGCCGCGGCCGTCGCCGCCCTGCACGGCGTGCCGCTGGCGGTGTTTCCGGGCGGAACACTGAATCACTTCGCCTACGATCTGGGCATCGAGACCGTGGACGACACCTGTACGGCGCTGCTCGCCGGCGATGCGGTCCGGGTCGACCTCGGCCGCTTCCGTCCCGGTCCCGAGGGGCCCGGCGGCGCCCACGGCTACTTCCTCAACGCGTTCAGCATGGGCGTCTATCCCGAATTGGTACGGGCCCGTGAGCGCTGGGCCCCCAAGGTCGGAGGCTGGCCGGCGGGCGTGCTCGCGGCCGGGAAGGTGCTGCGCGGGGATCGTCCGCTGGAGGCAGAGCTGGAGGGGCGGCGCCGCCCCCTGTGGCTGCTGTTCGTGGGCAATGGGATGTTCCAGCGCGTGGGTCCGGCACCGGGCCGTCGGCACAACCTCGCGGACGGCCTGTTGGATGTCCGGGTGGTGCACGGCGGCCGTGCGCCGGGGCTGCGCCTGCTCGCCGCGGCTGTCGCGGGTCCGCTCACCCGCTCGCCCGTCCACGCGGCACAACGGCGCCACCGGGTGCGGATCACCGGCCTGACGCCCGGTACTCCCTACGCATTCGACGGTGAAGTCGCCTATGGCCGGGACGAGTTGTTGATCGACAAGCTTCCGGAGGCACTGACGGTGTACTGCCCCATGCCGGTGTGACGCAGCACCCGGGGAATCGGCCACGCCCGGACGGGCCGGCCAGGGCGGCCGACGCCGAGTCGGCCGCCCTGCGCATGCCGATCGGCCGGACCGCCGTCCGGTGCACCGACCACCGGCCATCGACCGGCGAGTCCACATCACAAGACGCATATCTCAATATTCGACATGGGTGCGTACGGTGTCACCGACGATCAGCCCTTCGCGCGGACCGCGTTCGGGCTCCGCGCCCCGAGGAAGGATCCACGGCCATGCCGAAGGAGACCGCCGTCTACACCCACGGCCACCACGAGTCGGTGCTGCGCTCGCACCGCTGGCGCACCGCCGCCAACTCCGCGGCGTATCTGATCGACGAGCTCCGCCCCGGCCTGGCCGTGCTGGACGTCGGCTGCGGGCCGGGCACCATCACCGCGGATCTGGCCGCTCTGGTCGCTCCCGGCCGGGTGACCGCCGTCGACACCACCGAGGAGATCCTGTCCCGGGCCGCCGGGGTGGCGGCCGAACGCGGCCTGCAGAACGTCGAGTTCGCCGTCGCCGATGTGCACGCGCTGGACTTTCCCGACGACTCCTTCGATGTCGTCCACGCCCACCAGGTGCTCCAGCACGTGGGCGACCCGGTGCAGGCGCTGCGCGAGATGCGGCGCGTCTGCCGCCCCGGCGGTGTCGTCGCGGCCCGCGACAGCGACTACGCGGCGATGGCCTGGTACCCGCAGGTTCCCGGCCTGGACGACTGGCTGGGCCTGTACCGCCGGGTCGCCCGCGCCAACGGCGGCGAGCCGGACGCGGGCCGCCGGCTGCTCTCCTGGGCCCGCCGGGCCGGCTTCACCGACATCACCCCGACCGCCGCCAACTGGTGTTTCGCCACCCCGGAGAGCAGGGCGTGGTGGGGCGGCATGTGGGCGGACCGCACGGTCGGCTCGGCGTACGCGGAGATGGCCGTCACCAGCGGCCGTGCGAGCGGCGAGGAACTGGCGGAGATCGCGGCCGCCTGGCGCGACTGGGCCACGCGGGACGACGCCTGGTTCATGGTCCCGCACGGCGAGGTGCTCTGCCGGGCCTGAGCGCGCCGCCCCTCCCCCGAATCGATCACGCGCCGATGCGTCGCCAACTACCCTTGTACGCATGGACATTCTGGGAACCACGCTCCGCATCTGCGTCGACGACCTGGAGGCCGCGGTGGCCTTCTACGAGGACCTCACGGGCAGTTCCGCGCTCCGTTTCGAGCGCGGCGGGGTCTCGGTCGCCGCGATCAGCTGCTTCCTGCTGATGAGCGGCCCGGAGTCGGAGCTGGAGATCCTGCGCAAGGTGACGGCGACGATCGCGGTCAAGGACGTCGACGACGCGCACTCCGCCCTCACCCGCGTCGGTGCCCGGATCCTGGCGGGTCCGGTACCGACGCCGGTCGGCCGCAATCTGATCGCCGTACACCCGGACGGCTCGGTCTTCGAGTACGTCGACCGGAGCCTGCCGTCCGGCCCGTGAAGGCCCGAGCGGCGGGCGAGGGCCCGCCCGGCGGACCAGGGCCGGGAGGGCGTCGGCGCCGGTCCGTCAGCTCCTGGGGCGCATGCGGTAGTTGTACCTGTCGGGCAGCGGCTCGTCCGTGAGCCGGGCCCATACCTCGTCCAGGATCTCCGCGCCCTCGCGCAGGTCCGCGACCTCGAAGCCCTCGTCGAAGACGGCACGGGCGGCGGCCCGGTCGCCCTCGGCGATCAGCAGCCGGGCCTCCAGCAGACGGAAGCGGCCGCGCTGCCGCACCGCCAGAGACAGGGCGGCCCATACGGCCCGGACCGCCGCGGGACGCCCGGCCGTCAGCAGCGCCTCCATCGCCTCCCGGCCCAGCGCCGCCGTGGCCGCCGTCCACTCCTCGCCGTCGTCGCGGCGTTCCGCGCACAGGTCCTCGAAGGCCTCGGTGTAGAGGTCGGCGGCCCGGTCCCGCTGACGGCCCTCCTCGGCGGCGACGGCGAGACACCGCAGCAGCGGCCAGCGGGACGGGGCGGCCCCCAGTCCCCGCTCCCAGCTGCGGACCGCCTGGGCGCGGTCACCGGCATGCCACTGGGCGACGCCCAGGTGGTACTCGGTGAGGGGTTCGGCGGATGCCGTCTCCAGCATGTCGCGCCAGTGCGGAGAAACCAGTGAGGGGCCGGGCGGGGCGGCCCGGCGTGGTTCGGGGAAGGTGCCCTGGTCCAGCAACTCCAGCCAGGGCCGCTGCTGTTCACCGAGGGTCGAGTCGGCGAACGGGGTGCCGGGAAGCTCGTACTTGCCCCGCCGGACCTCCAGCGCGCCCCAGCCCGAGCCGGTGGCGAGCGGCTCACCGGGTTCGGTGTCGGCGCAGGGCCGCCACGCGGCGTAGGCAGCCTCGACCTCGGTGCGCGGCAGCGCCTCGGCGAGCCGTTGCTCGGTCTCGGCGCGGGCCGCCGCCCAGTCCTCGCCGTGCACGGCCAGAGGATCGGCGGACAGCGGCCCGTACGACTCCAGCCAGCTGAACTCGGCACCCGGTTCGAGGGGGACGTGCTCCAGCTGGGTGCGGGCGAGTCCGGCCTGGATCTCGGCGTACCCGACGGTGCCGGGCTCGGTGAGCCACTCCTGCCAGCGCCGCCCGCCCGCGCCGCCGCCCCAGAGGAACAGCTTGCGCCCGCGCAGCAGATCGGTCGAGGTCTGGACGAGCCCGTGGCCGTCCTCGTCGAGCGAGGCTATCCAGCGGCGGGCGCCGTCGGGCACCTCGTAGAAGTAGTCGGCGGGGAAGTCGCCGCGCAGCGGGTACGTACGGTCGACGGAGCCGGACACGGGGACCGGGACCCGGGTCAGGGTCCGTTCGTACCCGAAGTGCCAAGCCTCGTCCGCGGGGGCCAGGACGCGGGTGCGTTCGCCCTCGGGCACGGCGATGTTGGACCACCAGTACACGGGCGCGGTGTGCTCGTGCGGATTGCGGATCCGCACGCCGACGTGCAGGAATTCGGAGTCCTCGGGCAGCCACAGGTCGACCTGGAACGGCAGGTCGCGCAGCCGCTCCCACTCCCAGAGGCGGACCATCTCGCCCCCGTCGGGCGCGGGGACGCGGGCCGCGTGGAGTGGGGCGCAGGACAGTGTGGTGTGGCCGGTGGCGCCGATGTTCCACTCGATGCCGCCGGAGAACCAGGCCCCGTTGAGCGCGAAGTCGGCGGGTTGCAGAACGGGGTTGCGGTAGAGGAGTTCGCGGCCGGTCGGCTTGTGATGGAGGGAGTGGATGCGGCCGCCGAGCCCGGGCAGGACGGTGGCCCGCAGCCGGTCGTTCTCGATGACGATCGCGTCGAGTCCGGCGGGAGTGCGCTCGCGCCCGTAACCGTCGAGGACACGCACCGGCAGCACGGTGGTCAGCGGCCGGTAGCCGATCTGGCGTGCCATGTCACGTGGCAGTGCGGCCCGGTCGCGTTCCTCGATCACATGCATCTCGTCGAGCGGCCGCAGCGCGGGCAGCGGATTCTCCGGGCCCAGCGGCGCGGCGGGCAGAGTCAGTACGGCACGTCGTACGGTCGTGGCCAAAACAACCTCACTCCCTCGCACGGGCCGCCGCAGGTCCGGGCGCCCCCGATGACCATGGAACACGCTGGACAACGCCCGGGCCAGGGCCGTCGCCGTCAGACTTCGGCAAAGACCACGAAGGAGCCGGAAAATTCGGATGCGCCGTGTCCGCACCGCCGTAGCCTTGGCCCCGAAACCTCATCAGCGGTGTCCGATGCGGCACGCACGGACGGAACACGGAGCAGAACACGATGAGCACGCAGCACACCTACCGAGTCATCGTGCGCGGCACCTGGGACGGTCTGACGGACGGTGCCCGCGCCCGGCTGCTGTCCGAGGTGGACGCGCACGGCCTGAGCGCGATGGAGTTCACCGAGGAGGGCTCGCTCGCGTACGACCGTGTGCTCAAGCACTTCAGCTTCCGGTACGTGGTCGTCTCCGACGCCGACGACGGCGAGGAGATGGCCGGTGCGATCGCCGAGGACCGCGCGGAGACCTATCTGGACGAGCGGGGATACGGTCACGGCGCGCTGCGGTCCACGGTGACGGACATGGACACGATGAAGATCAACTACAAGGGGCGGCGGACGTGAGGGGCGGCGTGACGGCGGGCCGGTGACAGCCCGAGGAGTCCGGCCAGTCGATTCTCCGCTTCCAACTCCGTCACGGGCCTACCGGTTCGCACGCCGGACCGTCCCGCGAATGTCCCTCCGACAGAGCTGAAGGTCCCTGAGAAGTCCCTGGCTCAGCCCGCTTCCGGGTACCGCAATCGGAGGAGGAACACGGCTTCACAGCCCGCTGGACATCGCCGGCAGTACTGGCCCTCGGCCACCGCGCGCGACAAAGCCCGGCGCCTCGGTCATGTGTCGGTCGGCGGCCCCCCGGGCGGTGGCGGTCCGGCGGCCTGGCATGCTGGGTTCCATGAGGATCGCGGCCGCCCAGTTCACCTGTGTTCCTGCTGATGTGTCCGCGAACGTGGAGCAAATGACTGCTCTGATCACTGAGGCACGTATGCAGGGTGCCGAGGTCGTGGTGTTTCCCGAGCTGGCGCTGACCGGGTACGAGCTCGAAGCCGTACTCACCCGTCGTGACCTTTGGTTGCGGGCGGACGACGCGCGGCTGGACGCGATCCGGGCGGGTGGTGTCGCCAGCGTCGTCAACTGTCCTGTGATCACCGACGAGGAGCGGCCTGCCATCGGGACGCTGGTCTTCGGGGCCGACGGCGAACTGATCACTACGTATCGCAAGCAGTATCTGTTCGAGCACGAGCAGGACGTGTTCGTAGCAGGGAGGCACGACGGGCGATTTGAGCTCGGAGGGCTTCGTTTCGCTCTGGCCACGTGCTTCGACAACCACTTCACCGACCTGGTCTCCCGTGGCGCCGCCGATGGGTGCGACGTGCATCTGGCCAGCTCGCTGTATGGCACGGGCGGCGGCAGCGAAGAGCTGGCGACGGTGTATCCGGGCATCGCCAAGGACTTCGATCTGCATGTCGTCGTGGCCAACCATGTTGGCCCGGCCGGCGCATGGACCGGCTGTGGTCGCTCCGCATTGTGGGCCCCGGGCGGAGCCCTTCTCGCAGAGGCCGATGCCGACAGGCCCATGGTGGTCACCGCCGAGTTCGGGTAGAGGATGGCCCGGGTCAGCGGCGGAGCCGGATCAGAAGTGCCGCAACGGCGACGGTTCCCAACCAGATTGACGTAACCGCTCTTGTCGTGACGCGTGGCCACAGCGCTGAACCGCTGTGACTTGTTCACGGCCCGCTCCACGGAGTTGCGAGCCTTGTATCGCTCCTTGTCGAAGCCGGAAGGCCGACGTCGGCGACGAGGACCACGCCCGAGCCCACGCCGACGGACGAGCCCACTCGTCCCCTGCGCGCCTGTCGGCCATTTGACCGGCGCGGCCCGCCAAGGTGGGTCGCACATCCGCACCACACGCCGTCCGACCGTGAAGCCAGCACGGACCGGACCGCAGGAGGGGACACCGTGGGCAGACAGCGCATCACCATCTGCCTGCCGTCCGTCGGCCCCGACGGGCTGAAGCAGGCGGCCGGGCAGGCCATGGCCCCCTTCTGGTACGACCGTGAGGACCGCCTTCACCCGGACTGGGTGGTAGAGACGTGAACGGCCCTCTGACGATTGCGGGCCGCAGGTTCGGCCGTCGTCCGACGCGCTCGCCCCAGGGGCTCGCCATCGAGCGCCACGTCGTCCCGTGCCGCGGACGCCGGAGCGCCCGGCCGACCGCCTCGGGCGCGTCGGCGGATCACTGATGCGGTTCGAGGCAGCTTCGACGCCGTCCTGACCAGCGCCGTCAAGAACTCGGGAAGAGACCGGCAGGTAGTACCAAGAACGCGTCAGCGCCCGACCCGACCGGTCGGGAACAGGCGCATTCTGAGCGAACCCGTGTACGGAGGAGCTCCCACCCCATGTCCGTTCTCAGCTCAGAGTCCAGCGCAGCGCCGAGCGCAAAGGCGCCCCCTGACGAAGGGGCCCGCCATAAGCTCACGACCGTCACGGGGCTGGCCGCCCTGTCGCTCGACGCGATGGCGTCGGTGGCGTACGGGCCGGAGGCCATCGTCCTCGTGCTGGCGGCCGCGGGGGGTCACGGGCTCGGTTTCACGCTCCCCGTCACCGTGTCGATCGCCCTGCTGCTGGCGGTACTCGTTGCCTCGTACCGGCAGGTCATCGCGGCGTTCCCGGACGGCGGAGGAAGTTACGCGGTGGCCAAGGCACATCTGGGCCGCCGCACCAGCCTGGTCGCCGCTGCGTCCCTGGTTCTGGACTACGTCCTGAACGTGGCCGTCGCCGTGACCGCGGGCGTGGCGGCGCTGACCTCCGCGTTCCCGGAGCTGTACGGCAATCGCCTGTGGCTGTGCCTCGCGGTGCTGATCGTGATCACCGCCGTGAATCTGCGGGGGATCGTGGACTCGGCGCGTGCGTTCATCGCTCCGACGACGGTGTTCGTCGGGGCGATCTTCGTTCTCATCGTGGTCGGCCTGTTCCGCGACGCCCCGCTGAGTACGGAAGCGGCCGCCGGTCATGCGTCCGTACTCGGCAGTAACGGCACCGCGGTCGGTGCGTTGCTCCTCCTCAAAGCCTTCGCCTCGGGCTGTTCGGCGCTCACCGGTGTCGAGGCCATTGCCAACGCCGTGCCGTCGTTCCGTGCCCCGGCCGCCCGCCGCGCACAGCGTGCCGAGGTGGCCCTCGGCGCACTGCTCGGCCTGATGCTGATCGGCCTGTCCGTGCTGATCTCCCGGTTCGGGTTGCAGCCGGTCGAAGGCGTGACCGTACTGGCGCAGCTCGCGGACGCGTCCTTCGGGCACAATCTCGCCTTCTACATCGTGCAGTTCGCCACGATGGTGCTCCTGGCCCTGTCCGCGAACACGTCGTTCGGCGGTCTGCCGGTGCTGCTCAAGCTGCTGGCCCGCGACAACTACCTGCCGCATGTCTTCGGGCTCAAGGCCGACCGGCAGGTCCACCGCCACGGCGTCCTGACGCTCGCGGCCGTGTCCGCCACGCTCCTGGTCTTCTCCGGGGGCGACACCAACACCCTCGTCCCGCTGTTCGCGATCGGTGTGTTCGTCGGCTTCACCATCGCCCAGACCGGCATGGTCATCCATTGGCGCGCCGTCCGCGGCGGCAGATGCGGAGGCAAGGCCCTGCTGAACGGTGTGGGCGCGCTCCTGACAGGCGTCAGCGCGATCGTCGTCACGGCCACCAAGTTCCACGACGGCGCCTGGCTGATCGTCGTCACCCTGCCCCTGCTGGTGGCCGGCTTCGAGTCCGTCCACCGCGCCTACACCAGGATCGGCGAACGGTTGGGCGTCGGCCGTATTCCGGAGCCCCCGCACCGCGACCGTTCGCTGATCGTGGTTCCGGTCTCCTCCCTCACCCGGCTCACCAGCGAGGCCCTCACCGCGGCCGCGTCCCTCGGCGACGAGGTCCACGCGGTGACGGTCTGCCACTTGGACCCCGAGGACCGCGAGCAGACCGAGGCGCTGGAGCGGGACTGGGCGCTGTGGAATCCGGGTGTCCCCCTGGTCCGGATCGTCTCCGACCGCCGCACGGTCGGCCGCCCGGTCGCCGCGTATGTACGGAAGATGGCGTCCACCGATCCGGGCATCCGGATCACCGTGCTCATCCCCGAGGTCGAACCGGCCCGTCTGTGGCAGCGGCTGCTGCAGAACCAGCGTGGTGCGGTTGTCGCCCACGCTGTCCGACACGAGACGAACGCGGTCATCTGCCGCCTGCGGTTCCGGCTCCTGGACGGCCCGGCCGAGCAGTCCGCCGCCCTCGGCCTGCGGTAGCCGTCTCGCACGAGCGCGGCTCTGTCGGGGATCGCGGAGTCGTCGAGGTCACCCGCCGACGGACCGTCAGAACTTTGACCGAGGGAACCACGCCGGCCGGGGAGCGCGCGGCTAGGGCCGGTAGATGAGCTCGATCAGTATGGCAATGATCAGCGCCCATACGCCGATACCGAGGAGCCACTGGGCTTCGATCACAGCGCCGACGACGATGACGGTCAGACCCGCCGTCCCGAGTGCGCGTACGTTGCGGCGCATCCTGCGGTCAGGGAACCAATCGGTGGTCACGGTGCAACGATCCTGTGGATCGCCTGCCGTCGCGAGCAGCCCGGGGGATTTCTGTCGGCTTCTTGACGTCCGGTGGCGGATACGTGGCCATGGCCGGGTTCCGCGCGTACCGCCCGCGTGCTTCCGCACCCCGGCCACCCGCCGCCCGGTCCGGTGGCCCTGACACGTGGAGGTCCGAAGAACCAGGTTCTGCCCGCCACCGGACTCGCAGAGGCGGGTACATCGCCCCGGGCCACCGGCAACCCGGGCAACGCCCGCGTCATCAAGACCCCGTCAAGACCGGACGAGATCGAACACGCGGGAGCGTCCGTCCCGGTTACACCTGAGAGGGAGGTGGGGCTCATGCTTCGGTACCTCACCAGGGGACAGGTGGCTGTCGGGGCCGCGTTCGCGCTGCCGCCGGCCGTGTGCGCCGTACTGGTGCCCTTCCGGGCCGGCCTGTCCGACACCAACACGGTCCTGGTACTCGTCGTCGCCGTGGTCGCCGTGGCCGCCCTGGGACACCGTCCGGCCGGTGTGCTCACAGCCCTGTCCGCAGTGGTGTGGTTCGACCTTCTCCTCTCCCGCCCCTACGGGCAGTTCGGCGTCGTCAAACCCGCCGCCGTCATCACCGCTGTACTGCTCCTCGTCGTCGGCATCGCTGTTTCCGGGCTGGCGGCCCGTGGCCGGGAACTGAAAATGATCGCCCTCACCGACGACGACTACCTGGCGCAGATCCACCACACCGCCCGGCTGGCCGGGACCAGCACCGGGCCGCACACCGTGATCGACCATGTGTGCCGTCAGCTCGTGGGACTGCTCGGGCTGAGTGGCTGCCGCTTCGAGTACGGCATCCTCATGGGACGCCCGCCCCGTCTGGAGGAGGACGGCAGCATCGCCTGGGGCGACCGGTGCTGGGACGCGGATCGCGACGGCCTGCCCCGCGAGGAGCTGGAACTGCGGGTCTTCCACCATGGACGCTTCCACGGCCGGTTCATGCTTCGGCCCGCCCCCGGAGCGGCGCCGCCACTCGCCGCGCGTCTGGTCGCGGTGACCCTGGCCGACCAGGTCGGGGCGGAGCTCGACGCGGCCGGGACGACGACGTCTCGCGGGTCGACCCGATCGTAGGGAACAAGCACGTCGTCACCGTGATCGAACAGGCGTCGCCCGGTGGCGGGAACGGGTGGGACGACCTCCATCGCCCTGGCGTCCTCCGTCACGGACCGGAGGAGCGGGTGCAGTGGGGCCGATTCCTCGTGAGCCGCTCCCCCGGTTCCGGTCACGTCAGCCTGGCCAGATCGTGGTTGAGCTCGATGACATTGACGCGTTCCTGCCCCAGAAACCCGAGAACACGTCCCTGGACGTGCCGGGCGACCAGTGCCTTGACCTCGGTGGGGGCGAGGCGGCGGGCCTTCGCGACGCGGTCCACCTGTTCGTAGGCGTATGCCGGGGAGATCGCCGGGTCGAGTCCGGAGCCGCTGGCGGTGACGGCGTCCGCGGGGACGGACGCGGGCCGGACGCCGTCGAAGGCGGCGACGGCGGCGCGGCGGTCCTTGACGGTCCTGATCAGGTCGGTGTTGTTCGGGCCCAGATTGGAGGCACCGGAGACCGTGGGGTCGTAGCCGCCGGCGGACGGGCGCGGCTGGAACCACTTGGGGTCGGGGCGCGGCGTCTCCGTCCCGTCCCGAGGATTCTTCCTCGGCAGGGAGAAGTTCTGGCCGATGAGGCTGGAGGCCACCGGCGTCCCGTTCGTCGTCAGCAGGGAGCCGTTGGCCTGGTGGGAGAGAGCTGCCTGGGAGATGCCGGTGACGAGCAGCGGATAGGCGATGCCGGTGATCGCGGTGAGGACCAGCAGTATCCGCAGGGCGGTCAGATGGTGCTGGAGTACGGGGGGAAGGTGGGTGCGCACCCTGGGATCGCCTTCTTCTCTCGTCGGGCCGCCTGTCAGCGCAGGCCGGGGATGAACTGGATGCAGAGATCGAGCAGTTTGATGCCCACGAAGGGCAGTACCAGCCCGCCGAGCCCGTACATCCAGATGTTGCGGCTGAGCAGTGTCGCCGCGGAGGACGGCCGGTAGCGCACGCCGCGCAGCGCCAGCGGGATCAGGGCGATGATGATCAGTGCGTTGAAGACGATCGCGGAGGCGATCGCCGAGGTCGGGCTGTGCAGTCGCATGATGTTGAGCCTGTCCAGGCCCGGGTAGACCGTCGCGAACATGGCCGGGATGATCGCGAAGTACTTCGCGACGTCGTTGGCGATCGAGAAGGTGGTCAGGGCTCCGCGGGTGATGAGCAGCTGCTTGCCGATCTCGACGAT
>NZ_JBEZLL010000039.1:0-74175 GCF_040652135.1 Streptomyces sp. NPDC048295
TTTTCTGTGTCGGTATTAAAGTCGTTTGCTCTTCCTATCTGCGGGTACCACATCGCTGCGCGATGTGCAAGGGGCGCGGTCGCTGCGCTCCCTTGGCCCACGCGGAGCGTGGGCGCCTCCCTCCGCTGCGCTCCTGGAGGCAGTGGGGCCGGCCGCTGCGCGCCCGGCTGGCCGTGCGGTGCGCGGCGGGGGCTGACGGGGTGCCAGGTGCGGCTAGTGGGGCCTCCAGTAGGGGAGTTGGGGAGCGTGGGGCGCTCCGGGCGGGTCCGCTGCGCTCCCCCGCCTGACGGTCCTTCCGGCTGCGCCTCCAGAACCTTGGGGCCCGCTGACGCGGGCCGGGCTGGTTACGAGGGTGGGGGTCGCTCGTTCGTGTGAGTTCCAGTGTAGTGCATGCATCGGGTTGATGCAGCATGTACCGTTGGCGGAAACACGGGACACCCCCCAACCACCCGGGCGGAGCGCGGCTTTTGATGCAAGGTCAGCGCCGGAATTCGGTTTCCCCCACTCGCGCGAGGAATAACGAATTGGGAAGCTGCGGACCCGAGCCACAGAACGGTACCTCAGATACCGGAAAGCCTGAACTCCGGCGTGCGGAGGTTACCGGAGCCGAATGGCCCCCCAGGGCCGGGCGGCGGAACCGCCCACCGGCACCGGCCACGCTTCCATGCTTTTGAGCGTCACGGCCGGTACCACCCGAGACTCAGAGCCGCTGCTGCCGTCCACGACCCGCAGCGGACCGACGGGGCCGCACGCGAAGCCGCGCGCGCCACGACGGGGTCCGGCCGGCGGGCTCTCATGCTGCTGCTGATGGGCGGATCCCACGGCGTGGCGGTGCTTGATCACTGAGGGGAGAACCGGTATCACGCGCGCGCACGCTCTAGAAGCAAGAGCCGTACGTTTCCGCAGGTCAGGGAGCCGAGTTCAGAAAGATATGTCAGCCCAGGACTGACATATCTCGGTCGCGACGTCAGCCGGTCCTGACCGATCAACATCGTTTCGTGGCACTACTGCCACGAAACGGCGCACGGTGCGTCAGTGGGAGGTTCGGACCCGATCCGGAAGCGGAGGGTCAGTCCAGGGCTGACGTACGGGTGACTTCCGTGTCGGCACTGCCGCGTTTTGGTGGCACTACTGCCACGGTTCTCCGCTATGGTTCTGGCACCACGACGATCAAGGAGGCAGCGACCCCATGAGCTCAGGGCCCCTGGACGGCAGTGCAGCGCCGAAGCTGCCCGGCGCCCCGTCCCGTCGTCGGCGGCGCCCGAAGCCGCCGCCCACCGCCTACAACCGGTCCTCCGGCTCCACCATCGACCTGCCCGCCGGCCATGCTGCCCAGGTCTTCCCGGTCGGCTCCAGTACGGGGTTCATCGGCGAGGCGTTCTCCATGGACAGCCTGGAGTTCATGCGCTGGGCTGCCGTCCGCTACGACGACGACCGGTTCGTGCTCGTGGTGCTGTTCCACCTGATGGGCTCGCAGAAGCCCGGCGGCCTGATCGAGGCCAAGCACGAGGACGTCGCCGAGGCCCTCGGGTACAGCCGGCCTCACATCAGCCGCGTCTTCAACGTCCTGGAGGCCGACGGCGCGCTGCGCAGGCTCCAGCGGGGCCTCTACCAGCTCAACCCGGCCGCGTCGCTCAGGGGCGGGCTGCGGGAGCCGCAGAAGAGCGAGAAGAAGCGCTCCAAGGCGGGTATGAGCGACAGGGTGGAGCAGCTGGACCTGCTGCGCGAGATCATGGAGGACCCGGACGCGCCCGACGCGTTCCGGGCGATGGCCGCTCCCGGCGCAAAACTGGAAGTGCGCAAGGAGTCGGATGGGGAAGGGAAGGCCACGTCATGACGTCCGCTGCCGAGGAATGGGTTCCGCGCCGCAACGTGCTGTGGGGCAGCTTCAACGGTCTCGCGTACGTGCCGCGGCTGCCTCCCACCGCCTACACCCTGCTGCTGCACATGATGACCGAGCAGAAGCCGGGCGGCCTGGTCGTCGCCACGCACGACGAACTCGCGGCCGGCCTCGCGATGGAGCGCGGCATGATCAGCCGCGCCATGCAGCATCTGGTCGCCGCCCGGCTCGTCACCGTGGTCCGCCGTGGACGCTTCCAGCTCCACCCGATGATCGGTGCGTTCAGCGACCCCCGCGAGCAGCAGCGAGCCGTCAAGGCGCTGCCCCGGGACATGCGACTGGACGTCGGCGACTTCGAAGACGAGTACGAGCGCCGCTTCCAGCTCCACCTGGACGAGAAGGCCCGCAAGGCCGAAGCCAAGGCCAAGGGCAACGTCACGCCCATCACCAAGACGACCCGCCTCAAGCGCGTCCACTGACCCGGCCGCCCGCCCAGCCGGGCAACACGGCGCTGCACCCCAGGTGCGGCGCCGTTCTCGTGCCCAGAGCAGTACACCGTTCCCCTCCAGGGGAAAGCCGCAGGTCGGCGGCGTACGGCGATGCGGGGCGGTAGCACCAGGTAAACCGGTTTGTTCTGGTTCTCCAGAACAAACCGGCGACTGCTTCCGCAGCGCGTACATCGTTCCCCTGGAGGGGAAAGGCGCAGATGGGCAACACCAGCGCGGGCGTTGGTCATCACCCCCGGGTGATGACCAACGGCGGAATGTGCCCCTGGTGCACAGGAAAGTGCACCAGGGGCACATTCGTCTGCCGCGGCCGACGGGCATCCCGCCCGGTTGCAGCAGCCCGCGTCCACGTAGCCAGCTCCGGTGCAGCGTCCATCCGCTCGACCTCACCGGTGCAGCGGATGGACGCTGCACCGGTGAGGTCGGCCTTGCTACCCGTGCAGCACCCGTGTGCCGCCCAGGTCGGCGAATGCTGCCCCGCGAGCAGGACGACCGGAGCAGCACCTGGCCTTGCACCCCGCGCTGCCCTTGCACCCTTCGCCACCAGGAGCAGCAGCCCGTGCAGCACGACGGGCAGCAACCCAGAAGGGTGCAAGGGCCGGGCGGTGCTGGAGGCCCTCGCCGGGGCTTCGCCGGGAGGCCGCCGGAGGCCGTCTGAGCGGGCCGCGTCGGGACAGCTTCTTGCACCCCAATGTAGTTAGGTACTTGTAGTACCTATGTGCGGGTTGAACTCTCCCCCCTGAGAGCGGAGCTCGCGGCCGGGAGAGCGAGAACACCGGCGCTGGAGACGAGCCGGCGGCAAGTCGGCCAGGGAGCCCGAGGGATGCCTCCGGGCCGCGCGAAGCGCTGTACGCCGCTGTGAGGGCCTGAGAGACCCGTGATCGTCGCTCGGCAGCCCGGAGGCGCTCGGAGCGGCGCAGGAGGCTGCACAGCGTCGGGAAGGATCATGCGCGCCCGGAGGTGACGGGCACGGTGGCCCGACCGTGCGAATGCTGCGCACCCATCAGAACCGCCGACCGAACATCCGCGTCAGCGAGATCTTGCACAGCCTCTACTGCCGGAATCTCGCCTACGGCGGGTGGGAAGAACGCGCTCGTCATCTGGTCAGTCAGTCCTACGTCTTCCTCATACGCGAGCGATCCCTCACCAACCGGCGGACCCGATCCCTCACCAGACGACGGACATGGTGGTCTGCAGCGGTCCGGTCCTCGCCGTCGGCGCCGGCGTCTTCGACCAGGACGAGCAGCACGCGGTCGGCCTGGTCCAGGACGTGGCGGGTCAGACCTCGATGTACGCGACGACGACGACGGTCTGCAACACCGAAATCCAGTACAAGATCCGGACGCGTTCGACGTCGTCGGCGTACTGGCGCAGCTGGGGGCCGGCTGCGGTGCCGGGGATCGGCTCGCCGACCTCGGGGTCGACGGAGATGACGACCAGGGCGCGGTCCAGGGCGTGGATGTCCGCCTCGCTGGTGATGCCCTCCAGCTGCTTCGCGGCGGAGTCGGAGAACGTGATGCGGGCGCGGCGCGGGCCGTGCGGGGTGGGCATCAGGCGACGGCCGGGCGCTGGGCGGCGAGGCGGGTGAGGTGGGCCTCGCGCAGCTCCTCCCACGGGGTGCACTGCTCGGGGTCGGGCAGGCCGTTGGTGGCGATGTCCTCGAGGACGGCGGCGAAGCGGTCGGCGTCGGCGCGGGTCTTGGCCGCGTACGCGCGGACCGCGTCGGCGGCCGCGGGCTCCAGCTGCCGGGCGGCGGTGTCGGCGGGGGTGGCCGGCTGTTCGCTCATCGAGGGCCTCCAGGGCGCGAACGGGCGTGTGTCACCACGGTATCGGCCGCACGGTGGCTGGGGGGCCGCTCTGCTTCACTCGGGCACGGGGCTCGCGGCCGCGGCTGCTTCCACCTTGGCGCACCAGGGTTCGCCGGCGCACTGCCCGCCGAATCCGGGGGTGGCGCAGGTGCACTCCCGTTCGCGCTCGGTCACCTGCGTGATGCGGTAGAGCCCCGGAGTCATCTTGGCCAGGCGCAGCGCCTGGACCTTCGCCGCGGCCTCTTCGATCGAGGTGGCGTGGGTGGTGTAGATCAGGGTGGTGGCGCCCGGGTGGGACGGGTCGGTGCACCGAGCCACGACCTGGAACTCGTACTGCGCGGTGGCGCCGTCGGTCGTCATCCCGGCGATTCTTCCGCACCCACCGGCCCACCGGGCCCGGTCCCGGCGATTACGTTCCGTACCCGCACCCGGCGAGGGTGTCACGCTGCTCGGTGGTGGAGCCGAAACCGGGGGTCAGCCCCGTGATTGCGGGCCCGATCGGCAGCGTGACACCCCAGCGTGACAGCCGGATCGAGGGTGTGTGACACCCCAGCGTGACAGTCCGATAGTCACCGTCGGTGATCAGCGGGCGGGGTGAGCGCACAGGTCAGGAACGCGGCGAGCGCACCGGCGGCTTCGGGCTCGGTGGTGGCAAGGCGGGCCGCGAACGCCAGCTGGTCGCCGTCGGCGTCGGGGACCAGGCGGGCGAGTTCGGCGAGCAGCGCGGCGTGCGCGCGGACCGGCGGTGTCAGAAGGCCGACGGCTTCCTCGCGGGCGCCCGGGTCGCGGTAGTGCCCGCGGTGCGCGGCCAGGGCACGCGCGAGCCAGGCGTCGACGTCGGCCTGGACGTACCCGCCGGCTCGCCGGGTGAGTTCGTCGCGTACGGCTTCGTCGCCGATGCGGGGCTCGGTCTGCTCCAGCGTGCCGAGCTCGCGCAGCGCCTGGAGCTCATCCACGCGGGCCGCGATCCGCATCGCTTCTCGCAGCTCGGCTTCCCGGGCGGCGGCGGCCGCGGCGTCGGCGGCGAGCTCGGCCTGGACGACGTCGTCGGTGTCCAGGTCGTAGACCGTGCCCGGCGCGGCCGCGGAGAGCAGCTGGTCGATGCGCTCCCACTCCGCGAGTTCCGCCGGGCCGCGTACGTCGTCGGCCAGGTCCTCGTGCCGGGACGCCTGTCGGGCGTCGAACCGCGCTTCATCGAGGGCCGCCGCGATGGCGCCGGCGTCCATTCCCTTCGCCCGGCGCCGTACGACGCGGCGGCCGATTCGGGCGGCGCGGGCCGGATCGTAGAGCGCGGCGGTTCGCGGGGCGGGCGGTCGGCGGGTGGTCTCGCCGGGCGGCCAGAAGCGGGTCATCTTCGGTCTCGCATTCATCGTGTGGATTCGGTGCGGGCCGCCGCCAGAGCGTTGTACGGCGGCCCGCCGATACGTTTTATAGCAGGCCCTGAATTTGGGCGGGTCAGAACCGGAAGGAAATTGACGTCACTGACGTGAAGTCCGCGCGGAGGCCATCCGCCCGTGTGCCCCATTCCGTGAAATACGACTCCGTGATGGCCTCCGCGACGATCGGATGCAGATCCTCCTCCGTCGCACCGGCTTCCTGGAGCTCCAGGATCTGCTTCACGTAGGTGGGCGAGATGTCCGTGGTGATCTGGCGCTCGCGGCCATCGTCCGAGCTGCCCGTGCAGGTGAATCCGAAGTACGCCGTCACCTCCACCATCATCCCCCTGGAGGTGGATGCCGCCGCGCGCACCTGTGCCCTGACCTGCGGTTGCCACTCGGATTCCGTCTCCTCCACCAGGGCGGCCTGAAGTCGCTTCTGCGGGGTCTTCAGCTTCCCTGCCCGGTAGCGCTCCACCGTCCGGCGCGAGACGCCCAGGCGCTCCGCCAGGGCCTTGGTCGACCCCTTCGCCCGCGTGAGGAGGAATTTCACCTGTGCATTTGCGGATTTCGGTGCGGGCCGGGTGAAGACCTTCCGCTCCGCCCGCGCGAGGGCCTCCAGGACCTTGCCGCGGCGCGGGGCCGGCTGCTGCTCGTGATCGCTCATACCTCCAGGGACCACGGTCCGCCTGTGGACAGCGGCCGGGCCTTCGCCCCCACACGCGAGCGAGCCCGGACCAACTGGTCCGTGAGCCGAAGCACGAGAGTTGTCACCATCGGCATCCGCTGAGCTGCGGCTTCGATCGGACGAAGCGCGGGGGTTGTCACCGATGCGGCGCGCTATCTGTCACCAGCGGCGTGCGAAGCACGGTTGATGTCACTGCCCCTAGCCCTCTGCGGACGCCTGAGCAGCTCCGCCAATCCCAGCTGTCCCGTCGCATCGGAGTTGTCTCTGCATCTTGGTCTGAGCTGCTGGTTCGCCAGGAGGTTCGAGAACACACTCCGTCGGATTCTCAACGGAACTGGCTTCGGTGGAATCCCTGGGCACCGTCCGTCGCCCTCGGCTGGTGCCGGGCACCATGGTGGAGTGATGAGCACTGAAGCAGAGCCGGTCGAACACGAAGATCGGTGGATCTTGAATCTCCGCGGGTGGGGTGTCGCTGGGATCACTGTCGACTACCGCCTCACGCTGGCCCTCGGTGAAGGTTGGGAAGTCGTGCTCGAAACGCCCGCTCGACTCTCATCCGGCCCGGCCCGAACTAATCCCGGCGTGCTTCTGGTGCCGGAGACTCAGGACGTGGCCGCAGTCCTTCCGCTCTTCGGGACGAAGGTCGTCTCTGCGGTCGCCTTCAAGTCCGGCACGCTCCGGATGGTGTTCGAGGATGGAACGCATCTGACGTGTCCAGCCGATGCGGCGTTCGAAGCGTGGCAGATCGCAGGACCGGGAGGATGGCGGTTCGTGTCCCTGCCGGGAGGCGACCTCGCCGTCTGGTCCGCCTCCGCAGCGAATGAGAATCCGCAAGGTCAGTCTGCAGAGCATTGAGAATCTGCCAATTGGAGTGCGACGGGACACCGGCGGCCGACCCGAAGTACTCCGGTCCTCGATCCCAGTGACAACAAGCTGCCTTGGTGACAACTACCGTGCTTCGGCTCAGTCCGGGCTCGCGGGCTGTTCGGGGCGCGGCTGCTACAGGTCGAACTCGAGGTGTTCGACATCGAGCATGCGGACTTCGTCCAGGCTCCCGGCGCGGCGGCCGCCGTCCTGGAAGTACACCTCCTTGAGCGCTTCGGCCGCGATCTCCCGCAGGCGGTCGTCACTGGCCCCGGCCGCTTGGGCGTCGAAGAGGCGGGCGGCGTAGACGGGTGGCAGGGCGACGGTCAGGTGCCGGATGCGGTCCTGGTCCGTGGAGCCGATCGGCGCGGTGTAGCCCATGCGGGCGCGGGCGTCGATGACGATGCCGCCGGTCGTCGCCGCCTTCTCGCGGGCCTTGGCCCGGATCTGCGGCTGCCACCGCTTGGTCACCTCGCGCTCCAGGCGCGCGGCGAGGTCGGCGCGCGGCTTCTTGGCCTTGCCCGCCACGTACCGCTCCACCTGCCGCTGGGACATGCCGAGCAGTTCGGCGACGGCCTTCGTGCCGCCGAGCTGCTTGACCATGTACCGCATCTGCGGGCCCGCGGACTTGGGTGCCGGGCGGGTGAACGCCTTCTGCACCGCCTTGTCCAGGCCGTCCCCGAACATGCTCATCGCCTGCGTACTCCCCTACTCGCCGTTGTCGGCGTCGGTGACGGTGCCGTCCTTGATGGACCGGGCGAGGTTGAGCTCCGGGGCGTTGAACCGCTCGCGGACTTCCTCGCCCCACAGGACGGTCTGGGTGCCCTCGTGCTTGACGAGGCCGGGGTTGATGCCGAGCTTGAAGCCGCCGGGCAGCGGCTTGCCCTCCCGGTAGGGCAGGAAGTCCAGCGGGCCCGGTCCGTTCGCGGCGTAGACGACGCAGTCGGACAGGATCGCGACGGGGTACTGCCCGGTGAACGCCGCGTGCTTGACGATCTTGCGGTGGAGGTTGATCCGGGTGCGGGAGATGACCGCCGCCCGGATGTCGGGGCGCCACGTCGGGCGCTCCAGGGCACGCCACCGCTCGCCCGGCCGCCAGCCCTCACCCCGGGGCCGCTCGCGCAGCTTGCCCAGGCCGCCCTTGACCGTCGCCTTGATCGCCGAGACGACGATCGTCAGCTCCGGGTCGCGCTCCTTGTAGCCGTCCATCGCCGCGAGGAAGTCCTGCGGCGACAGGTCGGCGTCGACGCCGAGGTCGGCCATCGTGGCGAGGTAGGCGTCACGCAGCCGCTGGTACCAGCCGTCCAGGTAGCGGCCGTTGTCGTACCGGACCCACGCCTCGGTCGGCGTGACGTCGTACCCGAGCTCCACCGCGTAGGCGACGGTGGGCGTCGCGTACCAGGCCGGGCCCGTGGGGCGGTCGCCCTTCGGCGTGAACGGGGAGGGCAGCAGCGAGCCGTCCAGCTCCACCCACTCCTTGCCGACCTTCACCTTCGACAGGTCGACGTGGGACAGGTCGACCAGCCACGAGCCGGGCAGCTTCGGGTCGAACACCGGGTTCTTGACGTGCGTCGGCTCACCGAGGCCGACGGTCAGCCCGTTCGCGCCGGCGGCGAAGGCCATGTTCACGTCCAGGCCGACCAGGTAGCGCAGGGTGCACTCGGCATCGGTCATCGGCCGCGCCCAGTCGTACGCCTCCTCGAACAGCTTGTCCGCCGGTCCCCGGACGGTGAAGCGCGGCAGGTCCGCCAGGAGCGGGTGCCCGTCGGGGGCCTCGCACGGCGCGCAGTCCACCGGGTCCTTACCCAGCGACCCGGGCGTCTTGGTCTCGGCCTGCCGCAGGACGCCGGTCTCCTCATCGCGCACGGCGTGGGTCGGCGGGTGCAGCGCGGTCATCAGCTCCAGGCCGGTGACGGCGGTGGAGCCGCGCGGCGTCATCACCCTGGACGCGTAGACGCCCAGGACGCGGGCGAGCTCCGCCGGCGGAAGCTGCGCGGCACCGCCCCAGAACCGGACGTCCAGCGCGTTCCACGACGGGATGCACAGCTGCACGCACTGGCGCTCCGAACCCTTGGCGGGGCGGTAGATCCGCGCCCACGGTCCGAACCCGCGCTTGGTCAGCTTCCAGTCGGCGCGCACCAGCTGCTTGACGACCTTGTGGCCCTCCGGGATCCGCCCGGCGTCCTTCTCCTCCGCCGTGAGCGAGACGGGCAGGCCGTAGCGCTCACACGCGGCCTCGGTGAGCACGATCAGCGGGTCGGCCGGCCTTCCCGGGCCGGACAGCTTCGGCTGACCGAGCTTCGCCTCCTTGAGCGTCCAGTCGACCAGGGACGGCAGGGACTTGGCGGGCACGTCCAGGACCAGGCCGCCGGTGCAGTACGCCAGCACCTGCCCGTCCTCGACGTCGACGACCGCGAGCGGCCCGTTCTCGAACCGCGGATCGATGCCCGCCGGGGTGCTGGCCGGGGCCGCCTTCCGCGTGCCGGGACGGCGCGACGTCGACGGCCTGGTGGTGCGCGCCGGACCCGGCGCGGCCTTTGTAGCAGTGGCGAGAGGGGCGGGGCTGGTCTGGGTGTTCTCGGTTGAAGTCATGACCGCAGCCTCGGGCGCCGGCCCTGTGGACAGCGGCCGCGGTTTTGCCGGTTCGGGCTCGGCAGTGAACGTGGCCGGCACCGCCGCCTCCTGGGCGGGCGCGGCAGCGTCGGCGGGGTAGAGCTCCGCGAGCTTGTCCAGCAGCCGGGCGTAGGCGTCGCGCTCGGGCGGGCGGGGTTCGGTCTTGCCGGACTCCCAGCCGGACACCGTGGCCCGGCGCACCTTCAGCGCGCCTGCCACCTCGTCAATCGTCAGGCCGTGTGCGGCTCGCAGCCGTTTGCGTTCCGCCGGGGGCGGCAGTACCGCGCGGGACGCGAGCAGCGCGTCGACCGCGTCGAACAACTCGGACATGGAACACCTCCTGACCCACACTCTACCCCACGGAACGCACGAATCGCGTACGTTGCCCGTACGAATCAAGTGCGAATCGCGTACGTTTCGCGATCATGGGCGTAGAGTGGGCGATCGATGAGGTCAATACCGAACGGCCCACGAGGGCACGCTCGCGCAACCACGGCCAGGAGACGTCAGTGAAGGAGTACGGCGAGTTGTCCGCCAAGACGATCGTGTCGGAGTCGACGGCGGGCGCAGCGTCGCAGGAACACCCGGTGGTGGTGTTCGTGGCCGGGCAGGCCGGCAGCGGCAAGACACTCGTAATGGACCTGGTACACGCAGCCCTGGAGCAGCGGGGTGGCGCGGTGCGGGTGGAACGGGACGCCTACAAGACCGCTCACCCCGGCTACTCCGGCTTCCTGGCGGAGGACGTTCGGACAGCCGGGGTGCGGGTGCGGCCGGACACGTACCGCTGGCAGGCCGAGGTCGAGGCCCGTGCGCGGGCGTGCCGGTACGACGTCGTGGCGGAGGAGGCCCTGGCCGACCCGGCCGGGTGGCTAGCCTCGGTGGCTGCCTACCGCGCGGCCGGCTACCGGGTCGAGGTGGTGGCCCTGGCCGTGCCGGAGGCCGTCTCACAGCTCGGTGTGCTGGACCGGTACCTGCGGCTCGCCGAAGAGGGCCAGGGGGCGCGGTACGTGGGGTGGGACAACCACGACGCCTGCGCGGCCGCGCTGGCCACAGCCCTGGCCGAGATCGAGGCCGGGCGCCTGGCCGACCGTGTCGTCGTCGTGCGGCGCGCGGGCGAGGTCCTGTACGCCAACGAAGTCACCCCTGATGGCAGGTGGCTCCACCCGGTCGGGGCCCGGGAGGCATTGCTGGCCGAGCGGTTACGGCCGTGGGACGCGGCGGAGACCGGCGCTTTCCGCCGCCAGCTCGCCGATGCCGACCGGCGGGCGCACGATCCCCGGCTGCCCGAGGACTGGGCCCTGGCGGTGCGACGCGACGGCGAGCGTGCCGCCGCCCTGGCCGAGCCGCTGCGGCGTACCGCACAGGCCAGGAGGCAGGCGCCGGGCGTCGACTACCACCGCCTCTCCGCCGAGGAACACCGGTGGATCTGGGACGTACTGATCGCGCCGTCGCTCCTGGAGGGCATCACGCCGCAGGAACAACCGGTCGCGGTCTACGTCATGGGCCAGCCCGGCTCCGGCAAGACCAGCCAGGCCCAGGTGCTGCGCCGGGCCCTGCGCGGCCGGCCCACGCAGATCAGCGGCGACGACTTCAAGGCGATGCACCCGGACTACTACGACCTGCTGCGCGAGGAGCCGCGTACGGCCGGGGAACGGATCCGGGCGGACTACCGGGCCTGGCAGGCGATGGCCGAAGCGGCGGTTCGAGAACGGCGCGGGGACGTGACCATCGAGATCGCCCCCGGCAGCCCGGCCGCCTTCGTGGAAAGCGCGATGGCCTACCGGCGGGCGGGCTACCGGGTGGAGCTGGTGGTGCTGGCCGTGCGGGCAGCGGACTCCCGGCAGGGCACCGCGGTGCGTTGCGCCGACGTCAACCGGCTGGGCGGGCACGGCCGGTTCACCACCGCCTCCGGGCACGACCGGCACCTCGCCGTGCTCGCCGACGCGGTCGCCGCAGCCGAGCAGGAGCCGGTGGCCGACTCCGTCATGGTGTGGCGGCGCGACGGCACCGTCCTCTACCGCAACGACCGCACCCCTCAAGGCTCCTGGTCACGGCCGAGAGCCGCAGCGGACGTGCTGCTCGCCGAGCAGACCCGCCCCTACACCTCCCAGGAGGCGGCACGCTTCTGGGCCCTCCAGCGCCGCCTGCGCACGGAGCTCCCGCACTACCGCCACGACCTGGAGCAGATATCCCGCCTGGCGCGAGCGCTGATGCCCGACCACCTCCAGCCGCGGAGACTGACCGGCCCCACGCCCGTGGCCGCCCTCCCCCTTCCCCGGGCCCGCAACGATGCCAGTTACGGGCCGGTGGCCTCCAGCTCCTTCAGCCGGGCCGCGTAGAGAGCGGTGATACGGGATGCCTCCTGCGTGTCGGCATCCCTCAGCCGCGCCTGGTCCCGCACGCACTCCTGCTGCCGGGCGAGCAGGTGCTCCAGCCGCTCCGGGTCGGGTTGCGAGGAACGGCGCTCCGCCAGGAGTTCACGGGTGTACCAGGCCATCACCTCCCTCACCAGATCAGAGGGGACCTGCGGGCCGACCGCATCGGACGGCTCGGAGGAACTGGAGGGGGCTGCCGGATCGTGCACGAGAACCAACTTCTTCCACGGGAAGACGGCAAAACAATCATTGTCGAGCGCCGCCGGTATTCCGTCCATTACCCGGTGCGGACCGGACGTGCCCGCCACAGTGCCCGCCCGCGGCTACCGGGCGGCATAGGTTGGGGCTGAGACGATCACCTGTGGGGGGACCATGGCCGACAACTTGCGTGCGCTGTTCAGCTCCAACGACCCGTCGGCGTTCGACGTCGCGGAGGCGTTCACCGACCGGCACAGCCAGTGGGTCCTGGTGGCCGCCGCACTCGAGGAGCACCTGCACCGCATCGCAGGCCGGTCCTTCGACGTGGAGGACCTCGAAGCCCCCCGCCGCAATCTGATCGTCTTCCACGGGGTGGGCGGCGTCGGGAAGTCGACCCTGCTCCGCAAGATCGAGGCAGCGCTCACCGCTGCCGAGCACCGCCCCGCGCAGTGGGGCGCACCCACCTGGACGGACCGGGTGCTGCCCATCCGGATCGACCTGTCCCGGGCGGCATCGGCCGGCTCGGACCTCGAGCGCGTGATCCTGACGATCCGCCTCGCGCTCGCCGAGGCTCTCGGCCGGCCGATGCCGTCCTTCGACGTGGCGCTGCGGCACTACTGGGAGCACGTGCACCCCGGTGAGCCGCTAGACGAGTACGTCCGGCGCACTGGCCTGGCCGGGAAGTTCGCGAACATGCTGCCCGGACAGCTGACGGCCGGGGTGGGGGAAATGGCCGCCGCCCTGGCGCTGCCGGGGCTGGTCGGCTCGGCGGCCGGACAGCTCACCTCGGCGCTCGTGTCGGCGCTGCGCGAACGTCAGGAACGTGCCCAGGCCCTGGCCGGCGCCACCAGGACGGCGGCCCTGCTGGAGGCCACCCCCGACCTGGAGGCGCTGTCCTACTACCCGCACCTGCTTGCCTGGGACCTGAACCAACTGCCCGCGAAGAAGCGACTCACCCCGGTGGTCCTGCTGGACACCTTCGAAGACACCGCGGACCGCCACCGGGACTTCGAGCGGCTGCTGCAGCGCCTGGTCTGGCTCATGCCGAACGTCTTCTTCGTCATCGGCGGCCGCAGCCGTCTGCCGTGGGCGGACCCCGCACTCCACGGCCAGCTCGACTGGACAGGCCCCACCGCCTGGCCCGGCCTGGCCACCTCCTCTTCCCTGACGGTTCCGCAGCCACGGACAGCCGGATCCGGCGCCCGGCAGTACCTGATCGGCGACCTCTCCCCCGAGGACTGCGAGACCCACCTCGCCCGCCGCCTGGTCCAGCACGACCAACCCCTCATCGGCGCCGACATCCGGGCCGCGATCACCGCCCGCTCCCACGGCCTGCCCCTCCACCTCGACCTCGCCGTCTCCCGCTTCCTGGAGATCCGGCGCACCGGCCGCACCCCCACCGCCGCCGACTTCGACTGCAGCTTCCCCGCACTCCTGGCCCGCACCCTCTCCGACCTCACCCCAGAAGAACGCCACCTGCTGCGCAGCGTCTCCCTGCTGGACGCCTTCGACCTCGACCTCGCCACCCGCACCGCCGGCCTCACCCAGCAGGCCCCCGCCCGCCGCCTGACCGAGCGGCCCCTGGTCACCGAAGACCCCTACGCGCTGTGGCCCTACCACCTGCACCGCGCGATCCGCACCGCCGTCCGCGACGACGACCACAGCGACGACCGCTGGACCCCCGCCGACTGGCACCAGGCCGCCACCCGCGCCCTCGCCGCCCTCGGCGACCAATGGACGAACGCCGCCGCAACCGGCCCGAGCCGGCTCCTCCTCGTCGCGTGCCTGCGCCAGGGCCTGCGCCTGGCCCGCGACCACCACCTCACCGACCTGGGCTGGCTCACCGACGCCGCCCACGCCTACACCGAAGACTCCGTGTGGGAGCCCCTCGCCCTGCCCACCGACACCGGCACCGAACCGGTCCCGGACACCCCCGCCGACGCGCTGGCCGAACTTCTCACCGCGATCGCCCGCCGTCAGCACGAACACCGCCAGCGCACTGCGGACCGCCTCACCGCCGTCCTCGACACCGGCCTGCTGCCCGCCGAGCTCGCCGAGGTGGGCCTCTACTACCGGGCGAAGGCGTACAAGGACCTCAGCCAGAACCGGGCCGCCCGCGCAGGAATGCAGCAGGTCGCCGACGCGGGCGGCCGGTACGCACCCCGGGCCCGCCGGGGACTGGCCAATTTGGCCCGCCTCGCCGGCGACTTCCCCACCGCCCTGGCCGCCGCCCCCACCCTGGGGTGGAAGGGCCGCCACCACCGGGTCCTCGGCGACATCCACTGGTCCCACGCCGACACCGCCCAGGCCGTCGCCGCCTTCGAAGCCGGCCGTAGCGAAGCCGAGCAGCACGGCGCGGTCGGCGAGCGCGCCATGACGCAGGTCCGCCTCGCCCTGGCCCTCTCCTTCGCCGACCCCGGCCGGGCCGGCGACGAGCTCGCTCTCGCCCACCGGTTCCTGAACGGCCTCGATCAGCGCTCCAACACCCTCCTCGCCCAGGTCGTCGCCCTGATCAAGGACGCCGGAACCGACAGCGTCCCCCGCCGCGCCCAGGGCCTGCACGCCGACATCGAGGCCGCGGGTCTCCCCTTCCTCCACCGCTTCGTGGAGCTCGCCCTCGCCTTCCACCATGCCGTCCGCGGCGAGGACCAGGACCTGGCCGCCACCATCAGCCGTCTGCGCGAGCTCACCGCTACCGGCGGCTTCGCCTACTTCACCGACATCGCCCACTTCATGGCCGCCCTGCCCCTGCCCGGACCATCGACCACCCGCTGGACCAAGAGCGAGGACGACGTCCGCTCCGCCTGGCGCGGCCTGGTCCACGCCCGGCAGGAACACCTGCGCACCGGGAACTGACCCCGTACACGCACGATGGCCCCGACCAGATGTGTCTGGTCGGGGCCATCGTGCGTGTACGGGCAAGAACCGGGCACCGGGCCCGGAGAAAGTCAGCTGGCGTCGGGATCCCGGCCCACCAGCTGGGTGAGCAGCTCGATGATCTGGGCCTGGTTCCGGTCGATCTTCTTGTCGAGAGCCTCGACCTTCTGGTCCAGGTTACCGATCTGCAGGCGCACCGCGGTCAGGTCGGACTTGATGATCCCGAACTCGCGGTCATGCTTCCCCGCGACCTCTTCGAAACGCCGGGTCAGGGCAGCAAGCTCGCTCTGGGCGATGGGGTCCTCGGGCACGCGGAACGCTCCTGCCGGATCATGAAAAGCAACAGACATCAGGGGCCCCACAATATCGCGCCCCCCGACTCGACCCGATGCCGTCCTGCCGGGTCAGTAGTCCATGTACAGGTGTGCGCCGGCGTCCCGCAGAGCGGGGCGCCGGCCGGCGATCCGGACGTGCGGGCCGCCATCGGCCCGGTGATGTGCCAGGGCCTGGCGCACCAAACGACGTTCGGCGTGGACTTCAACCCGGCCGCCAACAGGCTGCGGGTCATCTCCAACACCGGGCAGAACCTGCGCCACAACATCGACGATGCGGCAGCGCCGCTGACGACCACCGTCGACGGCACCCTCACCAATCCCACCACGCCGCCGTCGACCGCGATGGGGGTCACCGGCGCCGCCTACACCAACGACGACCTGAACACCGCCACCGCGAGGACCCCGTTCGACCTCGACACGATGGCCGACCGGATTTCCCTGCAGTCCCCCGCCAGCGCCGGCACCCTGGCCCTCACCGGAAGCCTCGACGTGGACGCCGCCCTGGATGCCGGATTCGAGATCTACTACAACCCGGCCGCGGGAACGAACTACGGCTTCGCCGCCATCGGCACTGGCGGCTCCTACCGCCTCTACGCCATCGACGTGCTGGCCGGCAAGGCCACCGGCAAGGGCGCCTTCCCGACCAAGTACCAGGTCACCGACCTGGCCCTGCCCATCAACCAGAAGTAGCGGCACGCCCTGCCACCCGGCGCGCGCACCCGGTCCCGACGGCGGCCGGCGTGCCGGGCCTGTCTGCCGGTCCGCTCAAAGCAGCCGACGATGCCGGTGGCCCCGCGCCCTTCGAGGGAAGGAGGCGGGGCCACCGGCCGTTGCTGGTTCGTGTTCCTGCCGAGGGTTACTTGGGCATCAGGACGGTGTCGACGATGTAGACGTTGGCGTTGGCGGTCTTGACGTTGCCGCAGACCACGTTGGAGGTGTCGTTGACCTTGTAGGACTCGCCGGAGCCGGTGGTGGTGACCATGCCCTTCTGGAGGGTTTCGAAGGATCCGTTCTCCAGCTGCTTGGGCGTCAGCTTCTGGCCCACCACGTGGTAGGTGAGGATCTTGGTGAGGGTGGCCTTGTCGGCGAGGACCTTGTCGAGGTCGGCCTTCGGGATCTTCGCGAAGGCGTCGTTGGTCGGCGCGAAGACGGTGATGTCCTTGGCGTTGTTGAGGGTGTCCACGAGCCCGGCCTGCTTGACCGCGGCGACGAGGGTGGACAGGGCCGGGTTGTTGGAGGCGGCGGTGGCGACCGGGGCCTTGGCCATGCCGTCGAACGAGCCGGCGCCCTCCTTCGGTACTCCGGCACACGCCGGGCCGAACGGCTGGTCGCCGGTCATCGATTCGCCCGCGGTGGTGCTTTCGCCGGTCTTGGCCTGGTCGCCGGCTGCCGCGGTGGGGGCGGCCTTGGTGTCGCTGCCGGAATCGGAGCACGCTGCCAGGGAGAAGGGCAGCACGGCGGCTGCGGCGACGGCGATCGCGGTACGGCGGATCTTCATGTTCTTCATGATCGATTGCTCCTTGAAGGGTTTCTCTGGGGTGTTGACGCCGGTGGTCGTGCTGCCCGGAACGCGGCCGTGCGGCCGCGCCGGGTGGTCTAGGGGACGGTGACGAAGACGCTGTGCCAGCCGCTCGCGCCGTCGGGGATGGTCCGTGTGCGCTGTTCGGTCTGCACCTGACCGGTGCCGTCGGTGGCGCGGACGGTGATCGTGTGCCCGCCGGGTGTGGTCTTCCAGGGGTAGGACCACTGGCGCCATGTGTCCACGGTGGCCTGGACAGCGAGGTCGGTGTCCTGCCACGGGCCGTCGTCGATGCGGACCTCGACGCGGGTGATGCCGCGGTGCTGGGCCCATGCGACCCCGGCGACAGTGATGCTGCCGGCCGCGGGGCGGGCGAAGGGCTTGGGGGTGTCGATGCGGGCCTGCGTCTTGATCGGCGCCTTCCGGGCCCACTTCCGCTTGACCCAGTACGGGTCGTAGGCATCGAAGGTGGTCAGCTCGATGTCGGTGATCCACTTGCAGGCCGATACGTACCCGTACAGGCCGGGAACGAGCATCCGCACGGGGAAGCCGTGGGCGAAGGGCAACGGCTCGCCGTTCATCCCGACCGCAAGCATCGCGTCCCGGCCGTCCATGACGTCCTCGACCGGGGAGCCGAGGGTCATCCCGTCCACCGAGCGGGCCACCAGCTGATCCGCCTTGCCCCCTCGGGACGGTGCCCGGACTCCTGTCTCCTCGAGAAGGTCGGCAAGGGGGACGCCGAGCCAGCGGGCGGTGCCGATGTAGGGGCCGCCGACCTCGTTGGAGACACAGGTCAGCGTGATGTCGCGCTCGATGAGGGGACGGGCCAGGAGCTGGTCGAGGCGGTAGGTGCGCGGCCGGGTGACCCCGCGGCCGTGGATGCGCAGCCGCCAGGTGTCTGCGTCGACCTTCGGCACGGTCAAGGCGGTGTCGACGCGGTAGAAGTTGGAGTTGGGGGTGGTTAAGAGACTGATGCCGGCCACCTTCAACTGGACGTCGGCCGGGACGGCGGGCGCCGGTGAGGCGGGAGCCGGCAGGACCAGGCTGTTGCGGGAGGCGACAGCGCCGCGGCCTTGGCGGCCGGCGAAGTACCGGCCGAGCGCGCCGACCGAGCCGGCTGCCACAGCGGTGACCCCGGCCGCGGTGAGGAAACCGCGCCGGCTCCACCCGCCGGTCGCGGCCTGAGCGTCTCCACCGGCGAGGGCCGGGCCGGGTGCGGCTTTGACAGCAAGGAAATACAGGACGAGCGCCCCGGCGAGGGCTCCGGTGAGGGAGGGCAGCACGTCGCCAATGCCGGTGGAGTCGGGGCGGCCGAGGGCCGCAGCAGAACCGACGATCCCGAACAGCAGGACGCCGGCGGCGCCGGCCCGCCGGTGCGAGAGGGCCAGGATGCCCAGACCGAGGGCGAAGAGGGCGAGAATCGCCAGGATTCCCAGCTGCAGGACGGTCTTGTCGTTCTCGCCGAACGTACGGATCGCGAAGTCCTTCACCGCGGCAGGTGTCCGGTCGATCACCGCTCCCCCGACGACCGTCACGGGCCCGGCCGCCGGACGCACCAGTCCGGCGACCAGCTCGGCCACGGCCAGCGCCGTGAACGCGGCCAGAATGCCGGACAGGGCGCCCCGGGCGGCGAGGGAGAGGATGCTGCGGAAGCTGCTCACACCCGCCATTCGGCGGCCCCCGCCCGGCGGATTGGTCCGGCATCCGAAAGAGTGAACCGACCGGTGATGTTGCCTTCACCTCGCCGGTGCGGAGGCCGCGGGCCGACCGCGAGAACAGCACCACGGCCGGCTCGGTGGCGGCGCTGCCGGCAACCATCTGGAGGACGAGGGCGGCGGCGCCGTACGCCGTGAACAGGCTGATCCATGCGGCCGCTACGAGCAGCAGCGGCAGACAGCGCAGCAGAACGATTAGGATGACCCAGACGACCGCCAACACCAGCGGCATGATCAGCCGATGGCCGTCGATGGAGGCCTGGTGGAGGTCGGTGAGCTGTGCGTTCTGGCCGCCCACCAGCGCCCCGGTCCCCACCAGCGCGGAGCGCAGCCGCACCACCGTCTCGCGAGCACCGGCACTGTCCGGGGCATCCGTCAGCGTCGCCACCACCGTCGTCTGCCCGCCGGGTGGGGTAGGGACCGAAGTCGTGGCCACCCCGCGCGTCGCGGCCGTCCGGCCGCGCACCTCGGATACGCGGGTGGCAGGCGTGAGGACGATCAGAGGGCTGGCCGCCCGGGCAGGGAAGTGGCGCGCAAGGACGTCGTGCCCGGCAACGGAGGGCGAACCGGCAGGCAGGGCCCGGTGCAAGCGAACACCGGCCTGCCCCAGGAGCGGGGCGAAGACCGCTCCCGCTGCCAGCAGCACCAGGCATGCGGCCCACACCCCGCGCGGCCAGCGCTCGATCGCACGGCCGGCCTTGCTCCACCGGCCGCCTCCCGGCGGCGTCGCGCCAGCGGGGCGCAGTACCCGCTGCCCGCACAGGAGGAGAACGGCGGGCAGGAAGGTCAGGGATACCGCGGCGCAGCAGGGAGATGAGTGCGATGACCGCATACGTGAACGTGCGCGCTCTGGTGCCCGGCCACTACGTCAGCCCGCCGTCTGCCCGCGCGCTGTCACCGAGGATCTGCGACGGCACGCCGGGCCTGTCCGGGCGCCCCGGTGCGCGCGGCAGGCGGCGGATCGGGCCGGGCGGCCGCGGGCTGGAGATCGTCCGGGCCCTCGGCGCGGACCTCTTCGTCAGCCGCACAGCCCTCGGCAAGCAGGTCATCGCGGTCCTCACCTGGTAGGCCGCTCAGTGGTACCGGGGTGCTGTGGGTGGCTGTGCCGACAGCCACCCACAGCCGACCCGCCCAGCAGCGGTTTTGGCACGCAGCGCGTCCCCAGGGCCGCGCCCGGCACCGCGCCGGGTCGGGTCACCGGCCGGCGCCTCCCCGTCTTGAGGGCACCGGACCGGGGCTCTTGTCCCCGGTGTGGGTCAGGCGTTGATGCAGGTGTTGCCGAAGGACGGGTTCAGCAGCCCGATGACGCTGACGGTGTTGCCGCAGGCGTTGACCGGAATGTGGATGGGCACCTGGATGAGGTTGCCCGAGCCCACGCCCGGCGAGTAAGCGGCGACACCCTGCGCGCCGACGTCGGCGGACGCCACCGACGCCCCGGCCACGACGACCGCGCCGGCCGCCAGGGCCACGGCCAGACCTCGCCGTACATCAACCATGTCTTCATATCCTTCCGTGAGGGTGTGCGGCCGCTCGGAGGTCCCGCGCGGCCGGTGAGGAAGACCCGCGAATGCCTTCGGTGTCCCTCACACCGGCACTTCGCCGCCGCCGGCCCACCGGCTTGCCCAAAAGCGCCGGCTTCCCTCTTACGGGTCAATCCCGGCTTGTGCGGGTGACGAAGAGGTCTCCCATCCGCAGGCCTGTCGGCTACGAAGACCAGACGACACACGCACAGGTTTCACCAGGCCGGACCGTCCCCCGGGGGCGGTCCGGCCCCGCACGAGCGACGACAAGGACCGGCATGCGATGGACACCCCGCCCCCCGACGGCCCGCCCAGGCCGCGGCTTCGCCTTCTCTCCACGGCCGGAGCCCCGCAGGTGAACCAACCGATCCCCTTCCACACCGGCCGCCCCGCAGACCCCGCCCGCCACCATCTCACCGATGTCATGCAGAAGGTCGCCCACGGCGACAAACAGGCCTTTTCCGCCCTCTACGACGCCCTGGCACCCTTGGTCTTCGGGATCGTGGTCAAGGTCGTACGCGACCGGGCGCAGTCCGAGGAGGTCGCCCAAGAGGTCATGATCGACCTGTGGCGGCAAGCCGCCCGCTACCGGCCCGACGCCGGCAGCGTCCAGACGTGGGCGGCCACGATCGCCCACCGGCGGGCCGTGGACCGGGTCCGCTCCGCCCAGGCGGCCGTCGACCGCGAGCACGCCCAGGCCGCCCGCGAGCACACCACCGCCTTCGACGAGGTCGCCGAGCAGGTGGAAACCCGCCTGGAATCCGAGCAGGTGCGCCGCTGTCTGCAAGGTCTGACCGAACTCCAGCGCCAGGCGGTGACCTTGGCCTACTACCGGGGGCTGACCTACCGTGAGGTCGCGGAAGCCCTGCGCACTCCTCTTCCCACCATCAAGACACGCATGCGCGACGGGCTCATCCGGCTCCGCGACTGCATGGGGGTGACCACGTGAAACACCACGCCACCGACGCCCACACCCTCGCCGCCGCCTACGCGCTGGGCGCACTCGAGGACAGCGAACGGCAAGCCTTCGACGCCCACCTTCAGGCCTGTGAGGCCTGCCGGCAGGAAGCCGCCGAGTTCGAAGCGACCGCCGCCCGCCTGGCCGCAGCCGCCTCCCAGCCGCCGCCCGCCACGGCCAAGGCAAAGGTCATGGCCGCCATCGACGGCGTACGTCAGCTCCCGCCGCGCGTACCCGCCCCCGCCCCGGTGCCCGCTCTCGGCGGCACCGTTCGCCGCCGGGCCGTGCCGCTCGCGCTGGCGGCCAGCTTGGCCGCCGCGGCGCTGGGCGGCGTCGCCGTCTGGCAGGCGCAGAGCGGACAGGAGCTGAAGCAGCAGGCACGTCAGGCCCGGCAGCAACTCGACGCGGTCGGCGCCGTCCTGGCCGCCCCCGATGCCCGCACCGTCCACGGCAAGGCCGCCAACGGCGCGCTGACCACCGTGGTCGCCTCCGCCCGGCAGAACAAGGCCGTCTTCAGCGCCGCCAACCTGCCCGCCCCCGAGGCGGGCAAGACCTACCAGCTGTGGCTCGACCACGACGGCACCATGCTCTCGGCCGGACTCATCGAACACGACGGCACCGTGATCCTCACCGGCAACACCGCCGACGCCGGCGCCGTCGGCCTCACCCTCGAACCCGCCGGAGGATCCCCCCAGCCCACCACCGACCCCCTGCTCCTGATGAACCTTCCCGCCTGACCGCACCCCGGCGCCCCGGCCCGCCGGGCGCCGGGCGCATCAACCCATCGAAGCGAGGTCCCACGGCCCCCATCCTGAAGATCGGTCCTACTCCGACGGCCTGACCGACCTTGGGGCCGCCGGATCCGCCGTATGGGGCATCAGCCCCCCAAGGCGTCACAGTCACGAAAAGTTCGCCCGTAGCCGCGGCCTGTACATGCCGCTTCTGTCCGACACCGGGCTCACGGTGGCGAAGTCCTTCGGTATCACCGCACCTTTGATCGGGGTGCGCCGGGCGGTGTTCATCCTCACCGGCACGGGCCGCCCGCACTGGAAGCACGTCACCGCCGTAGGCGCCACCTACCCGCCCGCCACCGCCCTGGCCGCACAGCTCGCCCGACTCACCGCCTGAACCCACGCACGACTCCCGCGACGAGCCGCCCCACAGCCGCGGATCTCCTCCAATCCGGCCGCCGGGCCGCTGCGAAGTACGGGTGAAACGCAGCAGCCTGGCGGCGTGTCAAGTGGCGGGAGCGGTTGTGGTGGAAGCGCGGAAAGCGGCCGTCGTGGGAGGCGGGGCAGCGGGCCTGACCGCCGCCTACATCCTGGCGTCCTCGTACGAGGTCACCCTGTACGAGGCGGACGGGCGGCTCGGCGGCCACGCCCACACCCGGGACATGCCGGGCCCCGGTGGGCGCACGGTGGCGGTGGATTCGGGGTTCATCGTCCACAACGAGCGCACCTACCCCACCCTCCTGCGGCTCTTCCGCGAGCTGGGCGTCGGCACGCAGGACGCCGAGATGAGCATGTCGGTGCGGTGCGACGGCTGCGGCCTGGAGTACGCGGGCGCCCGCGGCCCGGCCGCCCTGTTCGCCTCCCGGCGGGCTTGGCGCTGGAGCTACCTGCGGCTGCTGGCCGAGGTACCGGTCTTCCACCGCGGTGCCCGCCGCATGCTGGCCCGCGGGACGGATCCGACGCTGACGTTCAGGGACTTCCTGCGCCAGGGCGGCTTCTCCCCCTATTTCGTCAGCCACTTCGCCCTCCCGCTGGTCGCGGCGGTGTGGTCCTGCCCCGCGCAGACGGCCCTGTCCTACCCGGCCGTCTACCTCTTCACCTTCCTGCACCACCACGGCCTGCTGTCGGTCACCGGCTCCCCGCAATGGAAGACCGTCACCGGCGGATCCGCCGCCTACGTCACCGCCGCCGCCAAACACATCCACCGCATCCGCACCTCCAGCCCGGTCGACACCGTCCGGCGCACCGGGCGGCGCACCGGGCGGGGCGCGCTGATCACCACCGGGGACGGCAGCACCGACGCCTTCGACGCCGTCGTCATCGCCACGCACCCCGACCAGGCGCTGCGCCTGCTCGCCGACCCCACCAAAGACGAGAAGCGGCTCCTGGGCGCCTTCACCTACTCGCGCAACCCCACCGTGCTGCACACCGACACCGCCGTCCTGCCGCGCTCACCGAGCGCCCGCGCCTGCTGGAACTACCGCATGAGCGGCTGCGACCCCTCCGCAGAGCCGGTCCGCGTCAGCTACGACATGCGGCGCCTGCAGCACCTGCCCGCAGGCGCCGACTACCTCGTCACCCTGGGCGGGGAGGACGGCATCGCCGCCGACCGGGTGGTGGAGCGGATGGTCTACGAGCACCCGGTGTACACCCCCGCATCGGTTGCCGCGCAGAGGCAGCTGCCCCGCCTGAACGATGGGGTCACCGCGTATGCCGGGGCCTGGCACGGCTGGGGCTTCCACGAGGACGGCTGCCGCTCCGGCGCGGACGCCGCCCGGTCCCTGGGGGTGCGCTGGTGACCGGAACCGCGCGAGCTGCCGCACGCACGAAGACCGCCGCACCGGCGTCGGCCGGGACACCCGCCGCTGCTCTCTACGAGTGCGTGATCACGCACGCCCGTACCACCCCGCTGCGCCACGCCTTCCGGCACCGCACGTACCTGTGGTGCGTGGACCTGGACCGGCTGCCCGTGCTGCCCCGGCCGGTGCGCCCGCTCGCCCGGTTCGACGCCCGCGACCACTTCACCGGCGGCTCTGCCACCATCCGCGCCGGACTCGACGCCTACCTGGCCGCCCACGGCATCGACCTGGACGGCGGCCGCGTCACGATGCTGGCGCACGCCCGGGTGTTCGGCTTCGTCTTCAACCCGCTCAGCGTGTACTGGTGCCACGACCGCTCCGGCGCTCTCGTCTGCGTCGTGGCCGAGGTCCACAACACCTACGGGCAGCGCCACTGCTACCTGCTGCGGCCGGACGAGAGCGACGAGGCGGAGACCGACAAGGAGTTCTACGTCTCGCCCTTCTTCGCGGTCGAGGGCCGCTACCGGATGCGGCTTCCGCTGCCCGGAGACCGGCTGCGGCTCGCAGTCCACCTCGACCACGCGGAGGGCCGGGCGTTCACCGCCGTCGTCCGGGGCCGCTGGCGCCCCGCCACCATCCCCGCCCTGCTGTCTGCCGCCGTCCGCAGACCGTGGTCGACCGCCGCCGTCTGGGCCGGCATCCGCCGCCACGGCATCGCCCTGCTGCTGCGCGGTCTGCCCGTACACCCCCGTCCCCACTCCACCCCGCAGGAAGGCACGCCCTCGTGACCCAGCCCGCCACCACGTCCCCCGGCCGCACCCGGCCGTCCGACCGCGCCGTCGGGATCCCCCCGCAGACCGAGCCCCGCCGACGGACCTCCCCGGCCCGCGCCACCGGCCCCGCCGCGCCCGCTGGGCGCCGTAGCGAGGTCGACGCGGAGCGCTGGCCCGACGTGGCCCGGCTGCCCTCCGCCGGAGCCGCCCGGACCGCCGTCGCCCGCCACCTCGTGGGCCGCGCGCTGGACCGGCTGGGCCTGACCGCGTCCGCCGCCGGCGTCGCCGGCCCGCTGCTGACCCTGCACGACCCGGACGCCTTTTACCGGCGCATCGGCCGCGACGGCCTGATCGGCTTCGGCGAGTCCTACATGGCCGGGGAATGGGACAGCGACGACCCGGCCGGTGTACTGACCGTGCTCGCGCGCCATGTCGACGAGCTGGTCCCCGCCCCGCTGCGGCGGCTGCGCGGCCTGTGGGTGTCCGCCCGGCCCGCCGCCGACCGCAACACCCGCGCCGGTGCCCGCGAGAACATCCAGCGACACTACGACCTGTCCAACGACCTGTTCTCCGCCTTCCTCGACCCCACCCTCTCCTACTCCTCCGCCCTCTTCACCGGCTTCCCCGCCCGCCCAGCCTCCCTCCCCGAAGCCCAGCACCGCAAGATCGACCGCCTCTTGGACCTCGCCCGGGTGGGCGACGGCACCCGGCTGCTGGAGATCGGCACCGGCTGGGGCGAACTCGCCCAGCGGGCCGCCGCCCGCGGCGCGAAGGTCACCACCCTGACCCTCTCCGCCGAACAGGCCGACCTGGCCCGTGCGCGCATCGCTGCCGCCGGGCTCGCCGACCGGGTGGACGTGCAGCTGCGCGACTACCGCGACGCCGAGGGCCGCCACGACGCCGTGATCAGCGTCGAGATGATCGAGGCCGTCGGCGCCGAGTTCTGGCCCTCCTACTTCACCGCGCTTCGCCGCGCCCTCGCCCCCGGCGGCAGGATCGCCCTTCAGGCCATCACCATGGGCCACCAGCAGATGCTGCACACCGCCGCCACCCACACCTGGATCAGCAAGTACGTCTTCCCCGGCGGCCTGATCCCCTCCCGCCGGGCGATCGCCCAGCACTCCGCCGCCGCCGGGCTGACCACCGCCGCCGACCACGGCTACGGCGAGCACTACGCGGAAACCCTGCGCCTGTGGCGGGAGCGGTTCACCGCCAACCGGCCCGCCGTCACCGCCCTCGGCTTCGACACCGTCTTCCAGCGCACGTGGGAGTTCTACCTCGCCTACTCCGAAGCCGGATTCCGCTCCGGCTACCTCGACGTGCGCCAGCTCCTCCTTACCGAAGGGACCCGACCGTGAGGCCCGCCGCCGACCGACTCGCCCAGCTCCTCGGCCACTTCCTGCCCGGCACCCTCCCGGTGCGCGTCCGTGCCTGGGACGGCAGCCAGTCCGGCCCCGCGGACGCCCCCCTCGTCACGCTCCGCTCACCCCAAGCGCTGCGCCGTCTGCTGTGGCAGCCGGGCGAACTCGGCCTCGCCGAGGCGTACGTCACCGGTGACCTCGACGTCGAAGGCAACCTCGCCGACGTCCTGTCACGGGCCGGCAAGGCCGTCCGCGACCGCCCTGCGGCCCGCCCCCGGCCGGCGGGCATGGCGGCGGCCGCCGCACTCGCCGTACGCCTCGGCGCCGCCGGTCCGCCCCCGCCGCGCCCGCACGGGCGGGCCCGGCTGAGCGGCCCCCTGCACAGCGCCTCCCGCGACCGGGCCGCAATCAGCCACCACTACGACCTCTCCAACGAGTTCTACGCACTCCTCCTCGACCCGTCCATGGCGTACTCCTGCGCCTACTGGACCCGGCCCGACGACCCCACGTACACCCTCGCCGACGCCCAGCGCGACAAGCTCAAACTGATCTGCCGCAAACTCGGACTGCGCGCCGGGGACCGGCTGCTCGACGTCGGCTGCGGCTGGGGCTCCCTCACCGTGCACGCCGCCCGCGAGCACAAGGTGCGCGTCACCGCCGTCACCCTCTCCCGCGCCCAGCGCGACTTCGTCACCGAGCGGGCCGCACGCGAGGGGGTGGCCGACCTGGTGGACGTCACCCTCCGACACTGGCGGCACATTGACGGCGGCGGCTACGACGCGGCCGCCGCCGTCGAGATGGGCGAACACGTCGGTGACGCCGAATACCCCGCCTTCACCACGAAGCTCCACGACGCGCTGCGCCCCGCAGGCCGACTGCTGATCCAGCAGATGTCCCGCGGCGCCCACACCCCCGGCGGCGGCGCCTTCATCGAGACGTACATCGCCCCCGACATGCACATGCGCCCCGTCGGCCGGACCGTGGACCTGCTGGAGGACGTCGGCCTGGAGGTCCGCTCCACCGAATCCCTCCGCGAGCACTACACGACCACCATCGACGCCTGGCGCGCCACCCTGGAGCGACGCTGGAGCGACGTCGAGGCCCTGGTCGGAGAGACCACCGGCCGGGTATGGCGCCTCTACCTGGCCGGGGCTTCGCTGGCCTTCGCCGAACGCCGCATGGGCGTCGACCAGATCCTCGCCGTACGCCCCACCCGGGAGGGGACCTCCGCCATGCCGGCCACACCCACCACCTGGTACACCGCTCAGAGCCCGGCATGACCGGCACCAACTGGGCAGCCCTCGGCGTCAACCTCGCCGCCTGCGCGGCCGTGGCGGGGGCAATGCTCCTCGCCACCTTCGCCGTGGCCGTCCGCCGCGGGCTGCACCGCATCGTCGACATCGCGTGGGGCCTCGCCTTCGCCGCCGTCGCCCTCGCCACCTGGCTGCTCTCCGCCGGACACGGCGACGACTGGCGGCGCCTGCTCGTCGCCGCGGCCACCGCCGTCTGGGGGCTGCGGCTGGCCGCGCACATCGCGTGGCGCTCCCGCGGCCACGGCGAGGACCCCCGCTACGCCGCCCTCCTCGACAAGGCCCCCGGCAACCGGACCCTGTACGCCCTGCGCACCGTCTACGTCGCCCAGGCAGCCCTGGTCTGGCTGATCTCCCTGCCCGTCCAGGCCGCCTCCTACAGCTCCCAACCTCTGGGCCCGCTCGCCTGGTGCGGGATCGCGGTGTGGGCGCTCGGGCTGGCCTTCGAGGCCGTCGGCGACCACCAGCTGGCACGCTTCAAGGAGGAGCCCGCCAACCGGGGACGCATCATGGACCGCGGCCTGTGGGCCTGGACGAGGCACCCCAACTACTTCGGCGACAGCCTCGTCTGGTGGGGCCTCTACCTGCTCGCCTGCACCGCCTGGCAGCCCGCCCTCGCCGTCCTGATCGCCCCGGTCCTCATGACCCTGCTGCTCACGGTGGGCAGCGGCAAGCGACTCCTGGAGAAGCACATGGCCGACCGCCCCGGCTACGCCGAGTACGCCGCCCGCACCAGCGGCTTCCTGCCGCTTCCCCCGAAAACATCCGTCGGGGGCACCCGGTGAACAGCCACGGCTTTAACAGCCCGCGCGAACACAGTGCTCTCCGGCTGCCTCAGCCGCCGTTCCTGCCCGCGTCCGGAGCGGTACTTGTCCTGCACGGCGGTCGCGCCGACTCCCTCACGCCACCACCTCTGCTCAACCTCCCCCGCCTGAGGATGCGGCCGTTCGCCCGCACGATGAACCAAGACCCACGCTTCTCGGACGTCTTGGTCGCCTCCGTCCGCTACCGGCTGCGCGGCTGGAACGGGCACAGGGCCGACCCCGTCCAGGACGCCAGACGCGCACTGGAAGAACTGCGGAATACTGCCGGGCCGCTTCCCGTCGTGCTGGTCGGTCATTCCATGGGCGCGAGAGCAGCGCTGCGTGCCGCGGACGATCCAGACGTGCGGGGTGTCGTCGCCCTGGCACCCTGGTGCCCGCCCGGCGAACCGGTCGGGCACCTTGCAGGCCGCACGGTCATGGCCCTCCACGACCAGGCCGACCGGATCACCTCCGCCACGGAGACCTGGAACTACCTCCGCCGCGCCCACGCGGCCGGGGCCCATGTCCGCGGCATCCGCATGCCCCGCGGCCACCACGCCATGATCTACGACGCCTGCCTGTGGCACCGCCTCACCACGGCCTGCGCGGCCACAGTCCTCGGCCTGACGCCACCGCCCGGCGGCGGCCAGTCCGAGGAGACCGCCTGGAGCACCACACCGGTCGACGCCGCCGACATCACCGCGCCCCGCCGCCGAACGCCAACCTGACCGCGCTTCCGCCGAGTCCGGCACGGGCAAGATCCCACCACCACGACGCCGTCAGGCTGGTCCACTACCAGATCATCGCCGCAGGATTCCTGCCGGGGTGTCGGGGCGTGCAGACGATGTCGAACGGGGGTCTATCGCCGGTCGGCGAGGGCCATGGCGAGGCCGGTGAGGAGCAACGCCAAGCCGGTAACGAGTACAGGGAGGCCGGGCCCGGACAGGAAGTACATCACCGCGCCGGCCGCGGTCAGGGGTGCGCCGCCAGCGGCCATTTCCTTGCCGTGTGCCGAATGTCTATTTCAGTGTGTGTTCGTACGCGGGACTGCCCGCTTCCCCGGTCATGCAGTACGGGGCAGCTGAAGATTTCCTGCCCATGCAGCCTCGGGGCGACGGCCGTGTGGCCGTCGGCCAGCTCGCCGATCAGATTTCCTGGTCACCTCGGACGTTGACTTTCTTCTTGCACTGGAACGGCGAGGTGTACTGCCCGTAATTTTCGTAGATTTGGTAGTGGCTGCCATCGAGGTGGTGCCCCATGGCGATGATACCGAGGTACGGCGTCGCGGTGTCCTTGTCCCAGTAGTAGAAAATGGTGGCTCCGTCCCCACTGCCTCCGGATTTTCCGGCGCTGCAGTGCCGGATATTGCGCTGCTTTTTGTCGACTTCGCAGAATCCGCTGTCCTTTCCCTCTGTGTCGTAGACGGCGTTGAGTGCCTGGCTGAGGTTGGCTTCGGTGGTGCCGCCCTCGATCTTGCCGAGGAGGGCCTTCTTCATGCGCTGCTGCCCGTCTTTGTCGGCAGTGTGTCTGGCCAGGTGTTTCGCTGTCCTGGCAGGAGTCACGGGGGGCATACTTCGCTCCGTCCTGTTTGGACCGGCCGTGTCCCCCCGGAGCCCGGGTGTCCGCACTCAGGAAAGCGGAACAGGGAGTTGGCGGAATGGGTCTCAGATGCGTGTGGACACGGCGGAGAATCCGGCATGTCCGGCGCGAGAGAGGTATCGGTTAATTCTTAGTGGCGATGTAGTCGAAATATTTGTTGTCAGACTTCTTCGCCCGCCCGTAGTGCTTGGTGTTTCCGTTGGCGAACCAGTTCTCGCTCTTCGGGTCGACGGTCAGCTCAATCGTAAAGGTCTGTACGTCGCCGCCCCACGGGCACGCGATCCCTTGAATGTGGAAGGGGGAAGCGAATCCGCTCGCGGGCCACGCTCGATTGATTTGTCCGTGAACCCATTCTCCGTCGATGAGCAGAGTGGGCGAAGTTCCAGCGACCGCGACCCACCGCCAGTCCTCGAACTTGAGGTTGACGGTTCCGGCTCCTCCCCACACGACGGCATCATAGGTGGTGCTTTCGCTCATTTTGGCCGGTACTCCGTCAAGGGTCTGGAGTGTGTAGCCGATGATTCCGTATTCTTTGTACTTCTTGGTTTTGCTGAAATAATCGTTGAGGTTTCCTTCAGTCAGGAGTCCCTTGATCATGTCGGGTGTGACGGAGACTCCAATGATGCTGATTTCGGAGTCCTTGAGGATCTGCTTGTAGTGGGCTTTGACGCTGGCGGACACGTCGGCGAATCCACTGTATCCGGCTTTGAGTGCCGCGTTGATTTCCGTTTCGGATGCCTTGGAGGTCATGGTGAAGGTGAGGATGCGCCCGTAGACCACGCTGTTGACGAGCAGTGGGGGTTTGCCAGGCCCCATTTTCCCGTTGTTGATCAGCTTGTCGACTTTCTGGCTGGTGAAGGTGTCCTTGAAGAGTGCTTCGGGGGTGGAGGTGTCACAGAACGCGGTGAAGGCCCGTTCGCGGAGGTACACCATGACGGTGTTCTTCATTTCCTCGCGTTTGGCGTCGATGTCGAGGGAGGCGGAGAAACCTCCGTAGCTCGCGGAGACTCCGAGTTCCAGCGCGACTTCGGTGCTGGAGTACGCGGAGGTGTATTTGTAGACGATGTCGGCGTGGCCCGGGGCGTCGTCTCCCACGGCCTTGCCGATGGCTGCGGTGACGCGGGACGCTGACGGCGGGGAGGCCGTCTCATGGCGTCCGGTGAGGCGGTCCACGGTGACCGTGATGTCGGCGCGGTCCGCGTCCTCGATGCCGGCCGGGATGAGGTAGCCCTGGGTGATGGCGGGACCGGACTGGACGATCGCGCCGGGGAAGCAGGTGTTCGTGTTCGGATTGAACGTGATCACCTCATCCGGGTTCTTGGTCAGGCTGTAGGTCTGCTTGGTGCGTTTGACGCCCTTGACGGTGCTGACGCTGGGGGAGCCCACCGGGGTCTTGGCGTTCGGCTTGTGGGGGTGGAGCTTGCTCCACTCCCCCCACTGGGTCAGGTAGCCGCTGATGTCGGCCTTGCCCTCGGAGGGCTGGGTGCCCAGCACGGAGCCCGCAAGGGGCAAGGGGCTTCCGTCGGCGAACGCCAGAACGGCATAGGCCCCGGCTTCATCAAGTAGGGGCGGAGTGAAGGCCAGGTCTTCGGTTCTCTTCCCGCTGGCCACCGGTACCGGCTCGGTCTCAGGACCGGGAAGCGCGGGTACGAAGTAGACCTCGTACCGGGTCGCGCCGGGTACCTTCCAGCGCACGCTGTGGATCCCGTTGCCGTCACATACCGCCCGCGCCGGTTCCGGCTCCTTGCCCTTGGTGCCCGCTTGGCTGCCCGTCATGAGGTTGCCCTTCTTCGCCGACTCGGTCAGTGATGCCGAGACTGCCGATTGGCGGCGCCCCTCGGGCTGCGCGCCGCGGGGTGTTGCCAGCGGAAACGTGACTTCCTCACCCGAACGCCACATTTCAGACGACAGATACCGCAACAGGCTGGGGCTGAGGGATCGATTCCGTTTCATCGGACAGGGCAGGATCGTGCGAAGCGACGAGGTGGTGGGACCCTCCGCTCACCGCTTACTGACTTCGGCGTATTAGGGTCTGTCCGGTCTGTCGACGGCGAGGCCCGTCCCGGCGAGGAATCCGCCGAGGATGCCGTGCCGGTACTGCAGCGCTTTGAGCCGCCTGCGGAGCAGAGTCTCCAGCTCGTTGAGGGTGCGGGCGGCCAGGTTGGCCAGGCTCCGCTTGATGTGCGCCCACAGGCCCTCGACCGGGTTGAGGTCGGGCGCATACCCGGGCAGCAGGACCACCGTCAGCCAGTCCCGCTCGGCAACGAGTGCCTTCATCGTCACGCGAGTCCGGAGGAGGCCATGGTCGGCGCGGACGCTGCGGTGCTGGTCACCGAGTGGCCGCAGTTGGGCGACGTCGACTGGGCTCTGTCCGCCGGCCAGATGCGGCGGCCGGTCCTGGGTACGTCTGTTCGAATATCGGATGCGAATGACGCGCCGAAACTCTACAAAAGCGGGTGAAATTAGCGCGGACCCGTCCCGACGACGCCCGAAGGAGAACGCGATGAGACTCGTCTGGCTGGCCGCAATCAGTGTGCTCGCCGTCGTGATGGCGGCGTTCACGCCGTACGTACTGCGGACCGAATCGCCGTGGCAGGCCGCTGTCTAGCTGGTCATGCTCGCTGCCGCGGTCACCGGTATCGCCGCGCTCGTCCACGCAGAGCTGCTGCTGCGCCGCCTGGAGCGAGCCACGGGCAGCGACGCCTCCGAGACCTATCACGCTCCCCACGATCGCCGCAGTGCTACCTAGCTGCCGCCTCTTGGTCAGGTGGGCGGTGTGCTCAGGTGTCACCGGTGTAGGCGTCGACGCGTTCCTTGTGGTTGGCGGCCCGGGGCTGCTTTCCCTGGTTGTTCCTGCAGGGCTGACGAGGGAGAGCGAGGCAGCGGGGACAGGCGATGGTGCGCACCTGGCTGCGCGAGGGGCGAAGCAGGCGGACCGTCCGGCCGGCCAACCGCGCTACAGGGGAGGCGTTGTAGCGTGCCTGGTGGAACTCGGCGATGCGTTCTCTGTGGTTGGACTTACGCGGCAGGTCCTCGGAGTCCGTACAGGGAAAAGCGGGGATGGCCTCACAGCGCGGGCACTGGACGGTGCGGACGTCGTCCGCCGTGGGATGCCAGTTCTGCTCGGGCAGGCGCTCCAGGAATGCGGTGAGTACGGTCTCCAGCCCCTGGGCAATGACGTCTTCCCCGCCGAGGTAGGTACGCAGGAGCGCAAGGTCGGGGCGAGGGCTGCCGGCGCAGATGGGGTCGTGACTGACGCGGACCGTGTCGGTCGGGTCGGCCCAGCCCAGCGGGAGGCAGATGCCGTTGCCGTTGACCCGCCAGCGCAACTCGACAGGCACAAGGCTGGTGGGCGCCAAACGGACATCGAGAACGACTTCCTCGCCGGCGGGGTCCGGGTATGCCTGGACGGTGTCTCCGCACCGCCAGCACTCTGTCAAGCGGCCGAGATCGGCGTACTTGCTGCTCACGGCACGCACCCTAGTGGCAGCCGAACACCATCACGCGTCATCTCCTGGCGCTACGGCCGGACCCATCCCGGCCGGAGCGCGGCAGGGTGCCCATCGCGGATCACCTGAACGGGCGGTTCACCAAGGGCGAGGACCCGGTCGGTGACGCGGCAGGTGAGGCGGTAAAGCAGGACGCGGATCGCGCATTCGAGCCAGCGTTCGGTAGCTTGCGCGGGTGGTGCTGCCGGGCCGAGGACGGTGGCGAACCAGGCCGGCAGGAGCAGTCGGTTGCTGACGGCATCAGCCAGTTTGCTGCACAGTGCCAGGGTCAGCCGGCACGTCACCCGGCACGTTCCCACCCCCGAGGAGCCCGCGCGCCGCCGGCCCCGTCCTCCCGGCCCTTCTTGCCGATCGGCGGTACCGGCCGGGCGCGGCCGGTACGGTGCCGGGTGAGACGTCGACAGCAGGGGAAGAGCGTGGCGAAGGTTCGAGACCGTGGCGAGGTGCTGGGCTTCGGAGCGGCGGCCGTGATGTTCCTGCCCGGGGTTGCCTACCTCGGGATCACCAACGGCCACCGGTTCATCGCCAACGGCTTCTTCGCCCTCATGTACTGCCTGGCCAGTGTCGGCTTCGCATCGGTCCCGCTGATGGCGTGGCGCCGGGGCGGAGGCCGGCACGCCGACCCGGGCTTCATCCGCTCCGCCTGGTTCCCGTGGCTGTTCACCACCGGGCAGGGCGTCGCCTACAGCGCCCCACGCGGCGACGCGAACGTCTTCCTGCTGATCCTCGGCTGGGGCACGTTCATCTACGCCGGGATGATCGCCCTGTACTTCCTCGGACGCGCCCTGTGGTCCACCGATGACGAGGCTGTGCCCGGCGAGGGAACCGCTCTGCACAAGCCGAAGGCCGGCGCCTGAGCTCTGCTCAGTCCGCGGCCCGTCGGTCGTCGTTCAGGTGGCCCATGGCATAGACGCGCTCGTCGGGGTGGCGCGCCAGGCGTGCCATCACCCATGCGGTCCGGGCGTCCATCCCCTCGCCGAAGTCGGCGGCCAGGCGGCGCGCCTGCCACGTCGTACGAGGGGCAAGCACCCACCGCGCGAGCGGGAAGCGGACGCGGCCGGTGCCGACTGTCGTCCGGCCCGCCCCGCTGGGAAGGTCTTCGGAGGCGGGGCCGGGGATGTTCAGGTCGGTCACGATCGCGAGTCTGGTGACGGCCTCGGTCGCTGTGAGCGTGATCGGGCCGGAGATCACCGAAACGGGCGGCGCCGCAATACCGGGGTTGACGACTGAGAGGAACGGCGACAAAAAACTGAGGGCCCCACCAGTTGGTGGGGCCCTCAAAGTCTGAACCCTGGGGGTATGGCCTGCCCTCGTTAGAGGGCTACCAGGGACGATTCCAGGGTCTTCGTCGACCAGTGTACCTACGATTACCCCACCATGCACAGCACGCCACCCACCAGCATCCAGCCGCCCGGCGACAAGGCCGTCATCGAGCTGATCAGCCCCGACCGGCTGAACCCGTACCTGGCCGCGCGCGTCGGCGACACCACCGCCGCGCTCGCGTTGTACCGGTGGAACAGCGATCTCGCCGCCGCGTTCTTCGAGCCGCTGGGGCACCTGGAGATCATGCTGCGCAACGCGGTCGATGCCCGGCTCGTGGCCCGCCAGCAGCGCCGGGGACGCACCGCGGAGTGGTACGCCGACGCGGCGGTCCCGCTCAGCGGCAAGGCCCGCGGCGACATCGTCCAGGCACAGCAGCGCGCAGGCCGGGGCGGCACGGCCATCCCGCGCGGAAAGATCATCGCGGAGCTGAGCTTCGGGTTCTGGCGCTTCCTGCTGGCCCGCCAGTACAAGACCAGCCTCTGGCCCGACGTGGCCGGCGCCTTCCCGCACGCTCCCAACCGTGCCCTGAACACGGTGGAGGACCCGGTCAAGCGACTGCACAAGTTCCGCAACCGCATCGCCCACCACGAGGGCATCTGGCACCTGCCGCTCGAAGCCCGCCGTGACGACATCCAGACCGTGCTCGGCTTCATAGCGCCCGCCGCTGCGGCCTGGGTCGCTGACGCGTCGCGTATCGACGACGTCCTTGCCCGCCGCCCCTGATCGCCGTGCCCTGCCAGGCAGCCGTGCCGTATCCCCCGACGACGGGGACGCGCTACGAGTCCGTGAGCACTTCTGGGCGGCACGTCTTGCACAGCCGGTAGTCCGGCTTCCCGCGCGGCCGGGCTCTTGAAGCGATCCACTCCTGCGTTTCGCCGGGCGTCATGATTTCGAGTAGCAGATGAGCGCTGTAGCGCCTGGCCGCGCCCATGCTGTTGTAGTCGTGATCGTCGTGCGCCCACTTCTGGAGAGCGAGGTCATACGCCTCCCCTTCCAGGCGAGCGTGCTCGGTCGGCATCACACCTCGGATGTAGGAACAGACCGTCCGGTGCAGATTGCGGCCGTTGACGGTGAAGCTGTTCTGCTCGGGGGCCTGGTAGCGACGCCACAAGCCATCGGCGACGTCCAGGAGCCCGTCGAATGCCGACTGTGCGACCTGGCACCATTCGCAGCGACCACAGGGTGGTTCGGGCTCTCGCTCACCCTCCTCCGGCCACTCAAAATCGGGGTCCCACGGGTCCAGGTGCTTCGTCACTGATCGTCTCCATCCGTACTGTGATGGCGCCACTTACGCCGTCTTACCCAACGAGGGCTCGGACCTGCGGGACATCGTTCCCGCCCGCTCGGCACGGGCCCGGCGCATTGCGGCAGCCTCGGTCGCCGCGGCCTGGCGGCGACGCTGGACACGTGCCTGCTCGATCGGGGCCAGCTGGTTTTCCGGAGACACCTCCGGCTCGGGGAACGCCCGGCGGCTGAACGCCCGCATGGCCTTGGTCTGCCGCTCCACTGCCTCCGCGATCGACGGGTCGACGCGGCTCGGGGGCACGACAGCCTGGTGCGCGGCGAGCGCCTGGTGGAAGCCGGGCGATCCCATCTCGCGCGCCTTCACCGGCGCCTGCGGAGCGTTCGGCGCGGCGGCCGGGACCTCGGGCGCGGTCCGGGGCGCGGGTGCGGCTCCGACGGCCAGGACCCGGACGCCGCGCACGGCGCTGGTGTCGGCCGACTCGTTGGCCGCAGCGACAATGCGGGCGCTGATCAACCGCAGCTGGGTGGCGTACGCCGGGGAGTCGGGGCGCAGGTCCAGCTGGCCGGTCTCCGGGTGGAAGGCGACGGCAGCGACGTGGTCGGGAAGCTGCGGCGCGACGGCGGCCGCGATGTCGGGCCAGCGGTCCAGCACGGTCCCGCCGACGGCCGGGAGCTCCCAGGCCCGGTCGGTGACCAGCGCGCCGATCGCCGCGCCCAGGCCCATCGGCTCGCGCCCGTGGCGCCGCACCGCCGTACCGGTCCGCGGCTTCTTCTTCGTCTTCTGGCCGCTGCCGTTCTTCCGGGCCGCCTCCATCGCGGCCCGCAGCGCGACCCGGGCCAGGTCGACGCCGGACACCTCGCCGTCGTTCATGCCTGCCCCCAGGTGGTGTGCCCGAGGACCAGGTGGTGCGTGCCCTCCAGGCGCTGCGCTTCATCGACCAGCTGGTTGCTGAACAGGCGCCTGGCCGCCGTCTCGCCGTACTGGTCGATGTGGTCGAAGACGACGCCGTGGTCCTTCATCCCGCGTACCCGCCAGGCGCGGACCTGCTCACGGGTCAGGTCCTCGAGGACGAGCTCCTGCTCCTGGTCGACGTCGTCGACGTCAGGGGCGAGCGCGGCGGCCGGACGGGGCGCGGGCAGAACGACCGAAGCCACCGGCGCGGCCGGGATGCCGTCCTCGGGCTGCGCGGCCGCGGCTTCGGCACGGGCCTGAGCTGCGGCGGCCCTTTGCGCCCGGTGCTGCTCCCACTCGTACACCTTCGCCCACGCCCTGGCCGTCACGTCCTGGTGCAGTTGCTGCTCGGTTGCCGCCCGACGCTCTGCTTCCGAGGCGCCGGGCATCGCGGCGTCGACGGCGGCCGCGACCGCACGGCGCTGGTCGCGGCGGTCGTCCTGCTTCTCTGCGCAGCGCGGGCAGTCCTGCCCGGAGTCGAGCAGCAGCCGGTCGTCACACCGGACGTCGCCGCACCGCTGACGCTGGGGCAGGGCCAGGCCGATCAGCCAGCCCACCGGGTCCTTGATCGGCCCGTGCAGCCGCATCTGGTCCTCCAGGCGCCGAGCGACGCGGTCGGCGAGGACCTGCGGAGCGTCCGCACGGCCGGCGAACCCGACCACCCGGGCCAGCTCTCTACGGGCGGCGGCCTCCACAAGCTTCCGGGCGCTCCGACGCTCCAGGCGCGCCCACACCAGGTCGACCGGGGCAAAGACGGCCTGCAGATCCTCCGACGGCAGAGCCACCCTCCCTCGCTGCTGCCTGCCCTGACCTCCGCCGTCCACGGTCCGCACCGGAGCACCGGCCACCGGCCCGCGGCCGGGCTTCTCGCTGCTGATCGACGGGGACTTCTTCGGCTGTTCCCCGCGCAGCGGGCTGCCGTCCTCGCGTACGCACGCGCGGTCCGGCAGATCACCGGACCCACCACGGCCTTCGCCGGAAAAGCCATCAGAGAGAGCGAGAGGAAGGACGGGAGTAACCAGGTGAGGGTGGTCAGTGTGAAGGGCTGCCGCAACGTCGGGCTCTGCAACATCCGCCTCATCCGTCACCGGCACGCCGCTGACCTGTGGTTCCTTCCCCAGCTCCGGTGCCTCACCAGGCCCTGCCGCATCGTCGGGGTCTGAAAACTCGGGCGCCATGGCTTCCGCACGGTCCTCCTGGACGTCGTCGGCGACCGTGCGGCCGTGTGCGGCGGCGACCGCCGGCACCATCAGCCGCGACCGGTTCGACAGGCCCGAGGCCGTCTTCAGGCGCACCCGCAGCACCAGCTTCCGGTCCTCCAGGCGCTCCAGCACCCGCTCCCCCGCCGACGCCGTGCAGCCCAGAAGCCGGGCCACCGTCGCCGCGGCCCGGCCGCGCTTGGTGTCCACGCTTCCGCCGCACTGCCGCACCCGCCCGGTCTCCCGCGCCTCCAGCACCAGCAGCAGCAGCGCCAGCCGGTCCGTCGCCGCGCCGCGACCGGTACGCGTACCGATCAGCCCGGCCGGAGTGACCGAGCCGTCCCGGTGTGCCCAGCCCGGCGCCATCACCGCCTCCACCAGCCTCTGCAGCGTCGCCAGCTCTTTCTTCGCCAGAGCCAGCGGATGTCCCACCACCCCCTGGGTTGCCCACAGCGGCAGGACCCGGCACTCCAGGCCGATGTCCTCGCGGTACTCGCCCATCTCGGTCTCCACCGACACCACACCTGAGCGTCGCAGCCCCGGCACCACCACGGACGCCGTGTACGACGCCGACATTCCGATCCACCGGCCCAGCTCCGAGGTATGGATCTTCACCACACCGGTCTCCGACGGCGTCCGCGACGCCAGCACGAGCACCGCCAAGCGCACCGCGTCCGACGTCCCGGTCAGGCCGGCCACGTCCAGCAACATGCGCACGGCGCCACCCAGGCGGGCGCGCGCGTCCCGACCGAGCGACAGCGGATGACCTGCGGCCCGCTCCGGGACCGGCCCGGCCAGGACGGACAACTCCGTACGGGGGCGCGCGAACCTGGCGGCCGACGCCGCCACGGCGCTCACCGGCCCACCGCCCCGACAGGAGCGGCGGGTACCACCAGGACCGAAGCCGTCTGCATCGTCATCGGGCCGGTGTACACGCCAAAGCGGACACCCCCCTCAGCAGGCAAAACGCGCGCTTCCTGATCCATCCGCCGACCCTGCAACAGGCGGCCTGTGGACAGAGCCCGCTTAGCCCGGATTACCCCCCGCGCTCCCGCACGGCGGGCAGAAATCTTGGAACCCGTCCCGTGTGGCGGGACGGCCCCCTCGAGGACGTCGTCGACGGAGTTGTTGATGAACTCGGGCAGCGAGCGTACGAGCGGGGCGGCCGACGTCGACACGGGGCAGGAGGAGGAGAGGTAGAGAGGCATGGCGGCACCGTGGCCCGGGCGGGGGTTAGCCCCGCAAGCCCCGCTCTCGCCGAGCCTGTCAGCGCCGTTCGAGCCAGCGGCGGCGTTTGTCGCGTCGGTTACACCTCTGACCAAGGATTTATACGGCCAAATTGAATAAACGCCCCAAACTGCAAGCGCCTTCCTTGATGTACAGGAAGATCGCGTGGCCCGTACCGGGGTGAAACGGACAAGGTCAAGCTGACAAGACATACCCGCGTGCTGCACTATGGCGGATACACCAACTCTCATAAGCGAGCCGGACCACCCCGCAACGCGGGACGGCCGACGAACGAACTGGGAGACACCAGCCCCCTCCGTGAGGAGCGGGCACGGGCCGAACAGCTGGGGGAGATTTCTCCTCTCGTCTCGGTGGTGGACCACAGGGCCCCTGTCACGGGACCCCGTGGTTGGGCGAAACACCGGCCGTTGTCAGCGGCCGGGGTCTTGCTTGTTGGCCCTTGTCAAAGGGGCCGACCCGCTTGTCAAGGCGGGGTATTGCAGTGGGAAATGCAGTGGCTCGATGAGCCGAAGCTCGGAACCGGGTGTCAAGCCGGGACTGAGTAGCCGATCCGGGGTGTCAAGCCCGGTCGGAACGAAGGGCCGCGCGAGGCCGGGTGGATTGTCAGTCCGCCGTCTGGCGCGCGCGGCCGGTGGCGGCTACGTCACCCCGACCCCCTTGATTCCGAGGCTGGCGTCGGCATGCCCGAATCCGGGCCCGTCGCTTCCGGGTAGCGCTCCGCCAGTCGTCTCAGAAAGTGCAAGTATGCAGCGCGATGCGGGCGTCGAGGGTAGGTCTCGCCCAACTCCCAGCGCGCTACGGCGAGCCGCTTCACACCGATCGCCTCCGCGACGTCCTGCTGAGTCAGCCCAGCGGCACGGCGCAGCTGCCCTCGCACATGTGGAGGGGGCAGGACGTCGTCCAGCAGCGCATCGATCCGCTTGATGGGATCCGCATTGGACATGCCCCAACCCTTTCATGATCGACGAATATCTGAAAGATACACGACGGGATTGGTTTCTGGCAGCAGGCTTCGATACGCCGATAGAGTCATAGCCATGCTGGCCCTCTTCGACCTCGACAACACCCTGGTCAACCGCACAGCCGCCTTCACCGACGCCATTGCCACGCTTACCAACGAGCAGAACTACGGGCGGGACATTCAGGAGTGGCTGTACGCCCATCTCGCTGACCGTGCCTTCCCAGACGACTTCGCACGGCTGCGTGACATCTTCGGACTGCAGGAACCTGCGGCGCACTTGTGGCAGCGCTACGTCGACCTGATGACGGCCACGGCCACCTGCCGCCCCGAGGTCCTCGAGGGCCTGGCCCGACTGCGAGCAGCCGCATGGACGATCGGCGTCGTCACCAACGGGGCTGGCGACATCCAGCGCGCCAAACTCGCCGCAACCGGCCTCGCCGACTTGGTCGACGGTGTCGCGGTCTCGGGTGACCTGGAGATCCGTAAGCCGGATCGCCGCCTCTTCGCACTCGCGGCCTCGCGTTGCGGGGCCAGCCTCGCGGACGGCGGTTGGATGGTCGGCGACAACCCGGCCGGGGACATCGGAGGCGGTCACAAGGCAGGCCTGCGCACCATCTGGTTGCGCGGTCGCCCCTGGCCTGACGGTCTTTCCGCCGCGCACCACGTTGTTGACGACGTCACCGACGCCATCGCCATTCTGAACAAGACGGAGTAGCACCGTGGACCAGCCGACGGTCGGCATCCTCCACCCCGGCAACATGGGCGCTGCCGTCGCAGCCTGCGCCGCGACCAACGCAGCCTCAGTCCTCTGGTGCGAGGCCGGGCGCAGCACCGCGTCCGCGGCGCGCGCTGCCCAGTTTGGCCTGACGTCCGTGGGCACGCTGCGCGAACTGCTGGATCGCAGCGACATCGTCATCAGCCTTTGCCCGCCGGCCGCTGCCGAGGACCTGGCCCGCGATGTCGCTGGCCACCGCTTCGCCGGGGTGTACGTGGAGGCGAACGCCATCGCCCCCGAACGGGCCCGGCGGATCGCCGCGCTGCTTGAACCGGATGCGACCGTCGTGGACGGCGGCGTCGTCGGCTCCCCACCGGTCGGCGGCAAGACACCGACCCTGTATCTGTCCGGCCCAGCCGTCGCGACCGAGCGCATCGAGGCGCTGTTCGCGGGCACCGCCGTCCAGACGGCGGTGCTGGGCACGGAGATCGGGAAGGCGTCCGCGCTGAAGCTGGCGTACGCGTCGTTCCAGAAGACCAGCCGGGTACTGGTGGCGCTCGCGATCGGGATGGCTCGCGAGCACGGCGTCGACCAGGAGCTCATCGAGGTCGCCTCGAAGCGCACCGAATCGTACCTGTCCGAGCCGCAGTACGTAGCCAAGACTGCGGCCCGCGCCTGGCGCTGGGGGCCGGAACTCGAGGAAGCCGCCGACGCCCTCGCGGCCGCCAGCCTTCCCCCGGAGATGCTGCGCGCGGCCGCGTCCACGCTGGCACGGTGGCATGAGGTCAAGGACGACAGCGAGCTCACGCTCACCGACGCCCTGGATCGACTCGCCCACCCGTAGCGCGCGCTCATGCCGACGCCGCCCCCGCCCGCTGCGCCAGCAGCTGGTCGATGAGTCGAGCCACATCCTGTGGGGCCGCCGCCGTGGTGTCCACGGTCAGGTCCCAGGTCGTACCCGGGTGCGCGTCCAGGTCTTCGCGGGTCGCATCCCACGCCGCCAGGCGCGCCGCGGTGTCGCTGTCGCCGCGCCCCGCCGACCGCTGCTCGGTCACCTCGCGCGGGCACCACAGCAGCACCACCGACCAGTTGGCCGGGTAGCCGTCGACCAGCGCGCGGATGCCGTCGATCTGCCCTAGGTGCACCACGGGCACCCCGGCCGCGAACGCCGCGTCGATGCCAGGCCGGTCGATCACGTAGGTGTTGCCGTACATGGTGTTCGCGTAGACGAGGTTGCCCGCGGCCTCCAGCTCGTGCAGCTGCTCCGCGGTGCCCATCCGGTAGCCGGTCGACTTGCCGGACCCGACCTTGAGCCGGGCGAACTGCGCGTACTTCGCGTGCAGCCCGGTGAGCGCGGTGGTGACGGTGTCCTTGCCCGAGGCCGGCGGGCCGTAGAGGATCAGGCCCTGCTCCGGGTTCACGCGTACATCGCCCCCATTGCCTGCCGGGCCTGGTCCGCGAGCGTCACCGCAGTCCCCAGCCGGTTGTCCACCACCAGGTGCGGTACAGCCGGGCGCAGCTCCAGGTCGATCGTGGCCATGTACTCGTCCCACCGCGCCAGCTTCCACGCGTCCCGGGCCGCAGACCGGAACCCGATGTACTCACGCATCGACTCTTCGTCACAGCGCACCCACACGGGGAAAACGTCGACCCCCATCGAACCCGCTCGGTTGGCCAAGCGCTGCATCCAGGCCGGGTCAGTCATCTCTGCGATGAACGGCGCGCTGAGGACGGTGCTGATCCCGCACTTGATGTTGGCCATGGCTGACTGCATGAGGCAGTCGTACTCCACAGTCCGGACACGCTCCCTGTAGAGCTCCGTGTGCCGGTCGTTCGGGTCGCCGCCCAGCGCCAAAAGGAGCCGTTCCACGAGCGGCCGGGTAAGCGGGTCCTTGTCGAGTAGCGGCCAGCCAGTGAGCTGGACGAAGAAGCGAGCGAGCTCCGTCTTCCCGCTGCCAGCGAAACCACCCACCAGGATCAGGACCGGACGGTGCGGGTCGCCACCAGTGTGCCGGCGCTTCCACGCGTCGATGATCCGCTGCTGCAGAGCGAAATGCCCAGCGTCCTCAGTGCCCGGCGCGATGCGGTGAATCGCCCGTTCGACGGCCAGGACGTGCGCGTCGTTGAGCCGGCCGTCGTCCATGGGCGTGAGCTTGAAGGACGCCTCCTCACCCGGCAGGGCGGCGCGGAAGCCCAAGTCGGGCTCGGTGGCGCGGTAGAGGAGACAGTAGGCGCGCCGGTAGTGCGGGCCCGGGTAGACCTCGCCCTGTTCGTGCTGCCACAGGGTCTGGGGATTCGCGGCGGGGATGCCCCTCAGCTTGGCCCGCTCGGCAACCTCACGAAGGCGTTCGCCAGCCCTCTCCAGGGTCAGGCCGTGGGCCTCCCGCTGCTCCCGCAGCCGGTCCGGTCGCCACCCCGCGCGGTGCTTTGCCACCCTCTGCCCCTCCGTCATCGTCATGGCCGTGAGCCTAGGCCGCAGGCCTCAAATCTCATGTGTACGCAGATGCTGAAAACCCGTGCATGAGTGTGCGTACGGGCTTCGACAAACCGCTGTGATGTTGCGATCCGGCCCCGGCGAGTGTGATGGCTCCCACACGACCGACCAGCCGGAGGGAGCTCGAGATGGGCCGCTCACGCATCGAACTTGTACTCCAGAACGTAGGCCGCGCTGTCCATCGTCATCTCGTTCACTTCTACTGCCCGGAGTTCAGCATCGAAGGCTGTTCGGCACAGCTTGATGACGGGGCGCTCCAAGGGCATCCCGAGCCCCTCGGCTTCTTCGGCGACAGGAAGTCTGCAGCGGATCTCTTCGCGGAAATGCGCAGGTGCGTGGCCGATCTCAGCGAGTCTGGCGTACGCGCCACCCTCACCAGTGTCGACTCGCATGATTGCTGTGCCGTCTACCAGGTCCAGGGGGAAGTACGAGGTCGCGAGCATGACTGGCCTGCCGTCCAGAAGGAAGCGGCGGGACCGCGAGCAGACGAGATCGCTCTCTTCCGCTTCCAGCATTCGCGCCACGTGCGTTGGTGCTGCCACGGTGTCGACTCGAACATCGATCGTGACAGGGCGCTCCTCGTCAGCGGACCAGATGGACCTGCCAGCGCCCCACTGCTCGCGTGCGAGGCGCTGAATGCCATGGCGCCTGATGGGACGGAACTCGATGACGCGGGCGCCTGCGCCCTTCTTCGTCTCCACCAGCCCTTCGATGCGAAGGATCTTGAGCGCTTGGCGAGCGGTGAGCACTGCAACGTCGTACTGCGCCGCAAGTGCGCTCTCCCCCGGCAGGCGGTCCCCAGGACCGTACTCGCCGGACTCGATCGCCGCCTTCAGATCGTCGGCGATCCGCTGGTACTTCGGCCTCTGCGGGCCTGTCTCACTCGCCATGCCACTCCCTACCTCGTTAGCGATCCTAGGCCGATGGCTATCGAGCCGTCGGAAGGGGCTATCTCGACTTTCCTCCAGATCTATCTCGCCACAAGCTTACCTCGTTAGTGATGTGACTTGACATCGTTAACGAGGTCACGTTCACTGTGGTTGCACCTCGTTAACGAGGTCGCAGTTCTGCGGCTCGTCTCTTCGGAGGTGGGCAGGTGGTCGGAGGCGGTAGCACGATCAAACCCCCCGGCCGGCAGAACTGCTTGTACGACCTCAGCGCTGATGCGCTGTCTGTCCGCCAGGACTCCTGGGGCTTTGGCTCGTGGGCCTGGCGGGCGGAGAGAGTATCCGCCCCGCGAACCCCCTCCCCCTCTTCCTTCCTGTCGAGGAGTCGCCATGTCCGAGCTCGTCATGCCCAAGGCCGCCCAGCGCAAGGGCCGCACCCGTACCTCCCGCGTCAGCCCCCTCGACGCGATCACCCTCTCGACCCTGTCGCCCGGCCACATCGACATGCGGACCGTGGAAACCACGCAGACCCGCCGCATCTCGCTGGTGTGCCCGCACTGCGGCACCTGGGTGGCCCTGACCCCCAACCGCGGCATCTACCTGCTCAAGCTCGTCCCGCACCACACCGGCAAGGCCGGCGTCGCCGACGCGATCCGCTGCCGCTCCAGCAACCGCCTCGTCAACGTGGACATCACCGACTACGCCTGGCGCCGCCAGTACAGCGACTGGGCGCGCGAAGAGCGACTCGCCGTCGACGTCACCCGTCACCGCCGCGCCACCGTCCAGACCCTCAAGGTCGCCCGGCCCCAGGAGCGCCCCGCCGACCGGCGAGACCAGTGGGAGCGCGCGGTGCCCGCCGCCTGCCAGGCCGACGCCGCCCGTACGGTTCCCGCCGACGCGATCCCCACCACTCGCGGCCGGGCCGTCGACGGACCCGCCGACGCTCCGCTGGCCATGATCCCCCAGACCGCTGGGGACCGCCGCTCCGTCCGCGCCCTGGCCACCGGCATCCTCCGCGCCCTGGCCGACGCCAACCAGGACCGGTGCGCGAGCGACGCCCTCGCGGAGCACCTCACCCGCGCCGCCTACACGCACCTGGCCACGATCGAGGGTCGCCCCCTGACCCCTGCGGACCAGCCCGCCCACACCGCCCTGGCGGCTGCGGTCAGGGCCGCGCTGCCCGCCCCGGCCCCGGGCGAGACCGCCGCCGCGTATGCCGCCCGCTGCCACAACAGGTCCGTGCTCGCTGCCTGATCCGCGCCGCCTCGACCTTCCCCCCTTCTCTATATCTGAACCAACCCCAACAGCGTGATGAGCCCCCCAAGCCTCCTGGCCTGGGGGCTCATCACGCTGCCCGCACACCAGCCCACAACGGAGGAATCGTCATGACGCTCAACAGGATTGCCCCCGAAGCCGCCCGCTTAGCTCGCCGCCCCGTGCTCCAGGCCGCCGTCACTGCCGGCGCCCGCTGCGGTGAGCGGGAGCAGTACCGCGACCTGTTCGACCGCAACCGCAGCGCCCCGACCGTGATGTGGGCGGCGCAGCAGGCAGCAGCGCAGAAGTTGTGTGCCAGGTGCCCCGTCAGGCCGGCGTGCGAGGAACTCGCGCTGCGCGACGGGACGGGCGACCGTGCGAGCGACGACCTGGTCCGTGGCGGCCGTCGCGGTCAGGACCTGGCCATCGACCGCGAGATCCGCCAGGCCGCCCGGATCACCACCGCAGTCACAACCGACTGGCAGCAGCCCCTGGACCTCGCCACCGCGGCCCGCGACGCGGACGCTGCCAGCAGCACCGACGACGTCGCGCGCAACGACCACATCATGCCGGTCGCGGCCTGACCTGCTCCTGTTCTGTACGTCGTCCCCAGCCCGCCGCATCGCGGGCTGGTGTCGGCGTGGGGCTACAGGACAACCCCCCTGTGCGCTGCCCCGGAACGGGGCGACCCCCGACACGGCGCTGAAGACGCCATATGTGCCGGGGGCCAGCACGGATCCTCCCAGCAAGGAGACCTGATCCGCATGAGCATTATGGCAACTCCCCTGCAGGCGCAGGCCAGTGACATCGATGAGATCCACCGCGAAGACGAGAGCAGCGGACACAACGGCTCCGGCTACGAGCGCGACGAGACCGATGCCTTCCACCAGCTCGTCCGCCAGCTGGTGACCGACGGCGACGACCGCGCGCGGTCCGCCGGCCGTCACGCCCGCCGCACGCTCGCCGAGATGGCGCCCGTCTACACCCGCCAGCCGGTACTCCTCCTCACCCGCCCGCTCCCGATGCGGGCGTCGACCGATGCCTGCGGGATCTGCGGGCGGTGGAACTGCGACCCCAGCAACTGCCCGCCGCCGCCCGGCTTCGTACCCGCCCCGACGGCCGCGGCCTCTGCCAGGGCGGCGGTGGCCTGATGAGCAGCTGCGGACACCCGCCGCGCCTGGTGACGGTCAATCACGTCGGGGCCGACGGCAAGCCGTACCAGACGGTGGTGCACGAGCCCTGCCAGTGCGGGGGCGGCAAGTAGCACCCGTGCATCACATACGAGCTGCCCGGACCGCACAGCACCGTGCGGTCCGGGCCATCGCCGCACGTGGTCTGGCCCACCCGATCACCCTTGCCCTGCTCGCGGCCGCTGTCACGGCGGCCGCCAGGGCCTGGGACGCCGGCCACCCCGTCACCGACATTCACCCCGCACCAGCCCGAGAGGCTCCACCCCGCATGCCCAAACCCAAGGTCGACCGCCATGGCTGACGACCTGCGCACCCGCTACATGCAGGCCGCCGCCACCTGGCGCGCTCACCGCGAGACCTGCGAGCCCTGCCGGTCCGAGCAGCACTGCCCGGCCGGGGCCCCGCTGTACCGGCGGCTCGCCGACATCCAGGACGCCCGCATCCGCCGCATCCGTGAACAAGGAGGCAACCGATGACCCTCGACACCGACACCCTCACCCGATTCCGCGACCGCCACGGCGACCCCGCCAAGTGGTGCGCCGCCGAGATCGACAGCTACACCGTGCTCGGCGAGCTGGCCCCGCCGGTCCCGCCGCTCTACTCCTACGCGGAGATGCAGACCACCGCCGCCGCCCACGATCAGTCCGCCGCATGCCTGCAGACGATCGCGGACCGGCTGAGCGCCGAGGGCCACCCCGAGGCAGCCAGGTCCCGGCGCCGCGGCGCGCAGGCGTCCCGTGAGTACGCGGCGGCCGCCCGCCTCGGCTCCCCGTCCTACGAGGCCCTCCCCGACGGCTGGTGACAGGTCTGCAGGTTGCCTGATCCGCGAAGCGCCCCCACCGACATGACCGGTGCAGGGGCGCTTCGCGGTGACGGGGAGCCGGACAGACCGGACCACTGATCTCAGAAATGAGGCACTCATGCCCGTGACCCCTTCCTCCGTGGTGTTCACCGCCGAGACCCTCCGCAAGGCCGCCGAGCTCGAGGCCGACGCCTACCGCCCGCTGTGGATCGGCCCGTCGGGCGAGGAGAGCACCGGTGAGGCCGTCGCCCGTCACCTCGACGCCACCCTGGCCCTCCTCGACAAGGACGGCTGGGACCGCGTCATGCACTTCGGCACCGACGACTCCACCAGCCACATCCCCGCCGACGACGACTCGATGACCGTCAAGGCCATGCTCAAGGCCCTGCTCCGCTTCATCCGCGAGGACATCGCCAGCGCCAAAACCCACCGCCGCACCCTGTTCGCGGCGCTGCGGCACGTCGGCGAGAGCGACGACGGCGACTCCGACACCCGCGACATCGCGGGCGAGGCCCTGACCCTGCTGATCCAGGCCCACACCGGATCCCCCACCGCCCGCGCCACGCCGTGGTCGGAACGCCTCGGCCGTACCCACGCCGACATCACCGCCCTGCTCACCGCCGGCGCCGAGTTCGCCCGCACCCACGGCCCGGGTGCCAAGGACGAGACGGCGGCGGCCTGACGGCTGCCCGCAGTTCCCCGAGAACTGATCTCGCGCCCGCCCGGCGGGAGCCGCAGCCAATTCGCTTCCTGCACCGCGCTGTTCAACCAGGCCGGTCGCCCGTCGTACGGGCTACCGGCCCTTGGCGTGCCCGCAGATCGGGCACAGCCCGAAACCCTGCACTTCAACGGAAGGACACAACATGGCACAGCGGCCGCGGACACAGGCCGTCCGTCCCACGACCACCTACATCAGGGGGGACATGGTCCTGTTCCGCGACGTCGAGCGGTTCTGGCTCGGGCAGCCCGGCCACACCTTCGTCGGCCGGGTGGAGCGGTCCTGGACGAACGTCCACAACGGCAAGCTCTTCTACGACCTGGTCGAGCTGAGCGGCAACCGCCCCGTCGCCGGGATCGACCCCGCCTACATGAGGCCGCTCCCGGCGACGGACGCGATGCACGACATCGACACCGCGCCGCTCAGCGAGACGGACACCGGGGCGATGACCCCGGCCGCCGTCGCCTGGCTGCGCCAGCACCTCGCGCAGGACAGCAGCACGCTGCCCGCCCGGCCCTGATCACCTGCCCCAAGCAGACGGCCCTCCGAGTCCCCGGCATTCAAGCTGCCGGGGCCCCGGAGGGCCTGGTCACGACCTTACCCACCGCCGCAGATCCACGGTGCCCCTTCTCGGAGGCGCCCGGAAGAGAGGAACCCCGTGGCCACCAAGCCCGCCACCCGCCGCCGGCGCCAGCCCGCGGCGAACACGAAGCCCCGTAACGCCGGGCGCGCCAAGGCACCGGCGACGCTGGCCTCCATTCCCGCCCAGGCCGCCGCCCCGGAGACCAGCGTGCCGCTGGTGTACCCGGAGGCCGACCCGGTTCAGGCCGACGCCGCCGACCGCGCCGCCGACCTTCGGGACCAGGTCGCCGACGACGTCGCGCGGATCCTCGCCGACGGCAAGGTGCGTGCCACCGAGCTGCTGGACGGCGCCCGCGCAGAGGCGGCCTCGATCACCGAGGCCGCCACCGCGGAGCAGTCCCGACTCCTGGCCGCCGCCGCGACGGACGCCGACCGGGTCCGCACGGAGGCCGCCACCACCGCGGCCGCCGACGCCGACCAGGTCCTCGCCGACGCCAACGCGACGGTGGAGCAGCTGCTCGCCGACGCGCACCGCGACGCCGACACCGTCACGACGACGGCGACCGGCAAGGCCGACCAGGCCCTCGCCGACGCCAACGCGACTGTCGAGCAGCTGCTCGCCGACGCCAACCGCCAGGCGCAGGAGGTCACCACCACGGCGGCCGCGCAGGCGGAGCAGGTCCGCACCGAGGCCGCGAAGGCTGTCGCCGACGCGGAGGCCGCGCGTACCCATCTGCTCGCGGCGGCGGAGCGCACCGCGGCGGAGACCCGAACCCGCGCCACCATCGACGCCGAACAGGTGCTGGAGCGGGCGCGGGGTGAGGCCGACCGGGTGCGCGAGAGCGCGGACGGCCAGGCCGCGCAGGTACGGGCCGGAGCCGAGAAGGTCGCCGCCGGCCTTCGCGCCGACGCCGACCGTGCCCTGGCCGACGCCCGCACCTGCGCTGAGGAGCTGCGGACGGTGGCCGACAAGGACGCCGCCCGGCTGCGCGAGCAGGCCGAGACGGACGCGACGACGGCCCGGGAGGCGGCGGCGCAGGCCACGGCCGACCAGGTCGCTGCCGCCCAGGCCCGCGCCGAAGCGGACCGGGTCCTCGAGGCGGCGACGCAGCGCACCGTGCAGCGGGCGCGGCGCCGGGAGATCAGGGCCGAGTCGCGCGCCGCACGGCGCAAGGCCCGCGACGAGGCCCGGCCCGCCGGCGGGGTGCCGCCGCTGTCCGGACAGGAACTGGTGCTGGTCGTCGGGATCGTCCTGGCGGCCGCGGTCGTCTCCACCCTCGGGCTGCTCTCCTCGTACACCGCGCTGGAGACCAAGGCCGCCACCTGGGGCTGGGACTGGCCGTGGCTGCTCCCCGTCGGCATCGACGTCGCAATCCCCGCGTTCACCGGCGCCAGCCTCATCCTCATCCGGATGGGCATGGAGCTCCGCTGGATCCGCTGGGTGCCCCGCGCGCTCACGGCGGTGACGGTCTACCTGAACTGGCAGGCGTCCCCCACCCCCGGAGGCCGCATCGGGCACGCCGCCCTCACACTGCTCTGGGTGATCTTCTCCGAGATCGCCTCGCACGTGTACGGCACCCGGATCGGCGCGGTCACCGGCAAGAAGCGCATGGAGACGGTGCGCCGCTCCCGCTGGATCCTCGCTCCCATCCCGACCGCCCGGCTTCGCCGCCGGATGATCCTGTGGGAGATCACCTCCTACCAGCAGGCGCTCACCCGCCTCCAGGAGGAGACCTACATGCGAGCGCAGCTCAAGGAAGACTTCGGGCTGCTGTGGCGCTGGAAGGCACCGTTGGACAAGCGGATGGCGCTCAAGCTCGGCTCCGCGCCCGCCGCGCTCGCCGACACGCTCACCCCCGAGGACGCGCTCACCGTCGAACGGGTGGAGGAGAGCGAGCACGCTCGCCCGGACATGAGCGCGCTCACCTCCGAGGAGACACGCGGCGAGCGCGAGCGCCCGGCGCTCACCTCCAGCGCTCACGGGAGTGAGCGCCCCGCGAACGATGACGACGCTCACCGAGCGGAGAGCGCTCGTACGCGCAGCGAGAGCGACGCGCTCACCGAGCGCCGCCACGCTCGCATCCGTCTGCTCTACACCGAACTCGGGCGCCGTCCCGAGTGGAAGGAGATCCGCGACGCGCTCACCGACGCGGGTCTGTCCGACGCTCCGGTCTCCCGCCCGACCGCCCAGCGCCTGCGCGCTCAGGTGGAAGAGGCCGCCCCGGGCGCGTAGGTGAGCGCCCGGTGAGCGCCGACGCGCTCACCCCCTGCCGCTCATGGTCGCCCCCGGCCCGCGCTCACCCACCGAGCGCGGACCGGTGACGGCCACGGCCGGCAGGCCGCTCGCCCGCACCGCGCCCCGAGCGCGGACACAGCGGGCCAGGCACAACCGAGCACCACCCGCCCCGCGCCACGACCGCATCCCTCTCCTCTGCACCGAACTCGGGCGCCGCCCCGAGCGGCTGGAGATCCGCGAACGCGGTTCAGGCGCACGAAGGCCCCCTGCTGAAGCGTGATCAGCGGGGGGCCTCGGCTTGTCGACTCACGCAAGAAAGGAGCACAGCATGGCACCCACGACGACCGGGCCAGCCCCGAAGTCCGGGCGCTTCACCCGTACGACGACCCCGCCGGCGCCCGCGCTGGCACCCCCCGCGGTGATCCCGCCGGCCCTGGAGATCTGGGCGCCCGACCCCCCGACCTGGGGCCAGCGCATGATCCCCAAGGGGATCCGGTCCGCGATGGCTGACCTGGGGCTCTGGCAGGAGCCGCGCCCCTTGAAGCCCTCGTTCCACCTGGTCCAGGTGATCGGAGTCCTCACCCGCTACGGCTGGTGCCAGTCCTTCGATTTCTCCCCCACCGGACGTATGTGCATCAGGGGTGCCCAGACCTTTCTGGAATCCACCGGGCACGTCACCACGATCGACCGGGGGAAGGCCGTGAATTACCTCCAGTCCCAGTTGGCCCGCCAGGGCGTGAACATGCGGTTCTGGGAATGGAACGACCTTTCCAGCAACACCTTCCACGGTGTGGAGGCAACGATTTCTGGGGCCTCCGACATGGCGCGTAAGAACGGAGACTGAAATGACACCGGACGAAGAGAGGGCATTCGAAGGAATTCAGGCCGGAATGGCGGCCGGAATGAACTTCGGGAACAGTGCTCCGGACGTTTCGCCGTACGCCGATGAAGGGCCGTACGGAACCCCGGTCGTGCACAAGAAGGCCGGTCTGACCCGCCGTGGAAAGGTCGCCATCGCGGTGGCCGGGGTGGCGGTCGTCGGCGGCGGAACCATCTGGTTCCAGGTCCATTCGGCGGCCGTCGCGAAGGACGAGAAGGAGGCCGCCGCCCTCCAGATCCAGATGAAGAAGCTGGAACTGGAGGAAATGAGGATCCGGAACGAGCAGGCGAGCACCGACAAGAAGGCCGCCACCGCCTCCGCCGAGAAGATCCAGGCGGCCGTCGACAAGTGCGTGAAGGACTCCTCTGGCCTGATCGGCAAGGGGTACGGATCGCCCTCCAGGGGCGACGTCGTGGCGGACTGCAAGCAGCAGTACGAGACCACCGACGGGTCCGGCATGCAGGCCGCCGGCAACGCCCAGGACGCCGGGAACGCGGGGGGCGGCGGGATCAACTCCCCCGCCCTGCTGGGTCTCGTCGCCGGCGGCGGCCTGGCCGTCGCGCTGTTCGCACGCAAGGGCAAGAAGGCCGACGCGTAGTCACGCACGGTGATTAATTACTCCCTCCCTCCCTGGCGGAGAGCGCCGCAATCGGACCCCCATGATCCGGCTGATCGGCTGCTCTCCGCTGGGAGGTAAGGAGTAAGGAACCACCGCGACCACGGAGAGTGAGGAAAACATGGCGACCGATACGGCGCCCCCGGTCCCCGCGGGACCCCCCGATCCGCCCGCTGCGCCGGCCGCCCCCGCCGCGCCGGCACCCGCCGCGGACACCGGCATCATGGCCGCCCTGATGGCCGCGGTGGAGCCCGCCCGACCGGTCACCGCGACCGGCGCCGGGGCCAGGCCGGACGGCGACGATCCGGCCGCGAAGGCGGACCCCGACAAAGTGGTGGACCGCTCCTCCCCGGGCGTCACCAGCGAGCAGTTCAAGGCCCCGGAGGATTTGACCGGGGCCGGATCCGACGCGGCCGGTGCCCGGCACAAGGAAGGCGTGTTCAAAACGCTGATCCGGGCGGGTGCGACCCGCTGGGCGAAGGGCGGCGGGGCCGCGAACAAACGGCTGGATCTGGAGAAAGCCAGGGCCAGTGCGCACCAGGTGAAAGAGGCCCGCACCACCACGGTCATGAAGTCGCCTGGACTTCCCACCCGAAACGGCTCCGGAGGGGCCGGTGGAGGGGGCCAAAGTTCCAGCGGAAATAGCGGTGGCAATTCGGGCCGTAATTCCACGGGGAACGGCTCCACGGGCACCGGGCGCGGTGGAAGTGGCGGTGCCACCGGAAGCGGTGGGCGCGGCTCGTCCGGCTCGAATGGTAGTGGCGGATCCGGCGGCGGGCGCGGCACCAGCGGAAACGGTGGCGGAGGTTCGTCGAAGGACGCCGGCTCCAAGGGGCCGAAGGACTCCGGGGGTAAAGGGAAGGACGGCTCCTCGGGAAACTCGGGAGCTGGCGGAAAGGCTGGCAAGGACGGAAAGGCCGGTGCCTCCGGAAACGGCGGCGGATCGACGTCGGGCGGCTCGTCAGGCGGTAATTCCGGCGCCTCGAAGGACAAGGCCGACAAGGGCAAGGGCGAGAAGGTCGACCTGAAGAAGGGCGGCGGCGGCCAGGGCTCGGGCGGCTCCTCTGGGAGCAGCGGCGGATCCGGTTCGAGCGGCGGCTCCGGTTCGAGCGGCGGCTCCGGGAAGAACGGCGCGGCCGGCCACAGCTCGAACGGGACCGACAACCGGACCCCGCTCCAGCGTTCGCGGGAGACGGGTCACGGCGACGGCTCCGCGGTCCGGGACGTGGTCGACCACGTGAAGGCGTACGCGAAGGGCGCGAAGGACGGCTACCAGGACAAGAAGGAGGAGAACGGCAAGGAACACGCACGGCTGGACAAGGCGCACGCCCAGCACAAGACGAAACAGCAGACCCCGAAGCAGCAGGGGACGACGGTCACCGGGCCCAACGGCCAGACGCTTGTCATCGCCCCGCCGGATGAAGGAGACGACGGAGTGAGCACGGACGTGAAGCCCCTCCTGGTCAAGGAGATCGACGCGAACACCCTGGCCCTGGGCACGGAGGGCGCCCGTGGGTCGATCAGCCGCAAGGAGCTGCGCAACTTCAAGCAGTACGAACGCAAGCTGGAGTCCAAGGAGAACCACCTGATCAAGGTGGCCGACGCGTGCAAGTCGCTCGAAGCCGCCGCGGAGGACGAGGCGAAGGACTGCCAGAAGCTGGCCGAGCAGGCGAAGGCTGTCGAGGGCGGGGAGAAGCTGGCCGCGAAGCTGACGAAGCTGGCCGACGCGGCGAAGGCCCAGGCGGCGGAGGCCGCCGAGCTCAACAAGCGCGCGAAGCGGGCGGCGGAGATGTGCCGGGTCGTCCTGACCAACATCGGGACCAGGTACGCGCCGCTGTACAAGGCCGTCGTCGACAGCGACGAGACGAAGCCGGCCGAACTCCGCTTCTACAACGACAAGGGCTCCTACGCGACCGCCGCGTAGCACCAGACGGGAGATTCGATCATGGCGGAGCTGACGTACAAGGCCCTCGTACGCAAGACGGAGGCCAAGGAGAAGGCCCTGGCCCGCAACGCGGAGGGCGTCAAGGAAGCCGCGGACCACATCAAGGAACTCGCCGACGACACCGCATCCGACGCGGACGCGCTGGGCGCCAAGAGCGTGGACCGCGACTCCCTGGCGGAGTGCCAGGAGCTCGCGAAAATCATCCGCGGGGTGTCGGAGGGCGCACTCACCTACGCGTCGAAGACGACCGACACCGCGAAGGCCGCGAAAGCCGCCGGCGACCAGGCCCGCACCACCCACGCCGGGTTCCAGGAAGCCTTCGACCGCTCCGACGTGACGGACCTGGAGAAGGTCAGCCGCGATTGGTTCGAACAGGAATAGCACCACCCACCACCGGCGCGGCCGGCCCCGGGGATCGCACCCCGCGGGCCGGCCGCGCCCTTTGCGGACCCCAGTACCCAGACAGGAGTTCCCCCCGATGCCCACCATCACCAAGACCGTGCCGAACGCGGAGCCTGCGGAGCGCGCCGCCGCAGCGCTCCAGATCGTCCTCCCCATCGGGGCGGGCATCCTGGCCCCCTACCTGGACCCGAACGCAGCGGCCTACGCCGGGGCCGGCTTCCTGGCCGGTGCGACGTTCGCCGGGGCCAACTACATGAACCGCCTGGGCCGCTGGGCGAACCACCTCCCCGGGATCGACATCGCGCAGGCGCACCGCGACACCCTGGGGATCTCCACGATCACCACCGGAATGGGCCTGGCCCTGGGCCAGCTCGGCGGAGCCGAGGCGTCCGAGGCGCTGATGGCCGGCGTCCTTGAGCCGACGACCGTTCCCGGGATCCTGTCGCTGGGCTGGTGGGCCGCGGTCGTCTTCACCGGCTGGCGCCTGCGCCGCGTCTTCGGCAGGCAGAAGATCGAGGTGGAGCAGGCGCAGCAGACCGGGCAGGCCGCCCCCGCCAACACCGGCAACCCGGGCCCGGTGTCCCTGGCCGACAAGATGATCGCGGCCTGGGGGCGCGTGATCAGCGACCCGAAGAACGGCCGGCACAAGAACCAGGTCCTGTCCGACGTCGTGATCTACAAGGATCGCTGGGAGGGACGGATCACCGCGGCCCTGGGCGACTCCGTCAACGTGTCGAAGGAATCCATCTCCAGCCTCTTCAGGCGCCCGGCCGACGCCATCGACATGAAGTACGGCGCGCACTCCGGGGAGGCGTTCCTCACCGTCTGGTACACCCAGCGCGCGGAGCTGGACCCCTCCACGCTCCAGGGTGCCTGGAAGCGGGTCCAGGCGCGGGTCCTGCCCAAGACGCACCTGGAAGAGGTCGGCAAGGACGCGAACACCGGCGGCCAGGTGGCGCGCGTCGTGGCCGACGACGACCTGGACGCACTGCCCCGCGTCGTCAACCTCGGGGAGCTGGCCGGGGCGCTGCGCCGCTCCATCGACCTCGTCTCCTACGAGCCGGGACGGCGCGACCCCAGGCGCGCGATCATCCGCGTCATGGACCACAACCCGCTGGAGGCCGGCCACGACTTCCAGGGCCTGGACTCGCTGAAGGCCACCCCCGGCGGCTGGGTCAACATCGGGAAGATCGTGAGCGGCTTCCCCGCGAAGATCCAGCTGTTCGACCCGAAGCTGGGCGCCCTCCACGTCGTGATCGCCGGTACCACCGGCTCCGGCAAGGGAGGCACGGGCCAGATGATCAGCCTGGCGTACCACGCCAACAAGATGGCCCAGATCTACGGCGACCCCAAGGGCGCCAGCAACCCCGCGATCCCGAAGATGGCCGCCTACAGCGGCCTGACGCAGATCGGCGCCCTGGGCGCCATGCGGATCTCCTGGTGGGCTCTCCAGCACCGGATCGAAGAAGCCGCCCGCCTGGAACTGAAGAACTTCGAGCCGACCGCGATGCGGCCGTACTGCGCCACGATCCTGGACGAGGCCGCCCAGATGCTGGCCCCGGGCGCACCGAACCGCAAGGAGGCCATCAAGATCGTCAAGGACGGCGCCTCCCTGACCCGGTCCATGGGCATGCCCTGGGTCCTGATCAACCAGACCGTCAACCTTGACCAGCTGGGCGGAGAGCAGGCGATCCGCGCCAACCTCCTGGCGGGCGGCACCTGGATCATCCTGCGCACCGACAGCGACCAGATCAACCTCGGCGACCTTCCCCCCGGCTTCGAGGGGATCGACCCCTCCCTGATCCCGCCGGTCTGGGTGGAGGAGGACGACTCGCTGGTCTACGACCCGACCATGACGGAGTCGGACCCGCGCCGCACCTTCGGCCTCGGCTACGTCGCGGCACCGGGCGGGCGCGCCGGCATGATGCGGATCGACACCCTGGAGGACGCCACCGGGCACATCCGGCCGGAGAACATCCTGGCCCCGGTCGACGTGCCCTGGTGGGGTGACCAGGCGTACATGGAGGAGCTGGCCATGACTCCCATCCCGGGCTTCGAGGAGAAGGACGGCGAAGGCGGGACCGGCGAGGCCGGGACCGTGTTCGCCGGCGTCAACCTCCCGAAGGTGGCCAAGGAGCTGACGTCGGAGGAGAAGGTGTTGGCCGCCCTCCGCGACGAGTCCGACCCCATGTATGTGGACATGGTCGACGAGGGCGACGAGATCGACCCCGACGACATCGACTACGTGGAACGGGGCCAGCTGCAGGCCGCCTGCGGGGTGACGGAGTCGACCTTCGCGAACGTGCTGAACAAGCTGGAAAAGGCAGGAAAGATCCACCGGATCAAGGACGGGAAAGCCTCGAAAGTGGCCCTGGGCGGCCGACCGCAGACAAGCGACGAGGCCGCCTAACCGCTGCCACAACTTGCGCGCCCGCACCGCCCGCTGACCTGACGCCCTGCCCGGTCCTCGCCCCGCCCCGCACCCCGGGGCCGGGCGAGGACCGGACAGGCCGCCTGGCCGAACGCACCACCCGCTGCGCCCCGCCGACACCAGCACGACGTCGGCGGGGCGCAGCCCTGTCCACTCGACGACTGGAGGAGATCACTCGTGCTCATCCCCCGCCCGCGCCGCCGGATCAGCCGGCCTCGCCCGCAGCGCCCCCGCTACCCGCACCGCCCCGACCGGCTCCCCGGCGCCTGGAACCGGTGATGCCCCGCCCCCGGAAGAAGGGGCGCCGCCGCGAGGTCAAGAAGGTGCTGCGCAGTACCGCGACCTTTCCGGAGTACGACCGGCGCACCTGTCCCGAGGGCCTGGTCACGCGCCGCCAGTTACGGGACAAGGGCCTCAGCCCCGGCGGGCACGGACCGGTCGCGGTCCTGCGCTGCAAGGGGTGCTCGTACCGGCCCGACCAGTCGTGCAACCACCCCACCCGGGGCTGGCTCTACGACGTGAGCCTCGCCCGGCCGAAGCGGACGCCGACGCTCGCGCAGGAATGGGCGCTGGACCGGGCGATGGCCGCGAGGTCCACGTGCCCCGAATGCCTGCGCCGGTACTACTTCTGCCTCCCGCTGCGCACCCAGGGCCGCTGCGACCCCTGCGACAAGGGCTACGAACCCAGCCCCGACACCTACTTCGCGTCCACGGCCCCGGTCACCCACCGGCTGGCCGCCTGATTCAACGCACCGCCGCCTTCTGCTACCTGCACGAGGCCGCCGCCCTACTCACCGACAACGCCGGGCAGCGCCTCATCCGGGCTGCCCGGAACCTCACTCGCAAGGAGATCTCGCATGACCGAGCTGATCTGCTACCCGCCGATGCCCGAGCACAGCCTCGTGGTCCTCATCGGCCCGTCCGGCGCCGGGAAGTCGACCCTCGCCCGCACCTGGCCCGCCTCGCAGGTCCTGTCCCTGGACGCACTGCGGGAGGTCATCAGCGACGACGCGGGCGACCAGGACGCGACCGGCGACGCGGTCGCCGCCCTGCACCTGCTCCTGGAGGCGAGGATGCGCCGCCGACTGTTCACGGTCATCGACGCCACCAACGTCACCCCGGCCGCCAGGAAGCCGCTGGTCGCCGCCGCCAAGCGCCACGACATGCTCCCCATCGCGGTCCTGCTCACCACCCCCGGCAGCATCTGCATCGAACGGCAGGGACCGCGGCCGGCCAACCGCACGGTGCCGGAGAAGGTGGTCGCCCAGCAGCACGACGACATGTTCGCCTCCCGCCGCACGCTGAAGTCCGAGGGCTTCCCCGAGATCGTCTACTCCGACAGCCTCCCCCGGCTCCTGCCGTACCTGGAGCGCCTGAGCGAGAAGCGGCAGGCCGACCTCGGACTCGACGGCGGCGCCGGCCTCGGCGACCTGAACCTCGTACGCCGCATGTTCGGCGAGGAGATCCTGCCGTTGTGGAGGTGGCGCGACGGCTCGGACATCGCCGACGGCGACCGCGTCGCCGAGATCCGCCTCGGACAGCAGCGCCTCACCCTCGCCCTGCGGACCGACGTCGACGGTGAGGGCGACTACGGCTTCGACGTCCTGGTGCCGTGCCCGCACGACGACCAGTGCACCGCCCACGCCTGGGCGCCCGCCTACAGCGTCGTCTGCCTCTTCCGGGCGCTCAACGGCGACCTGGACGACGACGAGGACAGCGTCTGCACTCACCACGGCCCGGTGGCCGCTGTGGACCAGGAGCCCGACGGCCACGCCGCCGCGGTGCTCCGCGAGAGCGCTGGGAGCACGCGATGACCTTCCTCCAAGACAGCAAAGAGCCCGGCCGGAGCGACTGGGAGCTGGCCCGCCTCGTGGTGCACCTGCGCGGCTTCGCCGCCTACGCCGACGACCCGCGGGCCGACGCCGCAAGGAGCCTTGAGGCCGCGTTCACGGCCGACGAGCTCCGTCGGGCCGACGCCTTTCTGGAAGCCAGCCGTCAGGACGCCGGCCGCCTCGCCGCGGTCGAAGCCCGGCTCGGCGAGGACGGCACCGGCGATGAGGCGTGGCTCGTGCAGCAGCTCACGACGGCGTGGGCGCGGCTCGACGAGCTCCGGGACCGGATCGACACCGGCGGCAGCCTCATGGCCAACACCCATGTCGCCAGCGCCATCGACTACATCCGCGGATCCCGGCCGTGAGCCGTGCCGCCGGCGCTTCACCCACACCCCGAACCCACACGACCCGGCGACGCCGGGCATCCGCTGTTACCCCCGGGAAGGACACCCAGCCATGAGCATCACGATCAAGAACACGTACGGCACCGCGCACAACATCAGCGCGACCAACCCGGCCCACGTCACCAGCTGCGACCGGTACCGGTTACCGCTCGTCGGCACCATGGCCCCGGGCAACCCCGGCTACGAGGACATGGTCGAGATCCTGAAGGACAACGGCCACGACACCCGCCCCGAGGGGTACGGCCTGATCTTCCTGGAGTCCGAGGAGTTCTCCGCCACGTACTTCGGGTCGATCGCACAGATCGAGCAGTACCAGCGCGACAACGCCGACGGCACCGCGACCTTCGACGCCTCGCAGGGCGTCATGTACGCCCAGTGGCCCCACGGCAAGGGCTGGGACGCCTTCCTCCCCCGTACGTTCTGGAACGTGGCCGCGCGCGGCGGGATCGCGGACGGCGTCGGCCTCGTCACCGCCTTCGCTCACACCGAGATCCCGGGCGCGGAGGTCATCGTCTTCGAGTTCGAAGGCAAGTGGCTTCCCGACAGCGAGCCGCAGCAGCTGGTCACCTACCACTGCACCGGCTGCCACATGGACACCTTCCACGACTGCGGGCACGTCCACGAGAACACCGGCCCTGACAGCCGACGCTGGGCCGCCCGCCAGGCCCGCCAGCACCTCATCAGCGCCGCCCGGCACGGCGTCGGCAAGAACAGCGAATGCCGCCCCAACGGCGGCGAGATGCTGCGCGCCGTGAACGCGGCCGCCCGCGACATGTGGGGCACCACAGGCAACGCCCTCCCGGACACCGACGACGCGTACTGCGCCACCACGGGCCCCTGCTCGATCATCCGCGAACTGCGGGCCGGAGTCCGCCCGCCCACCTACCGCGCCTGACGGACGCTCCGTGCCGCCCCGGCCTCCGCACGACGGAGGCCGGGGCGGCACGGTGGTCCCTCAACACGGAAAGGAGTTGGACGTCATGCGCCGATACGAGGTCGACGTCCCGATACACCACGAGGCGGACCAGGAACGGCGAGGGCTTCACGTCTTCACCGGCCGCGCCGCCGGACCGGGCGAGGCCCTGGCCGCCGCGCACAACGCCTACGACCGGGCCGTGCAGCACAAGTACGCCGGCCTCCCGGCCCCCGACGACTCCAGCGACGGATGGGCCGCGCGCGGCCTGCGCCCCGGCTGGGTCCTGGACTGGCACAAGGCCACCGCCACGGCGTGGGTCAACCCCAACAGCCTGATGTGAATTCGCCCCGGGACAGGCGCTCCAGGCGTCGAAACCGATCGCCTGCCCCGGGTTCCCGATCCCGTACGAGACGAGTGGGAGACACCAGTATGGACTCCGTCCTGCACCCGACGGGCCGGTTTGGCCCGCGCACCCTTCTGATCACCGCCGCAGCTGTCCCGCTGACCGGCTGGGCGGTCCACGCGACCGTGCTGCTCAAGCAGATCGCCGCCAAGGAGAAGGACCCGCTGACCGGGTTGCTGCGCCGCGACGCCTACACCGTCCGCGCCCGCCGGCTCCTGGCCCGTCACGGCGACAAGGCGACCGTGGTCATGGTCGACGCCGACCACTTCAAGCAGATCAACGACCGGCTCGGACACGCGGCGGGCGACACCGTCCTCGCCGCGATCGGAGCCCGCCTCACCGCCTGGGCGGGCCCGCGCGCGTCCGTCGGCAGGCTCGGGGGCGATGAGTTCGCCGTGGTCCTGGAGCTGAAGGCCGACCGCCGCGCGCAGCGCCTGGAGCAGCTGGTCCGGATGCTGCACACGCCGGTCACCCTGGACGACGGCCGCACCGTCAGCGTCGCCGCCTCGGTCGGTGCCGCGGCCCCGGCCTCGGTCGGCTCCCGCGACCTGACCGCGTTGCAGAGGGCCGCCGACGCTGCTCTCTACGACGGCAAGCACTCCGGCCGGGCGGTCCTCGCGACGGCGCAGCACCGCACCGTGCCGTCCATCAACGGGCGCCGGGCCGGACGCCCGGGCACAGCGGTGTGGGGGCGGGCCGCATGAGCACAGTGACCCTGCCCGAGGGCGACTGGATCCGCGGCATCAGCATCCGGCAGCCGTACGCGGCCTGCATCCTCGCCGGAGCCAAGACAGTGGAGAACCGGCCCCGCCGGTGGCGGACCGGCTGGGTCTTGCTGCACACGAGCCAGACCGTCGACCGGCCCGCCCTGCGCGTCCCGCTGATCGGCCGCACGATCCGCGACCGCCAGCTGGTCACCGGCGCGGTCGTCGGCATCGCCCGGATCACCGACTGCCACCAGGACCTCGAGGGAGCGCCGCTCTGCTCGCCGTGGGCACACCCCGGGGCCTGGCACCTCGTGCTCCAGCACGTCCAGGAGCTGCCCCTGCCCGTCCCCGCGCGCGGACAGGTCGTCCCGTGGAAGCCGACGCCGGACCTGCTGGAGCGCGTGTTCCAGCAGCTGCCCGACTTCCAGCCGATGCGCTCCCACTCCGGGGAGCCCGTCCACAAGGCGTGCGCTGAGGACTGGATCGCCGCGAACCCCGTTGAGGCCCGCCTCGGCAGGTTCGCCTCCGACACCCAGCCCAAGAGCACCAAGCGCGCCACCCACGCCTGAACCCCTCCCCCCTCGGAGGTCCCATGAGCAGCACCGACCGCGACGTCGACCACGCTCTCGCCTACCCCGAGCCGCCGGCCTCTCCGCTCTGGCACCGCCACGGCGGCGCGGCGGCCCGGCCCCTCACTCCCGCTGAGCAGAAGCGCAACTGCGAGCTCCTGGTGCTCGTGCAGCGCACCACCCGCCCCCGCTCCCCGCGCCCCACCCAGACCCTGGCGGAGGCCAGCTGATGGACACCAAGCACTGCTCCGTCGACGGGTGGGCCGACGCGATCCCCGCCCCCGGCCCGCGTGGCACCGCCACCTTCGACCTGACCATCCGACCCGCCGACGCGGACCCCCTTCCCGACGACGCCTCCGACACGGTCGTCTCCTGCACCAGCGCGGCCGCCGGGATCGTCCACGAGCTGCTGACCGGCATACAGCCCGGCGACCTGCTGCGCGTCACCGGCACGATGCTCCAGCCGACGACGCCCGGCGAGCCCGCCCGGCTCACCGCGGACGTCCTGGAGGTCCTCGACACCGCGCTCATCCCGGTCCTGGGGGAGATGGTGCTCGACAGGTACGGCGACTACGTCGTCATCTTCGACGCCGACACCGACACCGACCAGGTCCCCGTCTTCACCGCGAGCGGGCAGTGGGTCGGCCTGGCCGACAACCCCGACGCCATCACCACCCTGATCGACATCTACGAGCGCGTGAACGGCGGTGACCGATGACCACCGTCGCGCCCTTGCGCACCGTCCTGGGGCGCTTCCCCGCCGGCCACCCCTGCGGCTCCTGGCCCGCCGACGAATACGCCGTCGCCCAGCGCGCCCAGGGCCTCGACGCGCACGTCGTGATGGACCTGCGCACCGACCAGTTCCTCGTGGTCACTGACACCACCGCCCACTGATCCACTTCACCGAGAGGTGCACATGACCGAGACCGAGACCATCCGCTACACCGCCGACGTGGTCGCCCTGACGCCCGACGGCAACGTCCTGCTGGTCGAGCGCGACTGGCCGCCGTTCGAGGGCGACTGGGCTTTGCCGGGTGGCCACCAGGACGAGGGGGAGACCAGCCGCATGGCGGCCGCCCGGGAACTCCTGGAGGAGACCGGGGTCCGCGTCGACCCCGACCAGCTGCGCGCGATCGGCACCTGGGACCAGCCGGGCCGTGACCCGCGAGGCAGGTACAGCACCGACGCCTACCTCGCCGTCGTTCCCGCCGGTACTCGGACGGTTGCCGGGGACGACGCCCGCACCGCCCGCTGGTGGCCCCTGAACAACCTGCCGGAGCACCTGGCGTTCGACCACGCCGACATCCTCAGCGCAGCCGCCCGCGCCCGCTACCTCACCTCTGAGCAGGAGCCCACCCGATGAAGCGACCCTTCTTCCGCCGCTGCGGCAACGCCGGCGCCTTCTCCCCCACCGACCAGGCCGTCGTCGACCAGTTCCGCGCGACGCTCACCGCGCTGCGCAACCCGCAGCCCTGGACGCCCGGCAGCGCCCAGGACATCGCCGTGCGCGTCGGGCCGTTCGTGGAACGTGCACACACCCGGCCCGGTGACGACCACGGCCCCGACATGATCGCCGTCGCCCTGGTCCACCCCGACACCCCGCACGCCGCGGCCTACCTCCACGGCCGCCAGCTCCGCTACACCGACCGCGGCTGGCTCCGCTGCCAGACCACCGCGATCCTCGGCTTCTGGCAGCCGGGCTACGCGATGCTCACCCACGCCGCAGCCGGCCTTCCCCTGCCCGACGACCTCGGCATGGAACTCGCCCACTACGCCCTCTACATCGAGGCCCGCAAACGCGACGACAGCCTCGACGGCTACACCCTGCTGCGCCTCGGCCCGTACACCCAGACCCGCCACGCCCAGCAGGACCACGACCGGATCACCGCCGCGCTGGACGGACAAAAGACCACCCTCATCCCCGGGTACCGCGTCGGCGCGCGGTACGCGCCGTTCGACGTCAGCGACCACCAGCTGTTCGCCGACCCGTACGAGGCCGACGCCGTCGTCCTCCTGGCCGCCGCCCTCGAAGGGGTGAGCGCGTGACCACGACCCCGTACGAGATCGAGACCAGCGAGGGCGACGACGGCACCATGCACCCCGTCGAACAGCTCTGGACCCCATGCGCCGACGACGCTGCCGACAGCGGCTTCGTCGCCCATCGCGGTCTCTACGTCACCGGAATCGACGACGCCACCGACGATCACCTCTATCCGGTCGCGTTCCTCGCCCTCGGACACCAGCGGTGGGCCGACATCATCGAGGCCGCCGCCGCGTACATGTCCCGGATCCACGGCTGGCGCAACCTGCATTTGTACCCGGGCGACGACCCCTCGGTGCTCATCCCCCGCATCCCGCGCGCCGTTCACACCCACGGCGTCTTCTTACGGCACCCGCACCCGGACCACGGCTGCGCCTGCGAGTGGGACGACGCCTGGAGGATGGTGTGGGCGTCGGCCGACGAACCCGGCGCCGTCCCGGTCACCGCCATGCGCCACCCCGCAGCCCCGGCGACCGCCGACGGCCTCCCCAACCCCGACCACGATGCGCCCGCTACCTGGGCAGCCTGACGCCAGCACGGCGAAGGCCCGTACTTCCCCGCACAGTTCAATGCGGGGAAGTACGGGCCTTCTTGCGTTTTGACCTCTTAACCGGCTTAAGAGCCGAAGGGACAGCTGTCGGCCATGAGGATCTGTGTTGGCACGGCTACGCCATCGCTGACTCTCGACCAGGAGCGTTGCTGTGATCGTCACCGAGCCGCTCCAGCAGCAGTTCCGCCACCACCGCAAGGTCAGCCGGAGAGAGCCGCGCGACCAGAGCGTCCACCACCTCCGCGGGAGACACCGAAGAGATCACCAGCGAAACCGATCCAGCAGGCGCTCCTCCTTCACTATTAACGGCGTTAACGGTCGGAGCCACCGAGCTCTCATCGGCCGCCTCCGCCGCAGAGGTATTAACGGCGTTAACGGTTTCGTCGCCATCCCGCTGCGACAGCACCCTTCGAGGAGAGCGCTGGCGGGGGGTATTAACGGCGTTAACGGTTTCCGCCGCCGCTGCTGCCTGCTGCTCCTTCGGCAGGCGGCCGATGCGGCGTGCTGGCTCTACCTTCAACTCGCCGGTTTCGACCTTCCCTTGAAGATCGGGGGTGAGCTCTAGTAGGGCCAGGCGCTGCGAAACCCAGGCGGGAGTCTTCCCGAGCCGCTTGGCCACCTTGCCTTGAGAACCGTGGACTTTGACGAGGCCCTTAATGGCCTTCGCTTGGTTCAAGGGGGGCACGTCCACGCGGTGAACATTCGCGACCAGCGCCGATTCCAGGATGTCTGCAGCGCTCGCGGCCAGATCATCGTTGACGTCGATCCGGAGTTCATCGAGCCCGGCGAGACGAGCGGCGGCCAGACGACGGTTGCCGTCGATGACGACGTACTCGGCATCGCCAAGGAGGTTCTCCTGGCCGGGGTGCGCAGACAGGAACGTTTCCCGTCGTGCCACCGTGATCGGCTGAACCTGTCCCCTGGCCCGCAGCGACTCGGCAGTCTCCTCAACCTCCGAGAGCTCTTCACGAGGGTTGAACGGGTTATGGGCCAGAGCGTTCAGCTTCACCGCCGCCGGTGGCCGACGACCCTCACCCTTGATGATCTGAGCGCGGGTCCGCACTTTGCGCGGAGTCTCGGTCAGATCCGCAGCCTCCGGGTCGATCGCAAAACCCTGCGTCACGCGCTCACCCTGGTTACGGGGCTTCGTCCTCCTCATACCGCCAACTCCTTCGCCAGATCCCGCATTGCATTCGCGTGCTCACTCTCGGGGGCGTACTCGAGCAGGGGGATCTCCCCGTCACTCGCCTCGCGCCCTTCCTTCAGGTCCCCAATGACAGCGAGAACGGCGGGGGAGGCGCTGCGCTCCCACTGATCCTTGTTCTGGCTGACGAGCTTTCCGCGGCGGCTGTCGTAGGCATTGACGACCAACCCCAGGTAGTCGACCTTGATCCGGCCCTTCACGCAAAGGTCGTTCATTTGCTTGGTGAGTAGCTTGAACGCCCGGTGGGACGCCTTGTTGGCCCACACCGGGGTGATCACGCCGGAGCGGTCCGCAAGCTCACCCTCTCGGCGACGTACGTAGTAGAGGGCAGTGTCCATGTTCAGCCCGAGGCTGGGCGGGCCGTCGATGATGATGACGTCGTAGTCGACTTCCAGCGGCTCCAGCGCGCGCTCCAGCGCAGCCTCGCTGAAGGACACCTTGGACAAGGACACGTCGCGAAGGAAGGCGTCGTCGGAAGCCGGCAGCAGATGCAGACGCTCGCCGAAGCGCTCGTGGTCCAAGGCCACCAGCAAGTCGTGGATGTCGCCCTTAGCCGTTCCCTCCATGTGCATGAGGAGGGTCTCCACGTCGTCCTCGTACATCAGTTCCTCGAAGCCGAGCTCTGAGGTGAGATGCCCTTGAGGGTCGTAGTCGACGATCAGGACCCGCTTGCCAGCCTCTGCGAGGGCTTGCGCGATGCCGCTGCTGATGAAGGTCTTTCCGACGCCGCCCTTCTGGTTGGCCACTATGACCCGCGTGACTGGCTGCGCGGTGAGAGGCGTTGTGGGGGAGGGGTGTGCCTCTAGCCAGAGATTGAGCGCCTGGGCGAGGCCCTGAACGTACGTCACGCCGCGGGCACTGCATTCTTCCTTGAACTTTTCAGGTTCGCCGGGGGGCAGGAAGGTGCCCCAGGTCTTGGCCCCGTCGGTGGCCGCTTCGGGAGGCTTCGGCACGTCGTACCACACCCGGATTGCGTGCTCCGCAGCGTCCTGGATGTCCATACCGTGCTCGAACGCCCGAATCTTCAGCAGACGACGAAGCTGAGGCGTGAGAGCGGTGATTAGCTTCTCACGGTCCCCGCGAGGGCTTGGGATGCTCATGGGGCGAACATTACTAGGAGTGTCAGATGGCTTCTGGCAATCAGTCCATATGTGCGACGGGTGTCGTAAATGCCCGCTACGCCGCGCGCACCACGCCCACGAGTGGGCGATCAGGCCAGAGACGGGAGTTGGCGACTTCTACGATGGAAAAGGCATGACACGAACGCCACCCGCCGCTGTCGCGACGCCCACGCCGTTTGCGACCCAGACCGGCCAGGCTCACCCGGGTACATCCCCGGCACGGGCCCGTGCATCCAGCTAAAGCCATCCCCCTGCTGACCCCGGGGAAGCGTGGGAACCTCCTGGAGAAGCGCCATGACCAAGAACGGTTCCAACACCCACAAGCACCGCATCCGTGCCCACGCGGCGAAGACCGGCAGCACCTACCGCCAAGCTGCTGAACATCTGAGCCAGCAACAGAGCCAAGAGGAGAAGGAGCACGCCGAACACTTGGCGCGCAGGCGTGCTCTCATCCACGACTCCGAGACACTCAGCGATGAGCGCGAGTACTACCTTGAAAGGATGCTCGCCGCCGACCTCCCGGGGCCGGTTAGGGCCTGCCTGTTCGTTCTCGCGGATCACCTTGGTACGGGCAACCTGATTGATACGCGAGGCGTAAACGTCAACCATTCCGAGCTGGTTCAGCTCACCGGCCTCGCCCCTTTGGCAGTCGAGGAAGCGCTGAACCTTGGCCGGGCACACGGCTGGATCACCGGGAACTTCACCGGAGGCCATGTACGCCTCTCAGTGCCGGGCGAGGAAATCCAGATGTACGAATGGTTCCTCACTCGCATCACACGCCCTGTAGCTGACGCCGATGTTCACGCCCGCGTGCTGGCACGCATCAACGCCGAACTTGCCGACCAGGCTCAAGAACGGGCTTACGCACAGAACGTCGTCGAGAACTTCATCGCGGGATGGACCACCTAGGCACGCCGTCTGGGCACGGTTGGCGCGCGCCCACGTCCTTCCGCTCTAGGGAGCGTATCGAGTCGTGATCAATCTGCGGGATGTGCCTTCGTGGCACGGTCTGGTCCGGTAGACCGTCTTACGTGACGCGAGTGCAACTGACCGATCCGGAGTGGGAGTTCATCGAGCCGTATCTGCCGATCGGCGAGTACGGCCCGTATCCCGAGCGGCTGCGGCAGCAGTTCGAGGGTGTGATCTGGCGGTTCAGGACGGGCGAGCAATGGCGGGAGATGCCGGCAGAGTTCGGCGCCTGGTCGACCGTCCACAACCGCTTCCGCCAGTGGCGTGACGCCGGGGTCTTCGAGGCCCTGCTGGAAGGCCTGATCGCGGAAGCCGCGAAGCAGGGTGAGGTGGATCTGTCCCTGGTCAGCATCGACTCCACCACCGCCCGTGCCCACCACGACGCGGCCGGGATGCACCTCGACGAGGACATCGTCACCGCTCTGGAGAAGGCTGCTGCCGAGGAGGAGAAGGCCAGGTCAAAGGGGGCGGCCTCGAAGAACAAAGCGGGCGGGAGGCCGAAAGCGATCCCGCGCGGGAAGAACGAAGACGCGTCCGGCGCCGGCGCAAACTCCGGCTGAAGGCCGCCCTCCTCGGACGCTCCAGGGGCGGGCAGACCAGCAAGGTCCACCTCGCCGCCGACCGCAAGTGCCGCCCGCTGGCGTTCATCCTGACCGCGGGCCAGGCAGCGGACAGTCCACAGTTCATCCCTGTCCTGAAGAAGGTGCGGGTGCGCGGGCCTGTCGGCCGTCCCTGTACCCGGCCGGACGCGGTCGCCGGAGACAAGGCTTACTCGTCTCGCGGCAACCGTGCCCACCTGCGCAAACGCCGTATCAAGGCGGTCATTCCGGAGAAGAAGGACCAGGCCGCCAACCGGAAGAAGAAGGGCAGTGGGGGCGGCAGGCCCGTCAGTCACGACACCGAGCTCTACAAGGAACGGAACACCGTCGAGCGGGCGATCAACAGGATGAAGGCATGGCGAGGCATTGCGACCCGCTACGACAAGACCCCGGGGAGCTACCTCGCCGGCCTCCACTTCCGCGCCTCGGTGATCTGGGTCAAGGACCTCACACGAGCAGCCCCTTGATCACAACCAAATACACTCCCTAGTGGTCGTCGCAACACCCTTACCCGAGGGGTGCGATGGACTTCAAGATCCTGGCTGGTGGTGCTCGTGTGGTCGGCGCGCAGCATTCGCACGGCCAGGGTCAGCTCTCGTAGCGGGCGCGCATCAGGTCGGCCCACTCCTGTGCGCAGGGCGTGTCGCCGGCGCAGTTCTCGCAGTGGGGCACCATGTCGGTGCGGCTGGGGTACGGCGTGTTCGAGCGGACTTCGACGGTCGTGCGCAGCGTGAGAGGGCGGCGGCACAGCGGGCAGAGGTCTCCGTGGAGCAGTTCCTTGTTCATGCGGCGCACTGTGCACACGTCGGCGGCTTACCGTCGCGGGCTGTCGTGACGGCCCGCTTGGCGGGCGCTGCGGTAAAGACTTGGTGATGGCCTCCCGCCCGGCGGGAAGGACCTCGGATCGCGCTTTTGCGCAGGTCGTGTCCGGTGTTCCATGGCCCGGTGATCAGTAAATCGGCGCTCCGTCCGGGTGACGGGGTGCGTTACCTCTTCCGCGGCGTGATGGTCGGTGACGGCCACCGCCCCGCGGGTAAGGCGCTGCGCGACGCCCAGGACGAGGCCGGTGTCCCGCCCGGGGTCTGGCGGGGCCGGGGTCTGGCCGCTGTCGGCCTTATGGCCGGGGATGTGGTGAGCGAGCGGCAGGCCGAACTGCTCCTGGGGGAGGGCCGGCACCCGGATGCCGACCGGATCGAGCGCGTGCGCCTTCAGGCGGGAAGCATGCGGGTTCGCGGATTCCTGGACGTGCATGAGCTGGAACCCGCGCGCGGCAGCTGCTGGGGCTGGGAGACCCGCGTCGGTTCGCGTCCCGCTTGGCAGTCCGGCCGGAAGAAACTTGGTTCGACGACCCCTTTGTCCACGGACAGTGGGACATCCGGGTGGCTTCACCGATGAGTCGTGGCCCCACCCAACAACGAGTTCTGGCCCCACTTCCTGATCTTCAAGGCCGGAAGCAGCAACGAGAGTTGGCCCCTTCTTCAGGCTGCTCTGTCGCCTTCCTCGCGTGGGTCTGACGTGAGAGTCTTGGCCGTTGACGAAGGGTTGACGGTATGGCGGAGACGGCAGGCCGAGGTGGCCGGACGGTCCTGGAGACGCTGGAGCGGGGCCAGGTCTGCAAAGGGGTGGTGTCGTCCATCGAGAGGTTCGGCGCGTTCGTCGACATCGGAGGCTTCGACGGACTGGTGAACGTGGCTGAGCTGACCTGGGCTCATCATTTCGAGGCGGTGTCGGACATTGTGGAGGTCGGACAGGAGGTCACCATCGTGGTCCTGGGCGTCGATGTCGAGCGGGAACGGGCTTCCTTCTCGCTGAAGGCGCTTTATCCGGATCCGCTTGAGGAGTTTGCTCGCGTTCAGTTCGGTCGCGTGGTTCCGGGCCGGGTGGAGAGGGTCGTGAGGATCGGAGCGTTCGTGCAAGTCCACGAGATTTTCGCGGGACTGGTTCCGATCCATGAGCTTGCAGAGCGGGATGCGGATCAGCCTGAGAGCGTCTTGCAGATTGATGATGAGGTTATGGTCGAAGTCGCTGGCATCAACCTGTATAGACGCCGGATCCTGCTGTCCCTCCGCTCGTGATGGGGTTGTCGGCTCACGGCGGGGTGATCGGTGTGAAGCCGCAGGTCATCCTGTGTTCGTCGCCGCCGGGCGCGGGTGTGGGAGAGGCGGTAGGAGTTGCCCGGCATGTGGGTTCTTGGCGGCTCGCTGGAAGAGCTGAGCACGATGTTGTTCGGCTACTCAGTAGCCCTGCGGGTCCGCAGAGTGGATGAGGAGTTCGCCTTCCATCCCTCCTCCGGACCGTTCGCCTCGTAGCTGAGTCGGGAGTACGGCCTGCCGATGGCCTTGGGCTGGGTCAGCGCGATTGAGCGGCATGTTCCCGACGCGCCGCCGCTGGACACGTTCTTCCGCTTGTTCGACGAGTTCCGGCAGCGCATGGCTGGCCGGGTGACCGGAGGCAAAGGGACGTTCTGACGGCTGGTGGTTGATCACTCATGACGAAGTCGGCGGGATGCCCCCCTGACCGCTGGTGGCCTGGGTCAACCGCAGGGTGGAGCCCTCGGTCAGGACGATGTGGGCATGGTGCAGGAGCCGGTCGATAGCAGCGGTGGCCAGGGTCTTGGGCATGATCGAATCGAAGCCTGAGGGGTGCAGGTTCGAGGTGACGATCAACGGCTGTCACGGGTGTAGGCGGCCGGTCTTCTCGGGGTGGGCGGCTTGGACGTAGCGCATTGCGGTGGAGTCGGCCAGGGCGAAGAGGCGGATGAGGCGGACGGGGTCCGCGCTGTGGCGGGCTTCGGCGAGGATCCGGTCCTGCCACAGGGCGCGGGCGGTCAGCCCGGTGCGGCCGATGGCGTTCCGCAGGAGTGTTTTGCCGACGGGTGGACCGGCGGGGTCGAGGGCGGTCTGGGCACTGACCAGGAGGTGGGGGTTGGCACAGGCGGGCCAGGTGTTCTGGCGGTGGCTGAGCCAAGTGCACAGGAGCTCGGTGGTGAGGGAGTCGAGGTAGAGGGTGCGGCTCGGCAGCCGGAGGCGGCCGTTGGCCAGGTCGAGGTCACGCAAGGGGATGGCGGCGGCCTGGGAGGGCAGGACGGCGTGGATGGCGGTGAGGGCGACGAGGAGGCGGGCGAGGGGGGTGTGAGCGCGGTCGAGGAGGCCGGCGAGCCGGTCGCTCGGCAGGGGGCGGGGCAGTGGCGGGTTGGCGGGCAGGTGGATACCGCGGGTGGGGTCGCGGAAGACGACGCGCTGTTGTTTCAGGGCGCCGAAGAGGCTGCGCAGGACATGATGCGCGCTGCGGGCGGGTTTGCCGGGTGTGCGGGTGAGGACGTCGTGGATGTCCTGTTGGGTGATGGCGGTCAGGGTGGTGGTGTGTTCGCTCCACATACGCACGATGGGTGCGGCCTGCCACAGGTAGCCGCGGATGGTGGCGGTGGGTAGGGGCCGGTGGCGGCGGCGTCCTTCGCCTTTGAGGACAGTGACCCAGTGCTGGAGTTCGGTGCGCATGGGGTCGGGGAAGGTGGCGGTGAGCCGGTTGATGGCGGCCTGGTCGTGATCGACGGTGGGTGCGGGCACGAGGTGCCCGAGCTGGGTGAGGAATCCGATGACCCGTTGGGCGCTGATGTTCGGATCGAGACGGGCCAGGGTCCGCAGGTCGGCTTCGTGGACGGGCGCCGCGGCGCCGAGGTGGGCCAGCACGATCCGCAGCGCGCGCAACGCTGCGGTGTGACCGTGCGGGTTGGGGTCGGTGACGCGGAGCTGGGCGCGGCAGAACCGGGTGAAGCCATCCAGCAGCCGTTCCGCGTCGGGGGTCAAGGCCGGTAGTTCGTCCGCAGTGAGCGAGGCGAGCCTGCTCCAGTCGCGCATTGCCGGGAACAAGGTGCCCTGCTGGGGGTCGACGAGATGCTCGGAGACGGGTCGTGGCGTCGGCCTGCGCCGGGCGCGTTCCCGGGCCCGGGTGCGGTGCGTGGTGGCGGTGGTGTCGTAGCCGAGGAAGCGGGCGGGGTGCTTGAGCTGGGTGACGGGCCGCTTGCCCAGGGCAAGCTGGAGCTGGGTGTGCCCCGGAGTGTCAGGGCCGTGTTCGCGGATGTGGATCAGGCAGCCCCGGCACAGGCCGGCCACCGTGGACAACGGCAGGGTGCGCGTGCAGCGGGCGCAGCTGGCCACGGGGTAGCGGACCGGCTCGTGCTTCCAGCTCTCGCAGCCCCGGCACAGCCCCTTGGTGACGCCCCAGCAGCCGCAGTGACCGCAACTGCGCGTCGGCCATCGGTTCTTGGGCTGGGTCCGCGGCATGAGCAGGCTGGCGCGGCGCAGGACTTCGACGGCGCCGCCGGTCCCGTCCTTAGGAAGCTGGTCGAAGTACTCCTCGGCAACGAGCCGGGCGCCGTCGGCATCCCGCATCGACAAGGCCGCCCGCACCAGCCTCAGCACCATCCGCCGCCAGGAGTTACTCACCTGGCGCTCGCCGGCAATCTCGGCTGCCAGGGCGGCGAGCCGGGGCCACTCCGGCCAGGTCCGGTCCCGGATCCGGGTCAGGTGAAGAGCATCGACCGTCCGCTGTGCGGGGAGGAGGACCCCCTGCCCGGGCACGGCTGCAGGGATTACGGCCTGATCGTCCAGATGCGGCCTTGCCCGGCGTCCGGCCTTCACGTTCCGCCGCTGGCTGCGCGGCCGTACGCTGCCGCGGGACAACGGCAGGGCGAGGCCGAGCCGACCGACGGACACGTGAACCATCAGCTGGATGTCCTCCGGCCCGAGCGCATCATCGAAGTCCGGGGCACGCCCCTGCGACCGTAGGGTGATCAGGCACAGGCGGCACAGCCCGTCGATACTCACCCGCTGCCGGTGCCGGCACAGCCTGCACTCCGCCGACGGCCCGGCGGCGGGCTGCCACTCCTTGCAGCCACCGCACACGTCACGGGCGAACACACCCCAGGTCAGGCACTCGCGGCACTGCCGCGTCCGCTCCACGTCAGCCTCAGTTCGGCGGAAGCAGGCGGCGCGGCCCATCGCGCCGAGGTACCGGGTGCACCGGCCCGGGCCTGGCCCTGGCCACCTCGCCCGCCGCCAGCGACTGCGGCTGCTCTTCAGAGGCTTCGGCGATGGCGACCGGCTCGGCCTGCATCAGGTCAGCGACCGTGCACTGCAGTGCCTGGCAGATCATGTCCAGATCCTCCAGGCGGACCGTCACCGGCGTCCCGCCCCACAGTGCCGAGGTCTTGCTCAGCGACGGGTTGAACCCCACTGCCTTGAACGCGGCCAGCAGTTGCACCGGACGCCAGATGTCCCGCTGGGCCGCTACCATGCGCAGATTCCACTTCACCGAAGGTTCCCCTGGTCCAGGAGCAGCCGTTGGGCGGCCCGCTCGGAGGCGTCACGGCCCGCCGCCTCGGGGTCCGCATGTACGGACGCGAGGTACCGGACCGTCGTGGTTGCCCAGATATGTCCCAGCAATTTCTGGACCTCCCACAAGGACATGCCGTTCTCATAGTTGTGCGCCGCACATGCGTGGCGCAGCAGATGTGGGAACAACTCCCGCACCGGACCGGTCAGGAATTCCGCACCCGCCCCCTTCAACGAGCGGCGGAACGTCGACGGTGTCACCGCCGGGGCGACCGGTGTCGGCGTACTCGTGAGAGTGCTCCACTGCGTACGGAGATCTGTGCACCAGGCTTCTCCTCCTGCGCGAGTCTCCAGCAGTTCCACGGCCGAG